>NZ_JBDNGD010000227.1:0-21898 GCF_041689495.1 Halomonas sp. | reverse complement strand
TGCTAGCCCCGTTTGGTACCTCCTGATGCGGGTCGGCGGCACACATTCAGAACGACCGCCGCCGGTAGCGGCGATATTCCGGTGTCCAGTTGCTGCGTTCGATGGCGGCGCGCAGCTTGATGCCGTCGGTCTTCAAGGCCACGCCTTCCTGCTGGGCCTGGGCGGCCACGTCGAAGGCGATCAGCTTGCTAAGTTCGCGGATCTGGGAAAGGGGCGGCAGGAGGGCGCCTTCTCCCTCTTTGGCGATGGGCGCCTCTCGCGCCAGGGCCCGCGATGCCGACATCAGCATGGCGTCGGTGACGCGCCGGGCGCCGCTGGCGAGGACGCCCAGACCGATCCCAGGGAAGATGTAGGCGTTGTTGCACTGGGCAATGGGGTAGCTTTTCCCCTGGTAGACCACCGGTGCGAAGGGACTGCCGGTCGCCACCAGGGCCTGGCCATCGGTCCAGCGGACCACGTCCTCGGGCAAGGCTTCGGCCCGCGAGGTGGGGTTGGAAAGCGGCATGATCAGGGGACGCTCGCAGCCGGCATGCATCGTCTTCACGACCTCCTCGGTGAAGATACTGGGCATGCCACAGACGCCCAGCAGCACGGTGGGTTTGAAATGCCGCACCACTTCCAGCAGGGACTGGTTTTCCCAGTCGGCCGCCATCTCGGGGTCGTGGGCCAGCTTACGCTGGAAGTTTCTCAACCAGGCCTGGTCGGTCGTGACCAGCCCGTCCCTATCCACCATGCAGATCCGCTGTCGCGCCTCTCGCTCGGACAGGCCCTCGACCTGCATGGCCAGCACCACTTGTTCGGCGATGCCGCAGCCGGCGGAACCCGACCCGACGAAGACCACCCGCTGCTGGGTGATGCTCTCTTCGCGGGCCTCGCAGGCGGCCAGCAGAGTGCCGACACAGATCGAGGCCGTGCCCTGGATATCGTCGTTGAAACAACAGAGCCGTTCACGATAGCGGTAGAGGAGCGGCAGGGCATTGGCCTGGGCGAAGTCCTCGAACTGCAGCAGCACATTCGGCCAGCGCTGCTTGACGGCATCGATGAAGGTCTCGAGGAAGATGTCGTATTCCTTCTGGGAAACGCGCGGATGGCGCCACCCCATGTACATGGGGTCATCCAGCAAGGCCTGGTTGTTGGTGCCCTCGTCGAGCATGATCGGCAGGGTATTGGCGGGGCTGATACCGCCACAGGCGGTATACAGGGACAACTTGCCGATGGGGATGCCCATGCCGCCGATGCCCTGATCGCCCAGGCCGAGAATCCGCTCACCGTCGGTGACCACGATCACCTTTACCCTGTCCTTGGTGGCGCTGCGCAGGATATCGTCCATGCGGTCCCGGTCGGGGTAGGAGATGAAGAGCCCGCGGTGATTGCGATAGATGTTGGAGAATTCCTCGCAGGCCTGGCCCACCGTGGGGGTATAGATGATCGGCAGCATCTCCTCGAGATGCTCGGTGACCAGCCGGAAGAACAGCGTCTCGTTATCATCCTGGATGGCGCGCAGGTAGATATGGCGATCGAGGGCATTCTGGCACTGGGAATACTGCCGGTAGGCCCGTTCCGACTGCTCCTCGATCGACTCCACGTTCTGCGGCAGCAGTCCGATCAGGTTGAGTTCGATGCGCTCCTCGCGGGAAAAGGCGCTGCCCTTGTTGAGCAGTGGCATCCCCAGCAGTGAAGGGCCGGCGTAAGGAATATAGAGAGGACGTTTCTTGTCGTTGGTCATTGCAGGTCTCTGTCAGTGACTGGAATGGGCCGGAGACACTCGTGACGGCGTCTTGTCATCAACTCTAGCATGCCGACCTCGAGGGCGCCGCGGCACTTCATGCCGGCTCGCCCGGGGGTCGGGCTTTCTGGCTGAACCCGGCTCAAACGAAAGAACCCAGCCCCGCCGCCTGGCGAAGGCGGCCCATCAAGGGCACCGCCTCGGCACGGGCCCGCTCGGCACCCTTGATCAGCACCTGTTCGATATGTCCCGGGTCCTCCATCAGCGCCCGGTAGCGCTCGCGGGGCTCGCGCAGCTGCTCGTTGAGCAACTCGAAGACGCGGTTCTTGGCGTCGCCCCAGCCGATGCCGTTGGCGTACTCGGTGCGCATGGCCTGGGTCTCCTCCGCGGTGGCGAGGGCCGAGTAGATCTGGAAGAGGGTGCAGGTCGCCGGGTCCTTGGGCTCACCGGGCTCCAGGGAATTGGTCTTGATCTTGCGCACCAGCTTCTGGAGCTTCTTTTCGGAGACGAACAGCGGGATGGTGTTGTGGTAGCTCTTGGACATCTTGCGACCGTCGAGGCCATTGAGGACCTCCACCCTCTCGTCCACCACTGCCTCGGGATGGGTGAAGTACTGCCCCTTGTAGAGATGGTTGAAGCGTCCGGCGATATCGCGAGCCATCTCGATATGCTGGATCTGGTCACGGCCCACAGGTACCTTCTGGGCGTTGAACATGAGGATATCGGCGGCCATCAGCACGGGATAGCCGAACAGCCCCATGGTGATGCCCTTGTCGGGGTCCTGGTTGCCGGCGACCTCGTTCTCGGCCACCGCCGCCTTGTAAGCATGGGCGCGGTTCATCAACCCCTTGGCGCAGACGCAGGAGAGCATCCAGGTGAGCTCGGGGATCTCCGGTACGTCCGACTGGCGGTAGAAGATAGCGTTGTCGGTATCCAGGCCCAGCGCCAGCCAGGTGGCGGCGATTTCCAGGCGCGATTCCCGCACTCGTTGGGGGTCCTGGCACTTGATCAGCGCATGCAGGTCGGCGAGGAAGTAGTAGGACTGGACGTTGGGGTCCTGGCTCGCGGCGATGGCGGGCTTGATCGCCCCCACGTAGTTGCCCAGGTGGGGCGTGCCGGTGGTGGTGATGCCGGTGAGAACGCGTGTCTTCTCGGAAGCTGCACTCATGGAAAGCGGACCCTGCTGTCGGAAATGCCCGCTATGGTAACGCGAGGCCCTGGTCAAGGCGACCGAGATGGCCCGGGTCAACGCCGGCATCAGGGATCTGATCCCCGGCGCCGCTCACGCTTATTTCAATAAGTCGGCCGGCTCGACATTCTCCAGGCCGAACGCCTCGGCCACGGCCTGGTAGGTGACCCGACCGTCGTGGACGTTGAGTCCGGCCGCGAAGTGCGGGTCGTCGGCCAGGGCCTGCTTCCAGCCCTTGTCGGCAAGGGCGGTGACGAAGGGCATGGTGGCGTTGGTCAGCGCCTGGGTGGAGGTACGGGCCACGGCGCCCGGCATGTTGGCCACGCAGTAGTGCACGATCCCGTCGACGATGTAGGTCGGATCGGTATGGGTCGTGGGCCGGCTGGTCTCGAAGCAGCCCCCCTGGTCGATGGCCACGTCCACCAGCACGCTGCCAGGCTTCATCTCGGTGAGCATCTCGCGGGTGATCAGCTTGGGCGCGGCCGCGCCGGGAATCAGCACGGCGCCGACGATCAGGTCGCACTCGCGCACCGCCTCGTCGATGGCGTCGGCGGTGGAGAAGACCGTCTTCATGCGCCCCTGGTAGCGGTCGTCCAGAGTCTCGAGGCGCGGGATGGACTTGTCGAGCACCGTGACCTCGGCCCCCAGGCCCAGCGCCATGCGAGCGGCGTTCTCGCCCACCACGCCGCCACCGATCACGGCCACCTTCGCCGGGGCCACGCCGGGCACGCCGGGCAGCAGCACACCGGCCCCGCCCTGCGCCTTCTCCAGGCTGCGGGCCCCCGCCTGCACGGCCATGCGGCCGGCCACGGTGCTCATCGGCGCCAGCAGCGGCAGCCCACCCTGGCGGTCCGTGACTGTCTCGTAGGCGATGCAGGTGGCGCCGCTCTCCATCAGGCCGCGGGTCAGGGTCTCCTCGGCGGCCAGGTGCAGATAGGTGAAAAGCGTCTGGCCGGCCGACAGACGGGCGACCTCCTCGGCCTGAGGCTCCTTGACCTTGAGGATCAGCTCGGCGCCGTCCCAGACCCTCGCCACATCGGCCTCGAGACGCGCACCGGCTGCCTCGAAGGCGGCATCGGTGAAGCCGGCACCATCACCGGCCCCCGCCTGAACGGTGACCTGATGACCACGGGCGACCAGTTCCCTGGCGCCGGTGGGCGTCAGGGCAACACGATATTCGTGGTTCTTGATTTCCTTGGGAACGGCGATCTGCATGGGGCTGGCCTCCGGATGAATGGATGCGATGCGTTTCCAATGCATTACAGCACAGGCAGTTCATCCATAAAGACACTGGGAGGAAAAACGAAAATAATACTCGCAATCAGCAGTTGGACCAGAAATTTCCCCTGTTCATTACCCGAGACACAGAAAAGCCTGCAATCCGCTCAGGGCCGCCATTGCTCGCAGCGCCAGCAGGCATCGAAGACGCCTTCGAGACGCTCCCCACAGCCCGGGCAGGTCCAGTCCGGCCGGTCGTTCTTTCCCTCCAGGGCATCGTGGATCAGCACCCCGGCGCGCTCACGATTGTGGGGCGCCACCCACACCTCCGGTTCACACTCCCCCAGAGGAAGCTCACCCGCCCCGCCGCCCAGCGTCATGTTTCGAAGCTCGGCAGGCATGCCGGCGGCGGTAATGACGTTGTGGACATGGCTGACCAGCAACGCATTGGAATGGGCGAAGACACGAACATAACCGGGCGTCATGGCAGGCTCAGTCCCTGAAGACGCGGACGCCCAGGGCCTTCAGGTAGGACGTCTCGGGAATGGCCGGGTGAACCGGATGATCCGGCCCCTGATGTCCCTGGAAGAGGATCTGCCCATGGCGGTCCTGGTGGCGCACCGCGCCGCGCACCACGTCCACCAGCCGTTCCGGTGCCAGATGCATGGAACAGGACGCCGAGACCAGCAGGCCATCTCGTCCCAGCAGGCGCATGGCCTCGCGGTTCAGCTTACCGTAGGCGCGCTCCCCGTTGGGGATGTCCTTGCGCTTCTTGATGAAGGCCGGCGGATCCAGGATCACCACATCGAACTGCTCGTCGTCGGCCTTCAGCGCCGCCAGGACCTCGAAGGCATCCCCCTCGCCGATCGCCACCTGCTCTTGCAGGCCATTGAGGGCCGCATTTTCGGCGACCCTCTCCAGTGCCGCACCTGACGAATCCACGCAGAGCACCCCACTGGCGCCGTGGGCGGCGGCCTGAACGCCCCAGCCACCCACATAACTGAAGAGGTCCAGTACCCGCTTGCCGGCCACCAGGCTATTGAGCCAGGCACGATTGACACGGTGGTCATAGAACCAGCCGGTCTTCTGGCCATCGAGCACCGGGGCGGCGAAACGCACGCCGTTCTCCTCCAGCAGCACCGGGTCGGGCAGCTCGCCCTTGACCACCTCGATACGGGATTCGAGACCCTCCTGGCGGCGCCCGCTGGTGTCGTTGCGAAAGACCACGACCGCCGGCGAGAGCACCTTGTCGAGGGCATCGAGAAGTTCCTCGGCGACCGCCTGCATGCCGGCGGTGTTGAGCTGAACGACGAGGACATCGTCATAACGGTCGATCACCAGTCCCGGCAACAGATCACCCTCACCATGCACCAGGCGGTAGAAGGGCTTGTCGAATAGCCGCTGACGCAGAGCCAGGGCCTGATTCAGGCGGTGCACCAGCAGTGAGCGGTCGAGCCCCTGCGTCGGGTCCCGGGAGACCAGGCGGGCGCAGATCAGTGAGTGCGGATTGACATAGGCCACGCCCATGGCCTTGCCGTTGGCGGCTTCAACCATCACCTGTGACCCGACCTCGAGGCTCTTGAACGGCGTGACCTCGGTATCGATCTCATTGGAATAGAGCCACAGGTGGCCGGCCTTGAGGCGGCGGTCGGCGTTCTTCTTCAGGCGCAGGGATTGCAGGGTCATCATGGGTCTCGCTGGATAAGGTGGAGGATAACCGTTCAGGTCTGACAACAGACACAGAAGACGCTGGCCCGCTGGCCGAGGGTCACCAGGCGGAGTTCGGCGCCGCAACGGCGGCAGGGCTGGTGGTGGCGACCATAGACGTTGAGGCGCTGCTTGAAATAGCCCGGCTCGCCGGTACCGCCGACGAAGTCGCGCAGGGTGGTGCCACCCTGGGTGATGGCGGCGGCCAGTACCTCGCGCACCGAACCCGCCAGGCGCTCATAGCGCACCCGGGAGATGCGGCCGGCCGCGCGGCGCGGGTCGATACCGGCCAGGAAGAGCGCCTCGGCGGCGTAGATGTTACCCACCCCGACCACCACGGCGTTATCCATCAGGAAGGGTTTTACCGCCAGCCGACGGCCCCTGGAAATCGAATAGAGCCGTTGCCCATCGAAGGCCTCCGAGAGTGGCTCCGGCCCCAGACGTGCCAGGCGCAGATCCTGCTCCCCGCTGCCGGCCAGCCAGTCGACGAAGCCGAAGCGCCGCGGGTCGTGATAACGAAGAATGGCGCCGTCATCGAGCACCAGGTCGAGATGATCGTGCTTCTTCGGCAACTCGCCGATCCGGACGATGCGCAAGCTACCCGACATGCCCAGGTGCCAGAGCAGTGTCATCGTCTCGGCCCCTTCCAGGGAAAACAGCAGGTACTTGGCGCGCCGGCGGATCTCAAGGACTCGGGCGCCCACCAGCCGGTCGACGAGATCCGCCGGCACCGGCACGCGCAGCCGCGTCTGGCGCACGATCACTTCGGTGATCTCGCGGCCCTCCACATTGGGGGCGATGCCGCGCCGGGTGGTCTCGACTTCAGGAAGCTCGGGCATGAGGGGCTCGCATAACGCCTGAACCCGACGCAAGGCCGGGTTCAGAAGGACAGGCATCTACCTGCGGTGGAAACGATCAGGTGTTACTTGATCTTGGCTTCCTTGTACATCACATGCTTCCGGACGACCGGATCGAATTTCTTGAACTCGAGCTTGTCCGGGGTGTTCCGCTTGTTCTTGTCAGTGGTGTAGAAATGGCCGGTCCCGGCACTGGACACCATCTTGATTCTGTCACGCATGATTGAAGTCTCCCTGGATAGAACGCTTAGATGGCGTCGCCGCGCTTGCGAATATCGCCGAGCACCGTCTCGATGCCCTTCTTGTCGATGATACGCATTCCCTTGGAGGAAACACGCAGCTTGACGAAGCGATTCTCCGACTGCACCCAGAAGCGGTGGCTGTGAAGATTCGGCAAGAAGCGACGACGGGTCTTGCGCTGGGAGTGTGAGACGTTGTTACCAGTTACCGGGCGCTTGCCGGTAACCTGACATACTTTGGACATTGGAGCCTCCAACCGCTGGCCAGATGTTCGATACCTGAGCCTGAGTGTTCAAACCTGTCGGGCAAACCGGAAGATCCCGCCGCATTTGACCCAAGGGAATTCAAAGGCTGCACTTTATACCAGAGAGCGGACGCTTCGGCAAGTCTCGATGACCCCGGTAGTCTCTGGACTACAACCATCCCCGCTCGGCAAAGGACACCACCTCGCCGTCTCCCACCACGAAATGGTCCAGCACCCGTATCTCGAAAAGCCCCAGCGCCTCACGAAGCCGCTCGGTGATGCGGCGGTCGGCATCACTGGGTTCGGCTACCCCGGAGGGATGGTTGTGGGCGAAGATTATTGCCCCGGCGCCCAGTTCCAGGGCGCGACGGGCCACCTCACGGGGGTAGACCGAGGCACTGTCCAGGGTACCGCGAAACAGCGACTCGAAGCGTATCACCCTGTGCTGACTGTCTAGGAACAGCGCGGCGAACTCCTCGTGCCCCAGGTGACGAAGCTGCGAGGCGAGGTAGGCGCGCACCAGGGAGGGCGAGGTCAAGGCATCGCCACGGGCCAGCTGACTGGCCAGATGACGACGCGAGAGTTCCAGGGTCGCCTGCAGTTGCACGTACTTGGCCATGCCCAGGCCATGGCCGGCACAGAATCGCGCCTGGTCCGCCTCCAGCAGGGGCCTCAGGCCGCCGAAGGTCGAGAGCAGGTCCCGCGCCAGATCCACCGCCGAGCGCCCCGCCACGCCGACGCGCAGGAAGATCGCCAACAATTCTGCATCGGACAGGGCATCGGGGCCCAGCGCCAGCAGCTTTTCCCGGGGACGCTCGCCCGCCGGCCAATCGCGAATCGCCATCCTGTCCACCTCCCTGCCGTGGCCACACCGTGTTTTCCCAGTGTAGCCACTCGGCACGCGTCGTGGCGGCTACGCAATACCGAGCGCCAATATGGTAAGGTAAACGCCTCGATATCAGCTTGGATTCTGACCATGCCATCGCTTCCCGGCCGACGGATCCTGCTCGGCATCAGTGCCGGCATCGCCGCCTACAAGAGCGCCCAGCTCGCCCGCCTGCTCACCCAGACCGGTGACGAGGTGCGCGTGGTCATGACCGAGGGCGCCCAGGCCTTCATCACGCCGCTGACGCTCCAAGCGCTGACCGGGGAAGCGGTGCGCACCTCCCTGCTGGACCCCGAGGCAGAGGCCGGCATGGGCCATATCGAGCTGGCCCGCTGGGCCGACATCATCCTCATCGCCCCGGCCACCGCCGACCTGATGGCGCGCCTGGCCCAGGGCCTGGCGGATGATCTGCTCACCACCCTCTGTCTGGCCAGTGAGGCCGAGAAGTTGATGGCGCCGGCCATGAACCAGGCCATGTGGCGCCACCCGGCCACACAGCGCAATGCGCGACAGCTGGCCGAGGACGGCTGGCGGCTGCTGGGGCCGGACAGCGGCGACCAGGCCTGCGGCGATGTGGGCCCCGGGCGGATGCTCGAGCCCGAGGCGATTCTGGCGGCCCTGCTTCAGGCCCCCGATGCCATGCCGGTGAACGCTCGCGAGGCCGAGAGCCTGACCATCACCATCACCGCCGGCCCCACCCGTGAACCGCTGGATCCGGTGCGCTACCTCTCCAACCACAGCTCCGGCAAGATGGGCTTCGCCCTGGCCGCTGCCGCAGCAGCACTCGGCGCCCGGGTTCGCCTGATCAGCGGCCCGGTGAGCCTGGCCACCCCGGAGGGGGTCGAGCGGTTCGACGTGGAGACTGCCCGGGAGATGCACGAGGCGGCGCTGAGGCTCGCCACCGACAGCGATATCTTCATCGGCTGCGCCGCCGTGGCCGACTACCGGGCCGAGACGGCCGCCGAGCACAAGATCAAGAAGGTCGACGGCGAAGACGGCCTCACCCTGAGACTGGTCAAGAACCCCGATATCATCGCCAGCATCGCGGCGCACGGCCTCTCGCCGGAACGGCGCCCCTTCGTGGTGGGCTTCGCCGCCGAGACCCGCGACCTGGAGACCTATGCCCGGGGCAAGCTGGCCCGCAAGAATCTCGACATGATCGTCGCCAACGACGTCTCCCGGGCCGGGCTCGGCTTCGGTACCGACGACAATGCGGCCCTGCTGCTGTGGCGGGAAGGCGACAACGAAGGTCGTGAACAGCTGGCGCCCCAGCCCAAGTCACAGATCGCCCTGGCGGTGATTCGCCGTGCCCTTGCCTGCCGGCAAGCCCACCTCGATGCCTGACCCCTCGACCCAGACCCTGGAACTCCTTCCGATGCCCGACACCGCCGACCTCGCTCCTGCCAAGCCGCGCCTCGCCGTCAAGCTGCTCGATCCGCGCATGCGTGACGCCCTGCCCCACTACGCTACCGCGGGGTCCGCGGGCCTGGACCTGCGCGCCCTGCTCGATTCCCCGCTGACCCTGGCGCCGGGCCAGTGCGAGTTGGTCCGCACCGGGCTTGCCATCCATATCGCCGACCCGGGGCTTGCCGGCATGATCCTGCCCCGCTCGGGGCTGGGCCACAAGCACGGCATTGTGCTCGGTAATCTGGTGGGACTGATCGATTCCGACTACCAGGGCGAGCTGATGATCTCCACCTGGAACCGCGGCAACGCCCCCTTTACCATCGAGCCCTTCGAGCGGCTGGCACAATACGTGCTTGTTCCCGTGGTGCAGGCCGAGCTGGTGCTGGTCGATGACTTCGACACCAGCCATCGGGGCGCCGGTGGATTCGGCAGCTCTGGTCGGCACTGACAGCAAGGGAAGGCGCTGAGGCGCTAGACATTCAACAAAGGACGGATTCCATGACTCAAGCAACGAGCCAGGCAGTACCCGCCTCCATCTTCCGCGCCTACGACATCCGCGGCATCGTCGACGATACCCTGACCGAGACCGGCGTCGAGCAGATCGGCCGCGCCATCGGCAGCGAAGCCCGGTCTCGCGGGGAGTCCACCGTGGTCGTCGCCCGCGACGGACGCCTCTCCGGCCCACGGCTGCTCGCGGCCATGACCCGCGGCCTGACGTCGTCGGGCTGCGACGTCGTCGATATCGGCATGGTGCCCACCCCGGTGCTCTACTTCGCCACCCATATCCTCGAGGGTACCGCCTCCGGGGTGATGGTCACCGGCAGCCACAACCCGCCGGACTATAACGGCTTCAAGATCGTGCTTTCCGGCGAGACGCTCTCCGGCGACGCCATCACCGCGCTGCATACTCGCCTCGCCACCGACGACCTCACCCGGGGGCAGGGCCGCGTGCGCCAGGAGGATCTGCGCGACGCCTACCTCGCGCGCATCCTCGGCGACGTGACACTCGCCCGGCCGCTCAAGGTGGTGGTGGACTGCGGCAACGGCGTGGCCGGCGAGTTGGGCCCGGTGCTGGTCGCGCGGCTCGGCGCCGAGACCATACCGCTGTTCGCCGAGATCGATGGCACCTTCCCCAACCACCATCCGGACCCGGGCAAGCCCGAGAACCTGAAGGACCTGATCCGCACCGTCCAGGAGACCGGCGCCGATATCGGCCTGGCCTTCGATGGCGACGGCGACCGCCTCGGGGTGATCACTCCGAGCGGGGCGCTGATCTACCCCGACCATCTGCTGATGGCCTTCGCCGAAGACATGCTGTCGCGCAATCACGGCGCCAGGGTGATTTTCGACGTCAAGTGCACAGGCAACCTGACCCGGGTGATCGAGGAGGCCGGCGGTACCCCCGAGATGTGGCGTACCGGCCACTCGCTGATCAAGGCCCGCATGAAGGAGACCGGGGCCCTGCTGGCCGGCGAAATGAGCGGCCATATCTTCTTCCGGGAGCGCTGGTACGGCTTCGATGACGGTCTCTATGCCGCCGCCCGCCTGCTGGAGATTCTCTCCAGGCAACCCTCCACACAGGGCATCGACGCCGACACCTTCTTCGCCCGCTATCCCCAGGATCTGGGCACCCCGGAGATCAACATCACGGTGACCGACGAGACCAAGTTCGAGTTGGTGGCCAGGCTGGCCAGGGAGGGTGACTTCGGCGAGGACGGCATCAAGACCACCCTGGACGGCATTCGCGTCGACTACCCGGATGGCTGGGGTCTGTGTCGCGCCTCCAACACCACACCAGTGCTGGTATTGCGCTTCGAGGGCAAGACCCGGGCGGCCCTGGATCGCATCCGCACACGCTTTTCCCAGGCCCTCCAGCAGGTGGCTCCGGAACTGGACCCGGCCCTCTAGGAGCCTGTCGGGCTTGACCGATCGACAGCCACAGGAACGACAAGGAAACCCGAGCATGACCGAACAGACCCGCGACCCGAAGCTGGTGGTGGAGATACTCTCCGAGGCACTGCCCTATATCCAGCGCTTCTCCGGAAAGACCGTGGTCGTGAAGTACGGCGGCAACGCCATGACCGAGGACACTCTGATCGACTCCTTCGCGCGCAACATCGTGCTGATGAAAGAAGTGGGCATCAATCCAGTGGTCATCCACGGCGGAGGGCCGCAGATCGGCGAACTCCTCAAGAAGCTGAACATCGAGTCGCGGTTCGTGGGCGGCATGCGGGTGACCGATGCCGAGACCATGGACGTGGTGGAGATGGTGCTCGGCGGCCTGGTCAACAAGGGCATCGTCAACCTGATCAACCAGTGCGGCGGCAAGGCGATCGGCCTGACTGGCAAGGACGGCGCCCAGATCCGCGCCCGCAAACTCCAGGTGGAGCATCGAACACCGGACATGACCGCCCCGGAAATCATCGACATCGGCCATGTGGGCGAGGTGGAACACATCTCCACCGAACTCATCGAGATGCTCGCCGAACGCGACTTCATCCCGGTGATCGCCCCCATCGGCGTCGATGCCGCCGGCCAGAGCTACAACATCAATGCCGACCTGGTCGCCGGCAAGGTGGCCGAGGCCTTGAGTGCCGAGAAGCTGATGCTGCTGACCAATGTGGCCGGTCTGATGAACGCCGAGGAGGAAGTGCTCACGGGTCTCACCACGACCCAGGTGGATGCACTGATCGCCGATGGCACCATCCATGGCGGCATGCTGCCGAAGATCCGCTGCGCCTTGGACGCGGTCAAGGGGGGCGTGAAGAGTGCCCACATCATCGACGGCCGGGTGCCCCATGCCATCCTGCTGGAGATCTTCACCAACGCCGGTGTCGGCACCCTTATCACCGACCTCCCCCCGGAGGCCTGACCTCAATCATCAGAAAAGACAGGATCGCCATGACGCAGGAAACCCCCACGCCCACACGGCGCGAACAGATCCTCCAGACCCTGGCACTGATGCTGGAGGAAGACAGCGGCAAACGCATCACCCGCATCCTCGACGAAGAGCCGCATGCCACCCCGCGCTGCGGTCGGATCCTCGTCCACCAGCTGTTCGAGCGACTCGAGACCCAGCTCAAGCAGGTACTGCGCGAGCCCGCCGTGGCCGGGGCCTGAGAGCGCCGAGCGCCGCAGGATAATGTCATGGCCATTCCCGACGTCAACGAAGAAACCCACCGGACTCGACATCCGGTGGGTTTCTCGTTGGCTTCCTCGACACCTGGCGCCCGTCGCCGATCTGCAGGCGGATCTTCTTCATGGCATTCTTCTCCAGCTGGCGGATGCGCTCGGCGGAGACACCATAGACGTCAGCCAGATCATGGAGGGTTGCCTTCTTGTCGGAGAGCCAGCGGCGCTGCAGGATGTCCCGCGAACGCTCGTCCAGTTCCTCCAGGGCCAGCTGCAGGCGACGGGTCGAATCGTCTTCCCAGTTACTGTCCTCGATCTGGGTGGCCGGATCGGAAGCGACATCATCCAGGTAATGCACCGGGGACTGGTAACCGGACTCGTCGTCATCGCTGGGCGAGGCATCGAAACCGGCATCGTGTGCGGAGAGACGCCCTTCCATCTCGCGCACCACCTCGGGCTTGACGTCGAGATCCTTGGCGATGGCATCGACCTCGTCATTGTTGAGCCAGGCCAGGCGCTTCTTGGCACCGCGCAGGTTGAAGAACAGCTTGCGCTGGGACTTGGTGGTAGCCACCTTGACAATACGCCAGTTACGCAGCACGAACTCGTGGATCTCGGCCTTGATCCAGTGCACGGCAAAGGACACCAGCCTGACCCCATGATTGGGATCGAATCGCTTGACGGCCTTCATAAGGCCCACATTGCCTTCCTGGATCAGGTCCGCCTGGGGCAGGCCGTAGCCGGAATAGCTGCGGGCCACATGCACCACGAAGCGCAGGTGCGACAGCACCAGGCGACGCGCCGCCTCGAGATCCCCGTCATCATGGAGGCGGAAGGCCAACTCCCGCTCCTCATCGGCGGTCAGCATCGGAATGCCGTTGACCGCCTGGATATACCCATTCAGATCATGACCCGGGGAGAGTTGACCCACCGGTAGAAGACTTTTGTTCATAGGACCAGGTCGTCTCCTTAGAAGTCCAACGTACGATTCATGCTCGCTATCTCACGCTCAATATCATACCAGGCAATTCAAGAACATAATGATCGATAAAAGTGACTGCCGAATATGACGGCGAAAATCGATGAAAGTTCCGATTCTTTACCGATACGCCGTGGATTCGACCGACGTCACGCCTCAACGGGGCCGGATCTCCGCCAGGTGCCTCTTCACGGCGATCCAGGCACCCAACCAACTCAGCAGTGTACTACAGCCAACCAGGATTGCCGAGCCATGCAGGCCCAGTCGCGGCAGGCTGAAGCTGGCACCATAGCTCGCCGCCAGGGCCGAGACCGGCGCCGAGAGCCAGCCACTACCCAGGGTCAAGAGGCCCCAGGCCAGCAGGCCACCGCCCAGGCCATACCAGGCGCCGCTGTAGAGAAAGGGACGGCGCACGAAGGCATGGGTGGCGCCGATCAGGGTCACCACCTCGATCTCCTGCCGACGGCTCTCCACCGAGAGCCGGATGGTATTGCCGACCACCAGCAGGACTCCCAGGCCAAAGAGCACCACCAGCGCCAGGGTCACCCGTCGCCCCAGCTCCGCCAGGTAGCGCAGACGCTCTATCCACGCCAGGTCCAGACGCACCTCCTCGACACCGGCGATAGCATCGAGGGACCCTGCCAGGGTCCGAACCGCCTCGGGCGACGGGTCCAGGGGCCTGACCACCACGCTGGCCGGCAGCGGGTTGTCCTCCAGCCGCCCCAGGGCATCGGACAGCCCCAGGGCCTGCTGGAATTCGGCCATCCCCTCGGCGGCTGTGATCAGTCGGGTCTGCGCCACCTGGTCGTGGGCGGCCAAGGCCTCCTCGATCCGCCCTGCCTCGGCCTCGGAGGTCCCGTTCTCGAGGTAGACGGTGAGGGTCGCGCTCTCCTCCAGCTCGGCATCCAGCAAGCGAGCGCCGTCGAGGGTCAACCAGAGCGCCGCAGGAAGCACCAGGGCAATGGCGATAGCCAGCATGGTCAGCAGACTCGCCACGGGGTGGCGCACCAGTCGAAGGGCACTGTCCAGGCACATGGCGCGATGGTGACGAACCCAGCTGAGCAGACGGCTGCGCGGCCGGGAGCCGTGTGCTCGAGCGCCCCGGGAATGCCTTGAGGGGTCAGGGCTCACGCGGCCTCCTCATCGCTCACCAGGCGCCCATCGCGCAGCCCCAGCACCCGATGCCGGAGGCGGGCGATCAGACTGAGGTCGTGGCTGGCAATCATCACCGTGGTGCCGATGCGATTGAAGTCCTCGAACAGCCCCATGATGTCGGCGGATAACTGCGGGTCCAGGTTGCCAGTCGGTTCATCGGCCAGCAACAGGGACGGCTTGTGGACCACGGCCCGGGCGATGCCGACACGTTGCTGCTCGCCGCCGGAAAGCTCGATGGGCAGGGCCTTCTCGCGGTGCAGCAGGCCCACCTTGTCCAGCGCCGCCCTCACCCGGCGTGCGGCCTCTTGAGGCTCGACACCCTGTATTTCCAGGGGCAGGGCCACGTTGTGGAAGATGGAGCGGTCGAAGAGGAGTTGATGGTCCTGGAAGACCACGCCGATCTGGCGACGATAGAAGGGAGTCTGGCTGACGTGAAGGTGGTCGATGTCGTGGCCCGCCACCAGGACTCGTCCGCGGCTGGGCCGTTCCAGGCGCATGATCAAGCGCAGCAGGGAGCTCTTGCCGGCCCCGGAATGGCCGGTGAGGAAGACCATCTCGCCCCGCCGAACATGGAAGTCGATGTTGGCTAGCGCCTCGAAACGCCCTCCATAGCGCTTGCCGACATGCTCGAAGTCGATCATGCAGGATCGTTGTCCCGGGTCGGCACGTCGAACAGGGCATCGACGAAGTCACGCGCCACGAAGGGCCGCAGGTCATCCAGGGATTCGCCGACCCCGATGAAGCGGATCGGCGTACCCAGTTGCTTGGCCAGGGCGAAGATGATGCCCCCCTTGGCGGTACCGTCGAGCTTGGTCAGGGTGATGCCGGTGACCGGGACCGCCTCGTTGAAGGTACTGGCCTGAGAGATCGCGTTCTGGCCGGTACCCGCATCCAGCACCAGCATCACCTCGTGGGGCACGCTGGCATCGAGCTTGCCCATCACCCGATGGACCTTCTTGAGTTCCTCCATGAGATGGCCCTTGTTGTGCAGGCGACCGGCCGTATCGGCAAGCAGGACATCGATCTTGCGGGCCTTGGCAGCCGCGAGGGCGTCATAGATCACCGAGGCGCTGTCGGCCCCGGTATGCTGGGCGATCACCGGGACGTCATTGCGCTCCCCCCAGACCCTGAGCTGCTCTACGGCGGCGGCACGGAAGGTATCGCCGGCGGCCAGCATAACGCTGCGCCCTTCCCGCTGGAAGCGATGGGTCAGCTTACCGATGGTGGTGGTCTTGCCCACGCCATTGACCCCGACCACCAGGATGACGAAGGGACCCTCGCCCGGCGGCGGCATGTCGAGGGGGCTGACGACCGGCTCGAGCATGGCGGTGAGCTCTTCCTGGAGAGCCATCAACAGCGCCTGAGGATCCTTGAGCTCCTTGCGGGAGACTCGCTCGGTGAGACGATCGATGATCTCGGTGGTGGCCTCGATCCCCACATCCGCCATCAGCAACTGGGTCTCGAGTTCTTCGATGAGATCGTCGTCGATCTGCTTCCTGCCGAGGAAGAGGCCGGAGAGCCCCTCGCTGAGGTTGGCGCGGGTCTTGCCGAGCCCGGCCCGCATGCGTGCCAACCATCCCGACGGCGCATCGCCTTCCGGCACGGCCTTCGGCTTCTCCTGAAGGGCCGGCCTGGGTGGCGTCTGCTCGGCAGCGGGCTCTGGGGTCGAGCCCTGCTCTGCCTCATCCGGCGTCGGTACACCTTGCGCCGGTTCCTGGCCCCGGGTCGGCGGATCGCTCAGGCGCTCGGTATCCTGATCCTCGGCTTTCCCGGGGCCGTCCTGCTGCTTGCGCTTGAAAAAACCCAACATGGAGAGAATCCGCCTCAAGGGTGAACGTATCCCCATATCCTACCACCCTGGCCGATGACTGTGGACACGCCCGCCGTTACAATCCCTGCATGCCACGCCGCCCAACTCGCCCCTCCCGTCGCCCCGCCCCCGCCGCCCGAAAAGGCCAGGGACGACTGCGCCTGATTGGCGGTGAATATCGACGTCGGCTGCTGCCGGTGCTGGACAGGCCGGGCCTGAGACCGACGCCGGATCGGGTTCGCGAGACCTTGTTCAACTGGCTCCTCGCCGACCTGCCCGGGGCACGGGTTCTGGATCTCTTCGCCGGCACCGGCGCCCTGGGACTCGAAGCCCTTTCCCGAGGGGCAAGGGCCGCCTGCTTCGTGGAGCGGGATGCCGCTGTCGCCCAGGCGCTCGAAGACAACCTGATGACCCTGGGGGCAGATGACAGGGCCGATGTGATGACGACCGATGCCCTGGCCTTCCTGTCGGGCGCTCCATCGCCCTTCACCCTGGTCTTCCTCGACCCCCCGTTTTGCCAGAGGCTCGCCGCACCCTGTTGTACCGCTCTGGAAGCCGGATGGCTCAGCAACGACGCCATTATCTATCTGGAAACCGAGTCAGGCATCGCCCCCGAGGTACCGGCCAACTGGTCACTCCACCGGGAAGTGAGGGCCGGTGAAAGCCAGGGGCGCCTCTACCATCGCCGGCCACCCGGAGAGGCCCCGACCGAGTCGTCCGACGGCGACGCTTGCTGAGGTCCTGCCACGGCGTTACGCTGCGCGCTGACCCAACCATCGGGCCTGCCAGGCACCCGGATTGCATTCAGGAGAACAGGATGAGCAGCGAACTCTTCAATCGGCTCGAACAGAAGGTGACCAGCGCCGTGGAGGCCCTGGAATTGCTCAAGCTGGAAGCCGAGGAACTGCGCGAGGAAAATGCCCGCATGAAGCAGGAACGCCAGGAGTGGGAAGACCGCCTGAACGCCCTGCTGACCAAACTCGATGATGTCGACACCGGCAGCAACGCCTGAAGGCGCAGCGACCTCAGCTCAGCGGGCGTGACATCAAGACGGCATCTTCCCGCGGCGCGCCGGGCGTCGATGGGGGATAGTAGCCCCGTCGGCACCCATCCTCCAGGAAGCCCAGGCGGTGGTAGAGAGCCAGGGCAGAGGCATTGCCCGCCCTGACCTCGAGCAGCCGCACGCCCAGCCCCTGCCGGCGCCACCCCGGCATCACCAGGATCGCCTGGAGTTCCGCCTCGAAGGGCAGCCTCGCCACCAGCGCATACCCCGCCAGTGCCTGTGCGGACTCCAGGTCATCGATACCGAAGACGCGAACATCCGGATCGGACAGCGATCGGGCCAGCGACGTGTCGCCTGCCGACATCGTGGGATCGCCCCGGGCCAGGCGCGTCACCGCCGCCAGATCATCAGGTGCCAGCCGGCGAATCATCCCCATCTTCCTCAGGATTCTGCCAGGCATGATGCCAATCCAGCAGTTGCGGCCACAGCGAGCGCTTGGACTCGGCACTGGTTGTCAGGTCATCGAGCCCGGGCAACTGCCAGGCCGGCAGGTCGAGGAGTCGGCAATGGCCGTCCTCGAGGCTCAATACCGAGGCCAGGGTCTCGTCCCTGCCGAATACCAGCAGTCGCTCGGGGGCCCAACCCCGGCGGCGACGCCCCTCTAGAAATGCCTGGAGCCCCTGGCAGGCCTCTTCCCGCGGCGATTCCACCGGCATGTCGTCCATTGGCGGCCAGCGAAAACCCTCGAAGGTAGGTGCCTGGTCCAACAAGATTCCGGCGGCCCCCAGGAGGTTGACCAGTAAGCGGCATTGGGACGCATCGGGTGAGGAATCACCGGGTGCCAGCATCAGCCAGCGTCCCGACAGGCAGGCCACTTGGAGGCTGAAGCGCAGCGGGGCTTCCGCAGCGGCCTCAGCTTGCGGACGCGCGTTGAGGGCCGGAGTGGGATCCCCTGGCGGTGAGACCGAATCTCCATCGAGCAGTGACCTCGCCTTGCCGCGCACCGCCGGCGTGTGTCGGTGTTCACGACCGGACGCCACGGGTGCCCGCGGCGCGGGCGCCTTGGAGGTCTCATCCAGCAGGGCATGCAATCGCTCTCCGGGCGCCTCGGCGGGCAAGGTCTCGGGCAATTCCCATTCGCAGACCGGCGTCGGTCGAGCGTTGGGCAGCCGATAACGAGCCACCCAAGACGTCAGCCCCATGGCTTCCAGGTATTGGGAGCGTTGCGGCTCGCCTGTCACGACCCGCTGCCGCCTCGGCAACCGGGCGAGTCTGGCCGGGATTGGCCCCTGACCTGCCATTCCTCCGGGGTATACAGATGCAGGGCCAGGGCATGGACGGGACCGGAGAGCTCATCGGTCAGGAGGGCATATATCTGCTGATGGCGCTTGACCGGCATCAATCCCTGGAAGCGACTCGACACCAGGGTGACCTTGAAGTGGGTCTCGGAATTGGCCGGCACACTGTGCATGTGACTCTCGTTTTCCACCCTCAGGGAAGTGGGTTCGAGGGCCTGCAGCTTGTCTTCGATGATGGCCTGGATTCCCATGACGGCTCCTCGATGATGAATGATGACACTATTGTACCCGTTCGCACGGGCTTGGCTCAGTCGCGACGGGTGGCGGGAAGGTCCAACGCCCGTCGCGACCTCTCCTGGGCCTCACCGGCTGGCGATACGCGTGCCAGGCTGACTACAAGGGCCGCCAGACTCGCCGCCGCCCCAATCCAGAGCGTCGACTGCACCGGCGTACTGGCCGCCAGAAAGGCCCCGACCAGGGCGACACCCAGGGATTGTCCCACGGTCCGGGTCGTGCTCATCACCCCGGAGGCGTTGGCACTGCGCTCACGCGGCACACTGGTCATCATCTCGCGGTTATTGGGCGGTTGAAACAGCCCGAAGCCGATGCCACAGAGTGCCGTACGCCAGAGACCGTCGACCACGCCCGCCTCGGCGTCGAGCAATGCCAGGGACACCATCCCCAGCGCCAGGAGGACCAGGCCGCCGCTGGCGAGCAGGCTGGGATTGACCCGGTCGGCGAATCGACCCGCCAGGGGACCCACCAGCATGATGGCCAGGGGCCAGGGCGTAAAGAGCCAGGCGGTCTCCAGGGGCGAGAAGCCCATTTCCTGCTGGTAGAGGAAGGACAGTGCCACGAAGGTGAGTCCCTGGCCGATGAAGGCGAGGCCCGAGGCCGAGACCGCCAGGGTGAATCTGCGCTCCCGGAACAGCGACAAGGGCAGGAGAGGATGAAGCGCTTGCCGCTGACGTACCAGGAAGCCGGCACCCGCAGCGAGACTCGCTGAGACCCAGGCGAGGATTTGCCAGGCCGCCATGCCTTGACCCATGCCGTCCATGGCCAGGAAGAAGCTTGCCAGCATGGTGATCGAGAGCAGGGCACCGAGACCGTCGAAGCTACCCCGACGGCGCGGCTCCCGGGGCAGGGCCCGCCAGGCCAGGACCAGGGCGCAGCAGCCCAGGGGCAGGTGCAGGACGAACAACCAGGGCCAGTTGCCCACGGAAAGGACCAGTCCACCGATGGTCGGGCCGGCGGCATACCCCGCGGCCACCACCAGAGCACTGAGCCCCAGGGCGCTACCCAGCAGGCGCGAGGGGAAGATCGAACGATAGATCGCCGGGCCGATGGACAGGGTGGCCGCCGCAGCCAACCCCTGCAGGGCCCGGAACACCAGCAGCGTCTCCAGGCTCGTCGAGAGGGCACTACCCAGGGAGGCCAACACGAACAGCGATAGACCCGCCACATAGAGGCGTCGGTGGCCGACCAGCTCACTGACGGCGGCGAAAACCAGCAGGAAGGCGGCGCAGACGATCTGGAAGAGGTTGGTGACCCAGACCACACGGGAGGCGGGAACCCCGAGGTCAGACGCGATGGAAGGCAGCGCGATATTGACCATGGTGGTGTCCACCACCGCCATCGAGGTACCCAGAATCAGCGCCGTTACCG
Organism: Halomonas sp.; assembly: GCF_041689495.1. Classification (GTDB taxonomy): domain Bacteria; phylum Pseudomonadota; class Gammaproteobacteria; order Pseudomonadales; family Halomonadaceae; genus Halomonas. The sequence goes on along the minus strand of NZ_JBDNGD010000227.1, from coordinate 1,382 downwards.
CCAGGCGTCGCTCCCTGCCGGGCAGGCCATCGTCACCGGGCCGGTTTTCGAAGAGTCGACCCATCTCGGGCTCCCGTCACGAGAAAACCGGCCGCAACCGGTTTTCTCGAGGTCACTGTCGAGGCAGGATGATCAGTCCTGATCGGTTTCCAGCAGTAGACTATCATCTACCTCGGCGATCTCGAGGGCGGTCTCGTTGTCCAGGTCGATGGCGAGATAACTGTGTTCGACCTGCAGGAAGCGCTGGAACAGCGACCAGTCGATGGTCTCGGGCCATTGGCGTTGATCCTCTTCCCAGGCCCGCAGCTCGGTCTCGAGGATCTCCAGATATCGCTCACGGATGAAGGCCTCCAGGCCCTCTGGCGACTCCATCTCCGGGATCAGGTAGACGGTGCTTTCCTTTTCGACATCGGCCAGGGTCAGGTCGTCCTCGCCCATGGTGGGCTCCAGGGCATTGATCCAGTCCACGAAATGCCGGGTCGGCCTGACGCTCAGAGCGGAGCGGTTGAGCAGTTTCATCATGGTCTCCTCGACGTCGAAACGACGCTCATTATGGGCGCACGCCGCGCCGGTTACCAACACTTCCCACCCAACACCGTCAGGCTCCAGCCCAGCCCCTTCAGTCTCCTTCCGGACGCATGGCGGGGAAGAGCAGAACATCGCGGATCGAGGGACTGTCGGTGAACAGCATCACCAGGCGGTCGATGCCGATGCCCTCGCCCGCCGTGGGCGGCAGGCCGACCTCCAGCGCGCGGATATAATCCGCATCGTAGTACATCGCCTCCAGATCGCCAGCTTCCTTGTCAGCCGCCTGAGCCCGGAATCGCTCGGCCTGATCCTCGGCATCGTTGAGCTCCGAGAAGCCGTTGGCGATCTCGCGGCCGCCGACGAAGAACTCGAACCGCTCGGTGACGAAGGGGTCGCTGTCCTTGCGGCGGGCCAGGGGGCTCACCTCGGCCGGGTACTCGGTGATGAAGGTCGGCTGGTCGAGTCGATGCTCGGCCACTTCCTCGAAGATCTCGGTCTGCAGCATGCCCAGCCCCCAGTTGTCCTTGACATGGATGCCGAGCCTTTCGGCCAGGGCGCGAGCCGCCTCCAGGGTCGCCAGGTCCGCCTCCTCGACGCCCTCGCCGTGGGTGAGTATCGCCTCGCGCAGGGTAAGTCGCGCGAAAGGCTTGCCGAGGTCATAGGTACTTCCCTGGTACTCGAGCACGCTGGTGCCGAGCACTTCCTGGGCCGTAGCGCGCAGCATCGCCTCGGTCAGGTCGAGCAGGTCGCGGTAGTCCGCATAGGCCCAGTAGAACTCCACCATGGTGAACTCGGGGTTGTGCCGGGTGGAAAGCCCCTCGTTGCGGAAGTTGCGGTTGATCTCGAAGACCTTC
>NZ_JBDNGD010000226.1:0-2390 GCF_041689495.1 Halomonas sp. | reverse complement strand
CCAGCCGTGGCCTCGTATTCCGTCGGCTGCTCGAACAAACCGTTGTCACCGGGCCTGTGACGGAAGCGCAAGTGATCCATGGCTACGACTGGTGACCACAAGATGTGGGGGGTGGAGGAGCAAACCGCCCACCCCGCTTAATTATTATTAATTTTTTTGGAAGCACCACGTTTTGACGCGTATTCAGGGGCTATGTTTTTGATTTCTCTCCTGATTGCTTCATCTGAAAGCGGCCAGTGCTCTGTACCTTTGTAGCCACTTTCGTTGAGCATCTTTATAATCGTTTCTAGTTTCTCCTTGACCTTCTTGACCACATGGCCTGTGCGGAGACAGTTGCCTTCGTCCTGTTCCCATATCGCCTGAGCGAATCTTCGCATCCATTTGTGGGCCTTTTTTCGTTCCGCGTTGGAGCTGTCAAGACCCGATGTTTGGGCGCGCCTAGAGACTTCTAGTTCATGGAGCTTCCTCTGAACCTCTCTTCCCGGCAATGTCAGACGCGAGTAGAGATACCCGATGGCGAGCAGGCGGCGATTTAGCTCTTCGCTGTCAGAGGGGGTTTCGATCGCCTCCTGAGCCAGGCGGTGGCACTCCGTGGCCGCAGAAACCTGCCCAGGGGGTTGGTTGTACCAATCTTGAAGGCGGCTGGTTTCCTCCATCACCGTGGCGAGCAGTTGGCTTAGTTTGGCGGGCTCTGCGTCATTGCCCTCTAAATCCAGCTCCCGGGCGAACATGCCGAGCCCTTCCTTCGCCAGGACGGCTCTTACCACTTCATCTTCAGTGACCATGCGCTTCTCCTCGCAAGCTCGGGCAGCTGGCCCTCCATCTCTGCAACGTCAGAGAATCGTTCGGGTGATACCAGTGCGGATAGGAACGACGTTCTCAACACCGTCTCGCAGGGCGTCCAGGTAGTCGGCCCAGCTCTGCAACATCTCTCGGCGCTGCTCGAGGAACTGGGTCCGGTTGTAGGCGCGGCCATTGGCATCGCGGACCTTGTGAGCAAGTTGCTGCTCGATGTACTCGCCCGAGTAGTTAAGGCGCTCTGCCAGGATGGTCCGGGCCATGGCTCGGAAGCCGTGGGCGGTCATCTTGTTCTTGAAGCCGAGATAATCCAGGGCGGCGCCGATGGTGCTGTCGCTCATCGGGCGGGTGTTGCTGCGAGCGTTGGGGAAGACATAGCCATCGGGGCCGGTGAGACCATACAGGTCTCGCAGGATCGTCACCGCCTGCCAAGGCAACGGCACGATCAGCGGATCGGCGTTCTTGCTCGGCTCGAATGACCAGGTAGCGGCCTCGAGGTCGAAGTCGGACCACTTCGCGGTGCGCAGCTCACCAGGACGAACGAATACCAGTGGGGCCAGGTTGATGGCGGCCACCACGACCGGCGTGCCCCCGTAGCCGTCCATGGCTCGCAGTAGTGCGGGGATCTCCCTGGGGTCGGTGATGGCGGCGAAGTGCTTGGTTTTCGCTCTGCGCAGAGACCCTCGAAGGTCGGCGGTAGGGTCCCGACTGGCCTTACCGGTGGAGATCGCATAGCGGAAGACCTGGCCGCAGACGGTCTTGATCCTCGAGGCGGTCTCCAGGTGGCCGCGCCTCTCGACCTTACGCAGACAGTCCAGCAGCTCGGGCGGCGCGATCTCACTGACGGGCCGGTGCCCCAGCGTCGGGAATATGTCCCGCTCGAGGCGGCGCTTGTTGCGATCGTAGTGGGCGAGGACGACCTCGTGCTTGTGGATGTGCTCCAGCCATTCGGTCGCCACAGCCTTGAAGGTGTTGTCGGCTGCCGCCCTGCCCTGCTCCTTGGTGAGACGCTTGGCGGTGCTGGGGTCGAGACCCTGAGCCAGCAGCTCCTTCGCCTCATCGCGGGCCTTGCGGGCCTGTGCAAGCGAGACCTTGCCGGCGCCATCGCCATAGACACCGATGGCCAGGCGCTTCTCCTTGCCGTGGTGGCGGTACTTCAATCGCCAATACATGCCCCCAGATGGCGTCACCTCCAGGTACATGCCCCCACCATCGGACAATCGATATGTCTTCTCGCGGGGCTTCGCGTTGCGAACGGCGGTAGCGGACAGCTTGTTGGTCGTCGCCATTGGGGGCACCTCGAGGCGGGGGCATGGATCTGCCCCCATAGATGCCCCCGTTTACGGTGGGATGTCAAGGGATGTTATGGATTCTCTAGACAACAAAAAAGCGCCAGAAGGCGCTTGATTGCTGGGGTTATGGGGTCTTCTGGGAAGTCCTGAAACCGCATAACTGGTGGGTCGTGTAGGATTCGAACCTACGACCAATTGGTTAAAAGCCAACTGCTCTACCAACTGAGCTAACGACCCAGCACACGACGCTGCGCGCCAGGTGTTCAGGTCCGGATGGTGGGTCGTGCAGGATTCGAACCT
>NZ_JBDNGD010000225.1:0-1616 GCF_041689495.1 Halomonas sp. | reverse complement strand
CCACTGAAGCGTCACGCGAGCGAGCCCATGCTGGAAACCAACCCTATACACAACCTCATCAAGGACCTGTCCGAGCGGACAGATGTCCTGAGGGGGTATCTTTGACTATGCCGAAAAGAAGGATCGGCTAGAGGAAGTCACCCGCGAGCTGGAAAATCCGGATGTCTGGAGTGATCCGGATTACGCCCAGAAACTCGGCAAGGAGCGTGCTTCCCTGGAACTCGTGGTCGAGACCCTCGATACCCTGAGCCAAGGGGTGGCGGACAGCCGTGATCTCCTGGAGCTGGCCGAGATGGAGGAAGACGAATCCACGGTGGCGGAAGTGGAAAAGGAACTCCTGGGCTTGCAGACCAGCCTCGAGAAGCTCGAGTTCCGGCGGATGTTCGCCGGGGAGATGGATCCCAACAACGCCTATCTGGATATCCAGGCGGGTTCCGGCGGCACCGAGGCCCAGGACTGGGCCAACATGCTGCTGCGCATGTACCTGCGCTGGTGCGAGCACCATGGCTTCAAGGCCGAGATCATCGAGGTCTCCGCCGGTGACGTCGCGGGGATCAAGTCGGCATCCCTGCATGTTCAGGGCGACTATGCCTTCGGCTGGCTGCGCACCGAGACAGGTGTTCATCGGCTGGTGCGCAAGAGTCCCTTCGACTCCGGCGGGCGTCGCCACACGTCCTTCGCATCGGTGTTCCTGTCACCGGAGATCGACGACAGTTTCGAGGTTGAGATCAATCCCTCTGACCTTCGCGTCGACACCTATCGCTCCAGCGGTGCCGGCGGACAGCACGTCAACACCACCGACTCGGCCGTACGCATTACCCATGAGCCCACGGGTATCGTCGTGGCCTGTCAGGGTCAGCGCAGCCAGCATGCCAACCGCGATTTCGCCATGAAGCAGCTCAAGGCGAAGCTCTGGGAACTGGAGATGCAGAAGCGTAATGCCGCCAAACAGGAAGCCGAGGACTCCAAGGCCGATATCGGCTGGGGAAGCCAGATCCGCTCCTATGTCCTGGACGACCAGCGCATCAAGGACCTGCGGACGGGCGTTCAGACCAGCAATTGCGAGAAGGTGCTGGACGGCGACATCGACCCGTTCATCGAAGCCAGCTTAAAGCAAGGACTGTAGCCACGGGCTTCGTGCGATGGGCCGCCTACTTGCCCTCGTAGCCCGTTGCCGGCAGCCTGACGCCCAAATTCTTCACAGGTAGCGACATGGCCACCCAGGATTCATCTCAGCAGGACGACAACCATCTCATCGTCGAGCGGCGCGCCAAGTTGGCCGAACGCCGCGAGATTGCACAGACTCGCGGTGAGAGTGCCTTCCCCAACGATTTCCGCCGTGACAGCCTGGCGGCTGAACTGGTGGCCAAACTGGGGGACAGGGACAAGGAATCCCTCGAGGCATTGGGTCGCCGGGCCGCGGTGGCCGGTCGCATCATGCGCAAGCGCGGACCCTTCATGGTCATTCAGGATGTATCCGGGCAGGTTCAGCTGTACGTCGACAAGAAGGGCCTTCCGGCGGCGGTGCTCGAGGATGTCAGGGGCTGGGACATCGGCGATATCGTGGCCGGGCAGGGGCCGGTGCACAAGTCCGGCAAGGGCGACCTCTATGTGAT
>NZ_JBDNGD010000224.1:0-12237 GCF_041689495.1 Halomonas sp. | reverse complement strand
CTTGCCGTCGCCGATCTTCCTGAATGTATCGGCGCGACCTGGGTGATGCTATCTAGACAGCATCTTTTCCCATCTCGCCGGTGCGGATGCGGATCACCTGCTCCAGCGGGGTGACGAAGATCTTGCCGTCGCCGATCTTCCCGGTATTGGCGACCTGGGTGATGGCATCGATCACCTTCTCGGCCATGTCATCGTCCACGGCCACCTCCAGCTTCACCTTGGGCAGGAAGTCGACGACGTACTCGGCACCACGATAGAGCTCGGTGTGACCCTTCTGTCGGCCGAAGCCCTTGACCTCGGTGACGGTGATGCCCTGGACGCCGATCTCGGAAAGTGATTCCCGCACGTCGTCGAGTTTGAAGGGTTTGATGATGGCGGTAATCAGTTTCATGGTCTCTGTCCTCGTCCTTTCCGTATGTCGGTCTCGGGAAGTCTGGCACTGCCTGGGCAACTCGCCCTCAAGCATACACCGTGCAGCCCGGGAAGAAAAAAGGCCCCGTGAGGGGGCCAGTGGGAGTATGTGCGCTTGCTCGAATCCGGGTCTTACTTCTTGGGGGCGCTGAACTCAGGATAGGCTTCCAGACCACACTCGGCGAGGTCGACGCCCTCGTATTCCTCCTCTTCGCTGACCCGGATGCCCATGATGGCCTTGAGGATCAGCCAGACGACCAGGCTGGCAGCGAAGACCCAGGCGAAGATGCCGAGGATGCCGATGATCTGGGCGCCGAAGCTGGCATCGCCATTGGAGAGCGGGACTACCAATACACCCCAGATGCCCACCACACCGTGGACAGAGATGGCACCCACCGGGTCATCGATCTTGAGCTTGTCCAGGGTGACGATGGCGGCTACCACGATCAGGCCACCGACGGCCCCGATGAGGGAGGCGCCTACGGCACCGGGCGACAGCGGATCGGCGGTGATGGCGACCAGGCCGGCCAGGGCCGCAGTGGCGCCTGCCAAGTGCGCGATGCCCGAGCCGGCATAGTCAGAATAACCCGCTTCGGCGAGCCAGCCGCCGCCCCAGGTCCAGTAGCCGGACACGGGATAGATGACACCGGTCATCACCACGGCGAAGGCAAGGAAGGCCCACAGCTTCATGCGCTCGGCGACCGCCCCCGAGACGATGGACATGGCGGTTGCCACGAACACCACCTGGAAGAAGAAGTCGGAGCGCATGGAGTAATAGGGCGCGTCTTCACCACCAGCGGTGATGGCATCCACGGTGTTCTCGCCGCCGATCAGGAAGCCCAGGTTGGGCAGGAAGCCACCCGCGCTGCTGGAATACATCAGGTAGTACCCGAGAATCAGATACATGGTGCAGGCGATCGCGAACAGGGCGATGTTCTTGGTAAGGATCTCGGCGGTGTTCTTGGAGCGCACCATGCCGGCCTCGAGCATCGAGAAGCCGGCGGCCATCCACATCACCAGCACGCCGCAGATGAGGAAGTAGAAGGTGTCGACCGCGTACATCAGCTCGGTAAGTTGAGGAATATCATTCATGCGTAAGTCTCCGTTCAGGAAATTCGTAGGCGTCGTTAAACGGCATCGGCGCCGCGCTCGCCGGTGCGGATGCGGATGACATCCTCCAGGGGCGTGACGAAGACCTTGCCGTCGCCGATCTTGCCGCTGTTGGCGGCGTTGCAGATGGCATCGAGAACGCCTTCGAGACGGGAATCGTCGACGGCGACCTCGACCTTGACCTTGGGCAGGAAATCGACCACGTATTCGGCACCCCGGTAGAGCTCGGTGTGGCCCTTCTGGCGGCCGAACCCCTTGACCTCTGTGACGGTGATGCCCTGGACGCCGTTGTCGGCCAGCGCCTCGCGAACATCGTCGAGCTTGAATGGCTTGATGATGGCGGTGATGAGCTTCATCCCGTGTCTCCATTACTGGTTGGCGACGGCCTTTTACCGTCAGAACATGACTGCACTCTCGATGCGCAAATCATGCCAGTTATGGTTAAAACCCTTGTATAATAAGGGTGTAAAGCAATATTTTGATGTAATTTTCGACACTGGCGAACCACGGCCCCCGGTCATTGCACCACAATGGACGCAACTACCACTTCATATGCACCAGAACAGCGCAAAAGACGGGAATGCGTCTTTCCCTTGCCTTGCGTATCCTTGACACAGTGGCCCCATTCCCCAGGAGAGACCCCATGGCAAGACAAGATCCCCTCAGCCGATTGGCCCAGCAGATCGGTGATCGACTGCAGGGCGCCTCGCAGGCACCCGAGGAAATCCAGAAAGGTATCCACCAGGTGGTACGCGGCGCCTTCGATCGTCTCGAACTGGTGTCGCGGGAGGATTTCGACATCCTGATGGATGTGCTCCAGCGTACCCGCAGTCGGGTCGAGGCGCTGGAGAAGCGAGTTGCCGCCCTGGAGGAGGCCCTGCAGGCACAACAACCGTCGAGCGTCTCGACACCCATGATCGATCAAGACCCCGAGCGGGAGGAGGATGCCGGCGGCGGTGAGCCGGATCGCTGAGACCTGGCCGGGCGGTACGGCGTCGTGTGCGCTAGCCTGAAGGCAGACGATCATTGAGGGACCGCAGATGACGCTTGCCATCATCCACACCCGGGCCGGTCTGGGCCTGGAAGCACCTGAAGTCCAGGTCGAGGTACACCTGGCCAATGGCCTGCCCGGGATGACCCTGGTGGGCCTGCCCGAAGCCGCGGTGAGGGAGAGCCGCGAACGGGTGCGCAGTGCCCTGGTCAATGCCGGCTTCGACTTCCCCACTACCCGTCGCATCACCCTCAACCTGGCGCCCGCCGATCTGCCCAAGGAAGGCGGGCGCTTTGACCTGCCCATAGCGCTTGGGTTGCTGGTGGCCTCGGAACAGGTTCCCCTGGAGGCACTCGAGGGTGTGGAGTGCGTGGGAGAGCTGGCGCTGGACGGTCGACTGCGCCCGGTGACCGGAGTACTGCCCCTGGCGCTCGCCGCCCGGGATGCCGGGCGGCGCTTGATCGTGCCATATGACAATGCCGACGAAGCGGCGCTCGCCGGGGGACTCGAGGTGTTGCCGGCCGGCCACCTGCTCGAGGTGGTCGCCCATCTTCTCGACCAGGACCCCATTACTCCCCATCGACTTCCTGATCGGCCATCTGTCGGCGATCATGGGGCTGACCTGCACGACGTTCGCGGCCAGCATCAGGCGCGGCGGGCCCTGGAGGTGGCCGCGGCCGGAGGGCACAACCTGCTGTTTGCCGGTCCACCGGGTACCGGCAAGACCATGCTGGCCAGTCGCCTACCGGGAATCCTGCCGCCCCTCTCGGATGAGGAGGCTCTGGAGGTGGCGGCGGTGCGTTCGGTCTGTGGCTTGCCGCTGCGCAGCGAGTGGGGGCGGCGGCCCTTCCGGGCCCCACACCATACCGCCAGCGCCGTGGCTCTGGTGGGCGGCGGCTCGAAGCCCCGACCCGGCGAGATTTCCCTGGCCCACCATGGCGTGCTCTTCCTGGACGAGTTACCGGAATTCAGCCGCCATGTGCTGGAGGTGATACGCGAGCCCATGGAATCCGGGCGAATCCATATCGCCCGGGCCAGCCACGAGCGGCGCTATCCGGCTCGATTCCAGCTGGTCGCGGCAATGAATCCCTGCCCTTGTGGCCACCTGGGAGATCCGCGCCAGCGTTGCCAGTGCACGCCGGCTCAGATACAGCGTTACCAGGCCCGTGTCTCGGGGCCCTTGCTTGACCGAATCGACCTGCAGATAGAGGTGCCGGCGCTGCCGCCCGAGCAGCTCACTTCCCGCGAGTCCGGGGAGTCATCTTCGGTGGTCCGTGCGCGGGTAGTGGCGGCCCGGCAGCGACAGCTGGCACGCGGTTGTCTCAATGCCCAGCTCGCCGGTCGCGATCTGGAGGGAGCTTGTGCCCTGCAATCCGGCGATCGCGCCTGGCTGGCCCAGGTGCTGGAACGCCTGAGGCTCTCGGCGCGGGCCTATCACCGGGTATTGCGAGTGGCGCTGACCCTGGCTGATCTTGCCGGGGCGCCGCGGCCCGAGCGCGACCAGTTGATCGAGGCCATCGGTTATCGCCAGCTGGACCGCCTCCTGAAGAGGTGAACGCCCGTGGTTTCAGAGGGCAGTGGCATCGAAGGCCCCCTGGATCTCATGCGCCCAAAGGGGCGCGTCGCTGCCCGGCCGACGCAGGGTGAGGCTCAGTCGGTAGGGCAGGAGTGTCCTGTCGGAGAGTGTCAGTCGAGGGCCGTCCGCCTCCAGGCGACTGTCCAGCCGCCACTGGTTGTCCTTCGCGCCCTCGCCGATAGTGCCGGCCCAGTCGAGGACCTGAGGACCGTTGGAGAGGCCCAGCAGCGCCCGCATCAGGCTTTCCTGTACTCGCTGGGTACCGAACCCGAAGCCGGGAGCGACCTCGGAAATCGACAGCAGCAGGACCTGGTCGGAGGGCGGATGGGGCAGAGGGGACATCTCGATGAGGCGACTGGCGGCTCGCTGGCTGAGGCCGAACAGCGCCTGGCGAGGGGTCTCGGGTCGTTCGGGACTGCTCGCACAGCCGACGATCAGCAGGGGTATCAACAGTGACGTCAGGATGGCCTTGAGAGAATGACTCATGGGTCAGGCGTCTCCGGGGGGGAAGCGGGCTCCAGGGCCAGGACGAATCGGTCCAGGGCGTCGAAAAGGGTCTGGCGGATGGGTTCGGACTCGTTGACCAGATGATGCCGAGCGTCGGAATGGCGGTGGATCTCGGCCCGAGGGAACTTGCGCTCCAGTACCGTCAGATTCCATTCCCAGTCCACGGTCAGGTCCTGCTCGCCCTGCATGATCAGGGTGGGTACCTGGCTGGGGGGCATCGCCAGCAGGCGAGGCATCCAGCGGCGCATGGCGCTGACCCACTCCATGGTCAGACGGTCGGACTGGAGAGGGTCCTGCTCTCGCAGAAAGGTGGAGAAGTCATCATCGGTGGAATTGTTGCGGAACTTGCGCGGGATCGAGCTCACGAAGGGGCCCATCAGCAGGTGTAACCAACTGGACTGGTTCCAGCCCCAGGGACGCACCAGGGGGGCGAGCAGGGCCAGCCCGGCCCAGTGACCGTCGTCACCACGTTCGAGGGCATCGGTGGCGAGTATCGCCGCCCCGGTACTCTGACCGACGCCGAGCCAGGGGCGTGGAGCGAGGCCTTCCCCGGCGAGATGCTCCTGCAGGGCGCGCAGGCAACAGCCATAATCATCGAAGTCATTGATGGAGGCCCGCGGGCCGCTGGAGAGGCCGTGGCCCGGGAGATCCCAGAGCACGACCCGCCAGCCGCGATCCAGGAGGCGCTTCAGCAGGTGCCGATAGAGGCCCAGATGATCGAAATAGCCATGCACCACGAAGGCGGTGCCCACGGGTCGGGCAGGGCTCCAGACCTGGGTCCAGAGGCGGAATCGGTCGGTATCGACATAGCCGACATAGAGTCCCACATGCTCGACGAGAAGCGGGGCCAGGCCATAGTGGCCCAGATAACGCTCCAGGTCGTCGCTGGAGGACACCAGGTTGGTCAGGTCGACCAGGCTGACGGGGCCCAGGGCCTGCAGTGGGGTAAAGTCACTCATCGCATCCTCCGCATCGCCTGGACATGCTAGCCTCAAGCCAGTGGTGGAGCCACCGATTCCCTTCAATCTGCAGGGTCGTTCGGCTTTACAAATGGAATTATTTTCCACAAAATTGGCTGAAGTTGTTTCTAAACCCTGATTCCCGCCGATCGATGCGACACCCGTTCGGCACCAAGTACAAGGAGATCCACCCATGACCGAACGCGTCACTCACCACCGCCTCAAGGTGGCCGCCGAGCTGGACCGCTTCATTGCCGAGCAGGCACTCCCTGGCACCGGCGTCGATACCGAGGCCTTCTGGTCGGGTGTGGATGCCCTCTTCCATGATCTGACACCCAGGAATCGAGAACTGCTCGCTGAACGTGATCGGCTGCAGGAAGCGCTCGAGGGCTGGCATCGCGACAATCCCGGCCCGGTGCGTGATATGCCCGCCTATCGCGCCTTCCTCGAGAAGACCGGTTATCTGGTCGACGTCCCCGCCAGGGTCAGCGTCACCACCTCTGATGTAGACCGCGAGATTGCCGTTCAGGCCGGTCCCCAGCTGGTGGTGCCGGTCAACAATGCCCGCTATGCGCTTAACGCGGCCAAAGCGCGCTGGGGTAGCCTCTACGATGCCCTTTACGGCACCGATGCCATCTCCGAGGAGCACGGCGCCGAGAAGGGCACGAGCTTCAATCCCAAGCGTGGCGAGAAGGTCATTGCCTACGCTCGCGGCGTTCTGGACCGTGCCGCTCCCCTGGCCACCGGCTCCCACCACGATGCCGTCAAGTATGTGCTGCGCGATGGCCACCTGGTGGTGAGCCTGGAAGGGGGGCGCGAGACCGGCCTCAAGGATCCGGGCAAGCTGGTCGGCTTCAGTGGCGATGCCGCCAAACCGGATGCCGTGCTGCTGGTAAACCATGGTCTGCACCTGGAGATCCAGATCGACCCCAATCACCCGATCGGCAAGACCGATCCGGCGGGCGTCAAGGATCTGGTTGTCGAGGCTGCCGTGACCACCATCATGGACTGCGAAGACTCCGTGGCGGCGGTCGATGCCGAGGACAAGGTCGGCGTCTACCGCAACTGGCTGGGCCTGATGAAAGGCGACCTGGAAGAGCAGGTCGTCAAGGGCGACAAGACCATCACCCGTCGCCTGAACGCCGACCGTCGCTGGACCAATACCGAAGGCCATGAGGTCGTGCTGCAGGGCCGCTCGCTGATGTTCGTGCGCAACGTCGGCCACCTGATGACCACCCCCGCGGTGCTGGACGCCGATGGCAACGAAGTGCCCGAAGGTATTCTGGATGCCGTCATGACCGGGCTGATCGCCCTGCATGACCTGAACAAGGGTGAAGGCGAGCCGCGTAATTCCCGCACCGGCTCCATGTACATCGTCAAGCCGAAGATGCATGGCCCCAAGGAAGTGGCCTTTTCCAATGAACTCTTCGGTCGCGTCGAGGACGTCATTGGGATGCGTCGCAACACCCTGAAGATGGGTATCATGGACGAGGAACGTCGAACCTCTGTCAATCTCAAGGCCTGTATCGCCGAGGCCACCAGTCGGGTGGTGTTCATCAACACCGGCTTCCTGGATCGTACCGGTGACGAGATGCATACTGCCATGGAGGCCGGTCCGATGATCCGAAAGGGCGACATGAAGAGTTCCGCCTGGATCAAGGCCTATGAGCGCAGTAACGTCCTGACCGGCCTGGCCTGCGGCTTGCGCGGGCGTGCCCAGATCGGCAAGGGCATGTGGGCCATGCCGGACCTGATGGCCGATATGCTGGAACAGAAGATCGGCCACCCCAAGGCCGGCGCCAACACCGCCTGGGTGCCCTCACCCACCGCTGCCGTCCTGCACGCACTGCATTACCATCAAGTGGATGTGGCCGCTGTCCAGCGTGAACTGGAAGGACAGGGTGACGCCCCCTTGATGGAGGAATTGCTCGACAATCTCCTGACCGTGCCGGTCGCCGAGAATCCCGACTGGAAGGACGAGGAAATCCAGCAGGAGCTCGACAACAACTGCCAGGGGATCCTCGGCTATGTGGTGCGGTGGGTCGAGCATGGCGTGGGGTGTTCCAAGGTGCCGGATATCCATGACGTGGGCCTGATGGAAGACCGTGCGACCCTGCGTATCGCCAGCCAGCTGCTCGCCAACTGGCTGCATCATGGCGTAGTGGACGCAGAGCGCGTCAGCCGGACCCTGGAGCGCATGGCCAAGGTGGTCGACAAGCAGAATGCCGCTGACCCCGACTATACGCCCATGAGTGCCGACTTCGAGGCCTCCACGGCGTTCAAGGCCGCCAGCGACCTGATCTTCAAGGGTCGAGAGCAGCCCTCCGGCTATACCGAGCCCTTGCTGCACCATTGGCGCGCAGTGCACAAGGCCAAGTAACCAACGACACGCGAGTCGCATCACCCAGGCGCACCGGATACCCCTCCGGGGCGCTTTGGGTTATGGTCGTGTCAACGCCATCGGGGTGCCACCCAAGCCGCCAGGAGTACAGCGATGACCGTGATGACCGCCGCCGCTATCGAGGACTTCCTCGATGACGTCTTTCCCCAGCGGGTAGGAACCATCGAGGGCGTCGATCACCGGCGGGCGACCATGAGTCTGGCCGTCGAGGACGAACACCTGCGACCCGGTGCCAGCGTTTCCGGCCCGACCCTGATGGGCCTGGCCGACGTCTGCCTCTATGTGGCGATCCTGGCGGAGATCGGCCCCGAGCCCATGGCGGTGACCAGCGACCTGCACTGTCGTTTCCTGCGGCGCGCCCGGGGGGATCGCGACCTGATCGCCAACGCTCGCCTGGTCAAGCTGGGTCGCCGTCTCGCCGTCGGCGAGGTTCAGGTGTTCTCCGCTGGTGATGAGGAGCCCGTGGCCCTGGTCACCGCGACCTATGTGCTTCCCGACGCCGATTGATCGAGCGGCCGTGCGCGTATCACGCAGACGGCCAGGGCCAGCCAGCCCGCGATCAGCAGAAGACCACCGACAGGGGTGACCATGCCCAGGCCGCGAACCCCGCTCAACGCCATGCCATACAGGGAACCCGAGAAGAGCAGCATGCCTGCGGCCCATAGCCCGAGGACGAGCCGCTGACCTGCCAGGGGGCAGGGAGCTCGCCAGGCCAGTACGCCCATAATGCCCAGGGTGTGCCAGGCCTGATAACGCACGCCGGTCTCGAAGGCGGCCGCCAGCCGCGGCTCCAGTTGTCCCGCCAGGGCGTGGGCGCCGAAGGCACCGGCTATTACCACCAGGGCGCCCGAGAGGGCGGCACCCAGCCACCAGCCTCTGTCCTGCATGGCCGTCTCCTTGTCGTCGAATGCCGCCTACCGTACCCCGGCAGGCCCTAACCGGCTACAATATGGACCCTGCAACACCCGTCAAGAGGGAGAGGATGCCATGCAGATCCAGCTCAATGGCGAAGCCCTGACCCTGGAACCAGCGACCCGCTCGGTTGCCGAACTGGTTGAATCCCTGGGATTGGCCGGACAGCGTATCGCCGTGGAGGTCAACGAAGAGATTGTGCCGCGCAGCGAGCACGGTTCGACCCGCCTCGGAGAGGGGGATCGGGTGGAAGTCGTCCATGCCATCGGCGGTGGATAATCGCCGGCAATACAGGAGTCAAAGATGAGTGATCTTGTCCAGGACCAGCCATTGCGTATCGCTGGGCGCGAGTTCGCCTCACGCCTCTTGGTCGGTACCGGGAAGTACAAGGATTTCGACGAGACAGCCGAGGCCATCAGCGCTAGCGGCACCGAGATCGTGACCTTCGCCGTCCGTCGCACCAATCTGGGGCAGGATGCCGGAGAGCCTAACCTCCTGGATGCCGTGCCCCCGGAGCGTTACACCCTTCTGCCCAATACCGCCGGCTGCTATACGGCAAGGGATGCGGTGCGCACCTGCAAGCTGGCCCGCGAACTGCTCGATGGCCACAACCTGGTCAAGCTCGAGGTGCTCGGCGACGACGCGACCCTCTATCCCAACGTGGTGGAGACTCTCGAGGCGGCTCGGGAACTGGTCAAGGACGGCTTCGACGTCATGGTCTACACCAGTGACGACCCCATCGTTGCCCGGGAACTCGAGCGCCTCGGCTGCTGTGCCATCATGCCCCTGGGCTCGCTGATCGGCTCCGGCCACGGTATCCAGAATCCCTACAACATCCGCCTGATCATCGAACAGGCCAGCGTTCCCGTGCTGGTGGATGCCGGGATCGGCACCGCCTCCGAGGCCGCCCAGGCCATGGAACTGGGCTGTGACGCCGTGCTCATGAACTCCGCCATCGCTCATGCCCGCCAGCCGGTCCTCATGGCCGGGGCGATGAAGAAGGCGGTGGAGGCCGGCCGGGAGGCCTTTCTTGCCGGTCGCATGCCGCGCCGCCAGAGCGCCGAGGCGTCCTCGCCCTTTGCCGGCCGGATCAATGGCTGAATCCGTCGACCCCTGTTTCTCCTCACGAGCATCCAACGACCCCATGACGCTATCGCGACACGAGAATCCCGCTTCCACCAAGGGACCCGACGCCACCGGGGCTCCCCTGCATCGCCGGGGCATCAAGAGTTATGTGTTGAGAGCCGGGCGGGCCACCCAGGCCCAGACACGGGGACTGGAGGAGGTCTGGCCGCGGCTGGGCCTGACCCTGGCCGACAGCCGCCAGGATCTCCGCGCACTTTTCGGCCGCGATGCGCCGCAGGTGGTGGAGGTCGGTTTCGGCATGGGGGGATCCTTGATCGAGCAGGCCGCGACCCATCCGGAGACAGACTTCATTGGCATCGAGGTGCATGCCCCCGGCGTCGGCAAGCTGCTGGACGAGGCCGACAAGCGTGGCCTGACCAACCTGCGTGTCTACCGGGAAGACGCCCTGGCGGTTCTCGACCAGTGCCTGCCCGAGGCGAGTCTCGCTACCCTGCAGCTGTTCTTTCCCGACCCCTGGCCCAAGAAGAAGCACCACAAGCGACGTATCGTCCAGCCGGCGTTCGTCGAGCTGGTGCGGACTCGCCTCAAGCTCGGAGGCCGTTTCCACCTGGCCACCGATTGGGCGGCCTATGCCGAGTGGATGGCCGATGTGATGGAAGCCGCACCGGGATTCAGCAACACGGCTACCGCCGAGACGGCCCCTTATGTGCCACATTCTGATTTTCGTCCCCTGACCAAGTTCGAGGTCCGCGGCGAGAAGCTGGGCCACGGCGTCAGGGACTTGATCTACCGCCGACTCGGTTGAGCCATACGGGACGAGTCACCCGGCCAGCTGCAGCCAGAGTGGCAGCGTCACCATGGCCAGCAGCGTCTGGCCGGTGATCAGGGCGGCCATCAACTCCGCGTCGCCACCCAGCTGGCGGGAGAGTATATAGGCCGAGGTAGCCGTGGGCAGGGCGGCGAAGAGCAGCGCGATATCCCGGGTAACCGGATCCAGCCCCATTGCCAGGGCGAGGGTCAATACCAGGGCGGGCATCAGCACCAGCTTCACCAGGTTGGTGATCCAGACTCCCCGGTCCAGGCGAATCAGGGCGGCCGGACGCAGGGCTACCCCCACGGCGACCAGGCCTAGTGGCAGGGCGGCGCGACCCAGCAGCTCCACGCTGGGACCGCTCCAGCCGGGCAGGCCGATGCCACTGAGGTTTAGGCCAATGCCGGTCAGGCAGGCCAGGATCAGCGGATTGTGAACCAGCGCTGTCAGGCTCTTGCCGAGGCTGGAGGGCCCCAGGGTGCCGGCGGCGATGAAACTGGCCACACAGAGCACATTGACCACCGGCACCATCAGGGCCACGGCCACGGCGGCCACCGTCGTCCCCGCGCCGCCATGCAGGGCGGCCGCCCCGGCCACGCCGACATAGGTATTGAAGCGCAGCGACCCCTGTAAGGCCGAGGTGAAGGCCGGGCCGTCGAGGCGAAGCCTTCCGCGAAGGCACCACAGCAGGAGGGCGAACAGGCCGATGGCACCCAGCAAGGCCAGCGCCAGGCGAATGACGGGCACCTGGCCCATGTCGGCGGTGGCCAGCGTAGAGACCAGCATGGCGGGAAACAGCAGGAAATAGACCAGCCGCTCCAGTCGCGGCCAGAAATCGCCTCCGGGCTGGCGCTGCCACCCCAGCAGGGCACCCAGTAGTATCAACAGGAACAAGGGTCCCAGTGCGCTTGTCACTCCTTCCATCCAGCCTTCCTTCTGCATGGGCCCTGCGACATCATTGCACAGTCGGGCCAGGACAAATGCTGATAAGCTTACCGTCAATTTGCCTCGATGGAAGGCCGTGTGACACGGCCATGCCGCCAGATTTCCAGAACGGCACCGATGCTGTCATGCCCTGGCAGGCCAGAGTGGTGGTGGAAACCGCCGATGGCCGACTGGGGAGCCGTTTCGACTTTGATGTGGAGCGACCTGGGCGATGAAACGCAAGGGTATCTGGATGGGACTGGGGGCGGTGTTCTTGCTGGCCCTTGGTCATTGGTGGCGTCGGCGGTTACCGGTATCTGATCGGTGGTGCCGATGATGGCCTCCGAGGCCCCCAGTGTCAGGATGAGTGTCGTACCCTCTGATACCCTGTTCCTATAAACCGACCAAGGGGCGAAAGGAGACACTCATGCCTCGCTATTCCGAGGAACGCCGCCAGGTGGTTGTGGCCAAGCTGCTGCCACCACACCACCTCAGCCCCAAAGAGGTGGCCGAGCAGGAAAGCATCTCACTGGGCACCGTCTACACGTG
>NZ_JBDNGD010000223.1:0-4045 GCF_041689495.1 Halomonas sp. | reverse complement strand
GTTTGCCGCCGCACAGGCGGCTGATGAGTCGGGGCGCTCGGCGCTGCGCAGCACGCAGCTGTTTGCCGCCGCACAGGCGGCTGATGAGTCGTCAAGTGGTCCAGAGAGGGGACTGCTTCAGAACGCCAGGTGCCTGCCAGCCAAGCCCGTTTCGGTATAGGCTGGAAAGCCTTTTTCTCTTCAGGCTGCTACAAGAGGAAAGATCGACATGAGGCGTTGTCTGTGGCTCCAGGCAGGGCTGACAGGGGCGTGGGGCAGAGTGAGGCGACGGATAGCCCCGGGTTTTCCTTTCGTCGGCATCAGGGGTGTGAAAGTGATGGGGTCACTCCACGGGCCGCCCCACCAGCGAGCGGGTTTCCTCGCGGGCCTCGATCAGCGCCACGCGGATGACGTCGCCCAGCTTGAAGCGTTCCTCACCCTCGATCTGGATGCGACCTTCCTTGTCGTCGATGGCGACCTTGGCGCGATCGCTATGCATCATCGGCGCGGGAATGAAGGCGGTGGCGCCATTGGCGGTCAGGCGAACCCGCATGCCCCCGCGGTTGACGTTGATGATCTCGGCCTCGAAAGTCTCCTGGGCCTCCGCCGCAGGGGTCAGGTAGCGCACATAGAGCCAGTCCTTGACGTCACGCTCCGCCATGCGGTTCAGCTTGCGCCGCTCGGTCAGTTGGTCGGTGAGTGACTGGGTGGCCTCGGCCGGGGCCTGCTCGCCCTTGAGCACACGCTTGATCAGGCGATGGTTGACCATGTCGCCGTACTTGCGGATGGGGGAGGTCCAGGTGGCGTAGGCGGCCAGGCCCAGGCCGAAGTGCGGCCCGGGCAGGGCGGACATGCTGGTGAAGCCCTGGAAGCGACGCAGGCGGGCGTCCAGCCAGGCGTCATCGCGGCCCTCGAGCTCGCGCTTGAGCTCGGTGTAGCGGGGCAGTTCGGTGAGCTGCTCGCGCTCCACCTGAATGTCCTGACTGGCCAGAAACTCCTGAGCGGCTTCGGCCTTCTCCGGCTCGAAGGCGCGGTGGACATTGAAGATGCCGTGGCCGACGTGCTCGGAGAGCAGGCGGGCGCAGCAGGCATTGGCGGCGATCATCGACTCCTCGATCATACGGTTGGCGATGCGTCGCTCTTCGGTGCGGATGTCCAGCACGTTGCCGGCGTCATCCAGATCGAAGACGAAGTCCGGACGATCCTTGAAGACCAGGGCATGCTCGGCCCGCCAGGCGGCGCGTGCCAGTGTCATGGCCTCAAGCGCCTTTAGCTGCTTGCCGATCTCGTCGGCCGGGGTCCAGTCGCCCAGGCCCTCGAGCCAGTCGGAGACCCGGTCGTAGGCGAGCTTGGCGTGGGAGCGCATGGTAGCCGCGAAGAAGCGATAGCCGCCCAGGCTACCGTCGGCATTGACTTCCAGGGTGCAGGCCAGTACCGGACGCTCCCGGTTCTCCCACAGCGAGCAGAGGTCGTCGGCCAGCGGCTCGGGAAGCATGGTGACGTTCTGCCCTGGCAGGTAAACGGTGAAGGCGCGGGTGCGGGCCTCCAGATCGGCGGCGTGACCCTCCTCGACATAGGCGGTGGGGTCGGCGATGGCCACGCTCAGTGACCAGCCGCCGTCCTCGCGTGAGACGACGCGCAGGGCATCGTCCATGTCCCGGGTCTTCTCGCCGTCGATGGTGAAGAAGGGTTCGTCGGTAATATCCACCCGTTCGAGCCCTTCATCGCGCAGCGGCCAGTCGTCGCCGGCGTCCGGGCATTCCTGCTCCAGGGCATGGCGGGCCAGGGTCACGCGCCACGGCACCGCGGGGTCGTGGCTCTTGGCCACCAGTTCGTCGATCTGGGTGAAGAAGGCGCGGTCGTCGGGCTTGAGGGGATGGCGCACCAGGCGGGCCACCACCCAGTCGGCGTCGCCGATGCTGGCCTCGTCGAGGGTGTTCTTGAGACGGGCCTTGAGCACGTTCTTCACCGACGGATGGTCGGGGATCACGGCGAGACGCCCTTCGCGGAGCTGGACCCTGGCGACGAAACGTTTCATGCCCGTCTCGATCAGCGTCTCGGGCTCCACGGATCGCTTGTCGCCATCCTCGTGCACGATGGCCTCGATACGGTCGCCATGCAGGACCTGCTTCATGGCGGGGGGTGGGACGAAGTAGGACTCCCCGTCATCGGTTTCCAGGAAGCCGAAGCCCCTGTCGGTGGCCTTGATCACGCCCTCGACACGAGGGGTCGTTTCACGGAGATTCTGCTTGAGTTGGGCAAGCAGCGAGTTGTTCTGCAGCATGGTCACGATCGGGTGGCGGGATAAGGGCATCACTATACGGATTTACGGGCCTGGCGCCAAACCTCGGCGCCGGATGGTCAGGCCGATGGCGGGTCATTTACGAGTGTCCCGGCATCGGGGCCGACCCGTCGGCAGGAAGACAGACGCCGTTGCCTTGGGTAGGCTATGCCTTTCTCGATGACACCGGATAGCCCCACGACACCATGTCCATGAGCCCACGACTGATCGTGTCCGATCTGGACGGCACCCTCCTCGGTGCCAACCATGACCTTGACCCCGAGACCATTGGCACCCTGCGCGAACTGGCCCTGCGAGGGCACTACCTGGCCTTCGCCTCGGGTCGTCATTTCCGTGACATGCTCAACTTCCGTGAGCGACTCGGGGTGCCTGTCCATATCATCAGTACCAATGGCGCCTACTTGCACGGCCCCGATGATGACCTGCTGGCGGCCTTTCATCTCGATCCCGAGATGGCCCGGGAGCTGATCGCGTTGCCGAGGCATCCCGATGTGCGCCTGAACCTGTACCGCGATGACGATTGGCTGATCGACGCACCGGAACCCCGCCTGCTGGCGCTGCACGCCCATACCGGCTTCGGCTATCGGGTCGCCGGGCCCGGCGATCTGGATGGTGAAGGCGTGGGCAAGGTGCTCTACATCGGTGAAGCCGCCAAGTTGGTCGGAATTGAGGCGCAGGTTCGCGAACGGCACGCAGACCGCTTGCATGTCACTTATTCCACGGCCAATGCCCTGGAACTCATGGCCGGTGGCGTCAACAAAGGGTCGGCCCTCGCGTCCTTGCTGTCGCGGTTGTCTCTGGGTCCCGAGGACTGCCTGGCCTTCGGCGACAATCTCAACGACAGTGAGATGCTCGCCCTGGCCGGCGAGGCCCATATCATGTCCAATGCCCATCCCGAGCTCTCATCCCGGGTGCCGGGCGCACGGTCTATTGGTCACCACGCCGAGAATGGCGTGGCGGAATGCTTGCGCCGGCGATTTTCGCTCTAGGAGTCCGACAGGGTCCTAGTCAGGCTTTTCTTGTCGGGTCCCGGAGGCATCAAGGCGCCGCAACTGTTGCCAGAGTTCGCTGCGCAGGTCGCTCATGTGGGGTGCCTCACCTTCACGGAATGCCAGCGGCCGCGCCATGCGCAGGGTGCGCAGTCCGAGTCTGGCACTGAGCAGTCCGATTCCCAGCCCCTGGCCGGCGCGGGTCGACAGGCGCCCGGCCAGGTTCATCGAGAGGATTTCCATTCCCGCCTCACTGGCGATCTCGGTCGCACCGGCGAAGGCCATGTTGTAGAGCACGCTCTTGAGCAGGCGCAGGCGGCTGGCATAACCCAGCTCGAGCCCGTAGAGACGGCAGAGGCGGTCGACCATGGCCAGGCTGCGCCAGGCCACGAGCAGCATGTCCACCAGGGTGAGGGGGCTGACGGCCACCATCACCGCCGTTTTACCGGACATCCGCGAGACGAGGCGCCGGGCTTCCCGGTCGCGGGGCGACAGGAGGTGATGGGCCAGCAGCAGGCGGATGTCGCGGCCGTCATGGTGGGGCTCCCTGGCCGCCAGAAAACTCTGCCAGTGGGGGTCGTCATCGTCGAGGTCGAGGCTACGCTTGAGGCGTCGTGCCAGCGACAAGGCCTGGCGGGGCCGGCATCGGGGAGGCCGGCGAGTGCCTCGCGCAGGATGTCGTGGCGCTTCAGCCGGCGCCGGCGAAACAGCTCGCGTATCAGCGCCGTACCGCCCAGTCCCAGGGCGAACAGCAGCAGTAGGCTCCATCCCCCCG
>NZ_JBDNGD010000222.1:0-3556 GCF_041689495.1 Halomonas sp. | reverse complement strand
GCGAGATCGGTGTCGAAGAGCTGAACATCGAGTGGGTGCCGGTGTCGCCCCAGACCCGCATCCCGCTGATGGCCAACGGCACGCTCAACATGGAGTGCGGCTCGACCACCAACAACCTGACCCGCCAGCAGCAGGTGGACTACGCCTTTATCACCTACATCACCGGCACAAAGCTGCTGACCAAGAAGGGTAGCGGCATCGCCAAGGTGGAGGACCTGTCGGGCAAGCCCATCGCGCTGGCCCAGGGCACCACTAACGAGCGCGCGGTCAAGGAAGCCATCGAGGAGCGCGGCATCCAAGACGTGAACGTCTTGTCAGTGAGGGATCACTCCGAAGGGTTCCTGGCGTTGGAGACCGATCGCGTGGACGCCTATTCGACCGATGACATCCTGCTCTACGGTCTGATCGAGAAGTCGAGGGATCCCGACACCTTCGAGGTGGTGGGCGATTTCCTGTCTTACGATCCCTACGCCATCATGCTTCCGCAGAACGACAGCAAGTTCCGTCTGGTGGTCAACCGCCGGCTGGCCGAGCTGTTCCGCACCGGTGAGATCGAGAAGATCTACAGCAAGTGGTTCGAGCTCCTAGGCGTGCCTATGTCCGACCTCCTGCGCGCCAACTTCAAGATCAACGCCCTGCCGGAGTAAGAGGTCCTTTCAAAACTGCCTTTTAAGTTGCTTGAAGCAGATCAGTGAGCAGCCCAACAAGGTGAAGGCATAGTGAATGTAGGCATGGAGCTTTCGGGGTCGCTGGCGTGACCCCGATCATGACTGGGCGCTCATTGGGGAATACTAATGAACTACAACTGGAATTGGGCGGTCCTGTTCCAGGAACCCTACCTGGGCTGGCTTTTCTCCGGCTTGCGGTGGACCCTGCTGGTGGGGATCGCCGCCTGGGTCATCGCCTTCGTGGTGGGCTCCACGATCGGCATCCTGCGCACGGTGCCCAGTCGCCTGGTACGGACCCTGGCGGCGGCCTATGTCGAGCTGTTCCGCAACATCCCTCTGCTGGTGCAACTGTTCGTGTGGTACTTTGTTGTGCCCGAGCTGCTGCCCGACGACCTGGGTCTCTGGGTCAAGCGCGACATGCCCAATCCCGAATACTGGACGGCCGTCGTGGCGCTGGGCGCCTATACGGCGGCCCGCGTGGCCGAGCAGGTCCGCTCCGGCATCCAGACCATCCGCAAGGACCTGGTGAACGCGGGTCTCGCGATCGGGCTCACACCGCTTCAGACCTATCTGTACGTCAGGCTTCCGATTTCCTATCGGATCATCGTGCCGCCGCTGACCTCTGAATTCCTGACCATCTTCAAGAATTCATCGCTGGCGTTGACCATTGGCGTGCTGGAACTGACCGCTCAGGCGCGGCAGATCGAGAACTACACCTTCCATGGCTTCGAGGCGTTCACCGCCGCGACGGTGCTTTATCTGGTCATCACGCTTCTGGTGGTGCTGCTGATGCGCCTGATTGATCAGAAGACGCGAATCCCGGGCACGGGGGGGGCAAGGTAGATGGGTGATTTTGATTTCCAGGTCATTACTGAATCGCTTCCGTTCCTTCTCGACGGGCTGCTCATCAGCTTCCAATTAACCTTTCTGGCGCTGGTGGCGGGACTTGCCTTGGGCACCATCCTGGCGGTGATTCGGGTCTGGGGACCGGCGCCGCTGCGCTGGTTCAGCGCGGTCTACGTCAACGTCTTCCGGTCGATCCCGCTCATCCTGGTGATCTTCTGGTTCTACTTCCTGGTGCCGCTACTGATCGGCCGCCCGGTAGGCAACTTCACCAGCGCGCTGATCGCCTTCTCGCTGTTCGAGGCGGCCTATTATGCCGAGATCATGCGCGCCGGACTCAATTCGGTCTCGCGTGGACAGGTCTATGCCGGCCAGGCCATCGGGCTGTCGCCGCGACAGAACTTCCAGTACGTGATCCTTCCCCAGGCGTTCCGAAACATGATCCCGGTCCTGCTGACCCAGGCGATCATACTGTTCCAGGATACCTCCCTGGTCTACGTAGTGGCCCTGCGCGATTTCATGACCTCGGCCAGCGTGGTGGCCAAGCTTGAAGGGCGGCTGTCCGAGATGTACCTCTTCGCGGCTCTGGTTTATTTCGTCATCTGCTTCTCCGGCTCCATGCTGGTTAAGTACCTGCAGAAAAAGAAGGTCGCATGATCAAAATCGACAACATCGACAAGTGGTACGACGACTTCCACGTCCTGAAAGGCTGCTCGCTCGAGGTCGAACGTGGCGAGGTGATCGTCATCTGCGGTCCGTCCGGCTCGGGCAAGAGCACACTGATCAATTGCGTCAACGCGCTGGAGGCGGTCGACACAGGCCGCATCTTGGTCGACGAGATCGACGTGACCGCCAAGGGCACCAAGCTGCCCAAGGTGCGTGCACGTATCGGCATGGTGTTCCAGCATTTCGAGCTGTTCCCGCACAAGACGGTGATCGAGAACCTGATGCTGGGCCAGATCAAGGTGCTCAACCGCTCGCGCGACGCGGCGCGCGAAAAGGCGGAGAGCCTGCTGGAGCGGGTCGGCGTAGTTGATCAGGCGGAGAAGTACCCCTCTGCCTTGTCCGGCGGACAGCAGCAGCGGGTGGCGATCGCCCGGGCTCTGGCCATGGACCCCATCGCCATGTGCTTCGACGAGCCGACCTCGGCGCTCGATCCGGAGATGATCAGCGAGGTGCTGGACGTCATGGTCGAACTGGCCAAGGAAGGCATGACGATGATAGTGGTCACCCACGAAATGGGCTTCGCCCGTAAGGTGGCGCGCCGGGTGGTCTTCATGGACGAGGGGGAGGTGAAGGAGATCGCAGCGACCGAAACCTTCTTCAAGAATCCCGAGACTGACCGCGCTAAGGAGTTCCTGTCGAAGATCCTGGCGCACTAGGAGCCTTCAGTATAAGGCCTGGAGGTGTCTACGAAACTCGGGGGGATTCACTACCTCGGCTCATCACAAGCCGAGCTAAGCTAAGAGATCTCGATGTGAATAAGACGCTGACGGATAACGATTCCTGATAGCTCAAGCTAGCGGAGCTTCAACGCTCACCTGCAGCCGCAACAACGTCCACTGCTAATACTTGAAGAGTATCGAATACCGGAATAGGTGCGTTATCCAGTGCATCCGCGATTACGGAGAGTTCAGTGCAAGCCAGAACCAGTACATCAGCACCATGGTTACATAGGTCAGTGGCAGCTCTAGTGAACTCAGTAATGGTGTCGGGCTGGCGCCCCTGTCCACGCTTGACGGCGCGAATCACTTCCAGCACGGCGTCTTCGTCGCTCGGGTATACCAGCGACAGTTCGCGCCGCTGGGCGAACCCTTCATAGAGACCGATCTTGCGCAGGGCGGGAGAGCACAGCATGCCAACTTTAGCCCCAGGTATGTGGCGTACGATGGTGTCCAGGGTATGCTCGACGATGTGCCAAACCGGTATACCTACGGCATCTTGGGCATCCTCCCAGTAATAATGCGCAGTGTTGCAAGGCATGACCAGGAAGTCGGCGCCGGCCTTTTCGAGTCGCCGCGCCATGGTGGCAATCGCGGGCCCCG
>NZ_JBDNGD010000221.1:0-3860 GCF_041689495.1 Halomonas sp. | reverse complement strand
GGTCAATCCTATGCAACAACTACCATAGACCAGTGACGCTACCTGTCCATTGATCTGCATCAGGTTTGAAGAACGCAGGAAACTTGTGTGCAGGACCTGGGTTGCCGACTATCTGGCCACCATGAAATACTCCCAAGTATCGTTACGATGACCGGTTATTAGTCACTTCTCATGATCCGTCTCTACTGCTCATGGTTGCTTTGCGCACTGCTGGCACTTGCCTTGACATCGTCAACGATGGCGGGCGGACAACACCACACGACCCTTTCGATCGTCCTCCTCGAGTTAAGGTGACGAGTTCGATACCACCCTGGTCAACGAGCTGGAGAAGGAGACCACCGTGCACTGGCATGGCGTGGCCGTGGCAAACGAAAACGATGGTGCGCCCGGCGATGCCGTGGCGCCGGACACTCGAGATCACGACGAGAGATCAGGTATGACCCATTTCCGGAAGCGACTCGCTCCGCTGTGGCTGGTTCCCGCGCTGCTGGCCGGCTGCTCCAGCGAGCCAGAAGGCACTAGCCTGGAGCAGTTGCGCCAGCAGACCCATATTCACGGCCTGGCCTTCGATCACACCGACAGCGAGCAGATTCTGCTGGCCACCCACCACGGTTTCCATGTCGTCGGTGGCGATGGCCTGGCTCGCCAGGTCTCCAGCGGAACTCAAGATTTCATGGGGTTCACGCCGCATCCGCAGGAGGCCGAGACGCTCTTCGCCAGCGGTCATTCGGCGCGTGATGGCAATCTCGGTGTACTGGTCTCCACCGACGGTGGCCAGCGCTGGGAACAGCGCTCGCCCGCTGTAGACGGGCCAGTGGACTTCCACCAGTTGACCATCAGCGATGCCGATCCGGACGTGCTCTACGGTGCCCATGCGGGCCGGCTGCAGGTCAGTCGCGACGGTGGCCATACCTGGCGGGTGCAGGCGACCGTGCCGGACGGGCTGATCGGCCTGGCGGCTTCCAACCGCGACCCCGAGCAGCTGTACGCCGCGACCCAGACGGGGCTGCTCATGAGCCCGGATGGCGGTAAGCGCTGGCGCCAACTGCATCCCGAACGCCGCCCCGTCAGCCTGGTAGTGGTCAGCGGCGAGCAGCTCTACGCCTTTATGATCGGTATCGGCCTGATCCGGTCAGAGGAGGGCTCCCGCCGGTGGGAGGAGGTTAGCCGCGACTGGGACGAGCGCTACCTGATGCACTTGGCGGTGGATCCCGGCGACCCCGACCGTCTCGTCGCGGCGGATGATCAGGGCCGGCTGCTGCACAGTTCCAACGGCGGGCAGGACTGGTCTCCGCTGTGAGCCAGGGCGCGAACCGTGCTCGCTCGACGGTCGCCTGGGCGATGGTCTTCCCTCCCATGATGGGGCTGGGGTCGGAGTCACGTCATCCGTCGGCTCTGTATGAGTTTGCACTAGGGAAACGCTGATCAACGAGCATGACGTGGAACTGCGCCGCCTGCCTGACGACGTCCTCGCCCAGGCCCAGGAGCACTCCGCCGATGTGGTGGCCGAGCTTGCCGAATCCAGCGAGCTGGCGGGTCGCATCCACGAGACCTACCGCGCCTTCCAGGACAAGGTCGTCAATTACCACGCCATCTCCGAGCAGGCCTACTATAACGCCCGCAACCCGGAAGACACCACCACCTCCGAGTAAGGAAGCAACAAGACACCGGGCTCGTCACGAGCCCGGTTTTTTTGTGCCTGGCGGATCCGAGTCACCCGATCAGAGTGCCGCCCATGGCCCTGACCCAGGCGATCATCGGCGCCGGATAGACGCCCAGCAATATCACCAACCCCGCTACAGCAAGCACAACCAGCCCCCCTGCCCGCGAGCCCCAGTCATCGGACGCATCGCGACGCTGCATTCCCGGCTCGGCCATAAACAACGTGATGGTGACCCTCAGGTAATAGTAAAGCCCGATGGCACTGCCAAGTATGATGCCACCTACCAGCCACCAGCGTTGAGCCTCCACGCCCAGGGCGATGAGATAGAACTTGCCGATGAAGCCGACGGTCGCCGGAATGCCAGCCAGCGACAGCATAGCCACGGTAAGTACTGCGGTCAGATAAGGGCGTCGCCAGAACAGGCCGCGATAGTGGTGCAGCGCTGCTGCGTCTTCGCCGCTGACCGTGCTCGAGATCAGGATGACCACGCCAAACGCCGCCAGAGTGCTCAACACGTAGGTGATCAGGTAGACCCCTCCCGTTTCCGCCGCCAGGCCGTCCGCGACCACCAGCACGATCAGCAGGTAGCCGAAGTGCGCAATCGACGAATAGCCGAGAATGCGTTTGAGGTTAGACTGAGTCAGCGCCAGCAGGTTGCCGATCAGCATGCTGGCAAGTGCCAGCCCGGTAAACACCGCGCGCAGCCAGTCACCCTGGGCAACGGGCGTCGACAACATCAGGCGCAGCAGCAGCGCGAATACCGCCACCTTGCTGGCAGTGGCCAGAAAGGTCGTCGCCGGCCCCGGCCCACCCTCGTAGACGTCCGGGGTCCATAGATGAAAGGGCACTACCGAAAGCTTGAAGCCCAACCCCACCAGCATCAGGCCAACGCCCGCCAGGCCCCAGATACCGGTGTTCGAATCAAGGCTGGCCATCAAAACGTCGATCCGCAACTCACCGGTCTGAGCATAGAGCAGCGCCATACCGAACAGTAAAAAGGCGCTGGCGGCGGCAGAAAGAATCAGGTATTTGATGCCGGCTTCAAGGGAGCGCGGCTCATGGTAAGCGTAGGCCAGCATTCCATAGAGCGGCATGGATAACAGCTCCAGGCCGATGAAAAGGCTAGCCAGGTGCCGACTCGCGGCCAGCACCAGGCCCCCTGCAGCCGCGCACAGCAGCAGAACATAGAACTCTTCGCGGGCGCCGTGAAAAGACTCAAGATAGGCATGGGACAGAATCGCGCAAACCAGGGTCGACGCCAGGATCAAGATCCCGGCCAATAGCGCCAGACCATCGAAATCGAGCAGTGGCGTGTGTACCGGAATCACCCGCCAGGCAAACGCCTGAGCGATCAAGGCCAGCCCCAGACCCAGTACGCTGGCAGCAACCGTTACGGCGTGCTCGCGACGCCAGGCGATGCCAAGCATCACCGCAATCGCCGTCGCGGCAACCAGAATTATTGGCAGATAGGCGATAAGAACAGCAACGGGCATCAGCGGGCCTCCGGCATCAGAGTGATGGGCGCGCCCGGCCCGGTAGAGATTTCCCGCAACGCCGTGCCCGAGGTCTCGAACACCTGTTGCACTTCTCCCATTGCGGCCTCGGTCGTATCAAGCAGAGGTTGGGGGTAGATACCAAGCCATATCAGCAGCACGACGATGCTCAGCATCATGGCAAATTCGCGGGCATCAAGCCCCTTCAAGGGCGTCTCGCTGCGTGGCGGGCCATAGTGCACGCGCTGCATCAGGATCAGCGAATAGATTGCTGCCAGCACCAGACCAAAGCTTGCGATCACAACCACCCAAGGTGCCGTGGGAAAAGTACCGAACAGCACCATGAATTCGCCAACAAAATTGGCAGTGACAGGTATTCCCAGCGAAGCAGCAATAAAGAACAACCAGAACCCCGGCAGGCTCCCCAGCCGCCCCCACAGACCGCCCATCTTGTCCATCTCACGGGTATGCAAGCGCTCGTACAGCTGTCCGCTGAGGATAAACAGCCCCGCTGCGGAAAAGGCGTGGGCCAGTATCAGTACTATCACACCCTGTAAAGCCAATAGAGAGCCGGAATAGATGCCAATCAGTACGAACCCCATGTGGGCGACACTGGTATAGGCGATGAAGCGCTTAACGTTCTGTTGCCCACAGGCCAGCACCGCACCGTAGTAGATGCCGAGCAGGCCAAGCCCCATGGCGAT
>NZ_JBDNGD010000220.1:0-2552 GCF_041689495.1 Halomonas sp. | reverse complement strand
GACGACGACCGCTTCGACCTGCGGGTCTCGTCCGTCAACCTGGCCTCGCGGCAGCTGCTCGAGTCCGTGGGGGCCTGGCCGTTGATTCCGGCGGCGCGTCGCTGTCCCTTCCGGCATATCCATGCCTGGGACATCCAGGGTCACGGCGAGACCCGCTTCAGCACCGAGTCCATCGACCTGGCGGATTTCGGCAGCTTCGTCGAGAACCGGGTGATCCGTCAGTCCCTCTGGGCATGCCTGGAGGCCATGCCCAATGTCGAGTGCATTTGCACCGCGGCACCGATCACCCAGGTCAGCGGCCATGAGCGAGTGCTCCTCGAACTGGACAATGGCCGCCTGCTGGGGGCCTCGTTGCTGGTGGGGGCCGACGGTGCCAACTCCCGGGTGCGCGAGCGGGCCGGCATCCAGTCCGATGTCATGGATTACCAGCAACGCGCCCTGATCATCAACGTGGAGACGACCCTGCCCCAGCAGGACGTCAGCTGGCAGCGCTTCACACCCGAAGGCCCCCAAGCCATGCTGCCCCTGCCGGGCCATCATGCCTCCCTGGTCTGGTATGGCGACCCGGAACGGGTCAAGGCCCGCGAGGCGATGGATGACGAGACCCTGAGAACCACCATCGAACGAGAATTTCCCACCCGCCTGGGTGGCCTGGAGCGGGTGCTCGGCCGTGCCAGCTTCCCGATCAAGCGCCAGCATGCTCGCCACTACACGGCCTCCAGAGTCGTGCTGGTCGGGGATGCCGCCCATGTGGTCCATCCGCTGGCCGGCCAGGGCCTGAACCTTGGGCTCCAGGACGTGATCACCCTGGGCGAGCGGCTAGCCTATGCCCATGGCCATGGCAAGGACCTCGGCGGCCTCGCCGCCATCGGCCGCTATGCTTTGGAGCGTCGCCCCCAGACCCTGGCCATGATGGCGGCCACCGAGACCTTCCATCGCGTCTTCACCGGCGGCGATGGGCTCCGCAAGGCCGGCGCAGCGGGGCTGGCCCTGGCCGAACGACTCCCCCAGGCCAAGCAATGGATGATTCGCCGCGCCCTGGGGATCTAGTCGCCTGAGCGGGACCCGCAAGACGACACTGGCCAGCCCCATTATTGTTATGTTATAACCTTCGCTATCTTTTGCGGAGGACTCCGTCCCATGGCACATCGTACACACCGGCATCGCCCGGAAGGGCCCTGCCATTTCTCCCTGATGTCGCTCTCGGCGGGGCGCCGGCTGCTGCTGGTCGCCGCCCCCGTCGCCGGGCTCTGGCTGGCGGTCTCCTGGGCCGTGGGGGGCTGGTCCTGATGTCGCGACTGCAACTCCATGACCTGCAACTCGCCCGCGGGGGGCAGACGGTGCTCGAGCATCTCGACGGTCGCTTCATGGACGGCGCCATCACCGCACTGGTCGGCGCCAACGGGGCCGGCAAGAGCACCCTGATCGCCGCCATCATGGGCATGCTTCGGCCGGTGGCCGGCAAGGTAAACTGCCAGGTGCCCCGAGAGCGCTGCGCCTGGCTGCCCCAGCAACTGGCGCTGGACCTGACCTTCCCGATGAGCGTGGAAGAACTGATCATGACCGGCACCTGGCCCAGCCACGGTGCCTTAAAGGGCTACTGCGGAGCACACTATCGTCGCGGCCGCGAGATCATGGCGCGGCTGGGCATCTCGAACCTGGCGCACCGCCCGCTGGGCGAACTCTCCGGTGGCCAGCGTCAGCGTGCCCTGCTCGGCCGCACCCTGATGCAGGAAGCCGAGCTGCTGCTGCTCGACGAGCCGTTCGCCAACGTCGATGTCGAGACCGTCGACGTGCTGATGGACGTGCTGCGCGACATGGCAAGGGACGGCGCCACCCTGATCGTGGTGCTCCACGACCTGGAACAGCTATCGCGCCTGGCCGACGACGTGCTGATCCTCGCCGGGGGGCATGGCCGCTGGGCCAGCCCCGACTCACTGCTCGACCGCTACGCCGGCCAGCCACCCAGGGCACCACGCCTGCCACTCACCTTCCGGGATAGTGTTCATGCTGGCTCTGCTTGACGCCTGGCTGCTGGCCCCCTTCGACTACGGCTTCATGCGTCGCGCCTTCGTCGGCGGCCTGGCCCTCTCGCTGGCCGCCCCGCCGCTGGGGGTCTT
This sequence comes from Halomonas sp., assembly GCF_041689495.1. Lineage (GTDB taxonomy): Bacteria > Pseudomonadota > Gammaproteobacteria > Pseudomonadales > Halomonadaceae > Halomonas. The sequence goes on along the minus strand of NZ_JBDNGD010000220.1, from coordinate 432 downwards.
CCTGATGCTGCGCGGCATGAGCCTGATCGGCGATGCCATGGCCCACGCCATCCTGCCCGGCGTGGCGCTGGGCTTCTTGCTGGCGGGTTTCTCGCTGCCGATCATGAGCCTGGGTGGCGTGCTCTCGGGCCTGCTGGTGGCCGTGCTGGCGGGCAGCGTGTCGCAGATGACCGGCCACCGGGAGGACTCGGCCATGGCCAGCTTCTTCCTGATATCGCTGGCTGGCGGAGTGATGCTCGTTTCCCTGGGCGGCAGCAGCGTGGATCTCACCCATGTGCTGTTCGGCTCGATACTCGCCGTGAACACCACCGCCCTGCTGCTGATCGCCGCCATTACCAGCCTGATCGTGGTGATCACGGCGGTTATCTTCCGCGCACTGGTGGTGGAATGTCTGGATCCGCTGTTCCTGCGTGGCCAGGGTGTGCGCGGCAG
>NZ_JBDNGD010000219.1:0-2708 GCF_041689495.1 Halomonas sp. | reverse complement strand
GGTTCTTCGGTGAGCTCTACCCCAGCCTGCAGCAGGTGAAAGCGGCCTTTGACCCCCATAACCAGCTGAACCCCGGCAAGATAGCGACGCCGCTGCCTTCTCCCACCCCACCCGAAACCGTGGGAAGTGCTATCCCGCCCGAAGCCGCGGGAAGTGCTATCCCACCCGAAACCGTGGGAAGTGCTATCCCGTCCGAAGCCGCGGGAAGTGCTGTCCCGTCCCAGGCCGCGGGAACGGCCACCCCGCCCGAGGCGGCGGGGAAAGCCGCCAACAGCCCGGCCGAACATGCCGACGAGCAGGCGGTGAAGTGGGTTGATCCCGGCCTGCTGGCTATCGACGGCGTTCCCACCCGCGGCCAGTTCGATCGCACCATCGACGAGCGTGTCTGGCAGGCTCATGCCGCCACCGTCTACTGCAACGGCAATGGCGCCTGCTACAACTTCGACCCCAACGACGCCATGTGCCCGTCGTGGAAGGCCACACGCGACCGGGTGCACTCGCCCAAGGGTCGCGCCAGCCTGATCCGCGAGTGGTTGCGTCTACAGGGTGAGGCCGGCATCGATCTGGTGGCGGAGTCGCGCAAGAAGAAGGCCGAGGGGGCCTGGGGCTTCGTCCGCGACTTCCCGCTGCGGGTCAGGAACACCCTCGCCAAGCGCCGCGGCGAGGCGGACTTCTCCCACGAGGTCTACGACGCCATGGCGGGATGTCTCGCCTGCAAGGCCTGCGCCGGCCAATGCCCGGTCAAGGTCAATGTCCCCGATTCCCGCTCGCGGTTCCTGGAGGTCTACCACGGCCGCTACCTGCGCCCCGTTCGCGATTACCTGATCGGTGGCATGGAGTTCTTCCTGCCGACGCTTGCCAGGATCGCGCCGCTCTACAACGCCGCCCTGGGCAACCGCGTGGTCGACCGACTGCTTTCCGGACCCATCGGCCTGGTGGACAGTCCAAAGCTCTCCCGGGCCAGCCTGAGAAAGCAGCTCGAGGCCTGGGGTATCGCCGAGGCGACCCCCACGTCCCTCGGCCTGCTCACCGAGGCCCAGAAAGCCAGGAGTGTGGTGATCGTCCAGGATGGTTTTACCAGTTACTTCGAGGCGACACTGGTCATGGATATCGTCGAGTTGCTCTCGCGCCTCGACATCCGGGTCTTCATCGCACCCTACGCGGCGAACGGCAAGCCGCTCGACGTCCAGGGTTTCCTGGGCGCCTTCGAGCGCACTGCAGAGGCACAGGCGCGTCGGTTGCGCGCCCTCGCCGACGTCGGGGTGCCACTGGTCGGCATCGACCCGGCCATGACCCTGACCTACCGCCAGGAGTACGTGAAGGCGCTGGGGCCGGACGCCGTGCCCGAGGTGCTGATGCTGCAGGAATGGCTGGTGACTCTCGCCAGACAGTTAGCCCCCAAGGGACTGACCCTCGAGAACCCTGGCTACCGCCTGCTCTCCCACTGCACCGAGACCACCAATGCCCCGGGCAGCCCCAAGGCCTGGCAGCAGGTCTTTGCCGCCTTCGGCCTGGACCTCGCGCTGGTCAACACCGGCTGCTGCGGCATGTCCGGCACCTACGGCCACGAGGCCCGCAACCGCGATACCTCGCAGACCATCTACGCCCAATCCTGGCAGCCGGTGGTGGAAGACGCCGCGAACCAGGGCCGACTGCTGGCGACCGGTTATTCCTGTCGTAGCCAGGTGGGCCGGCTCTCCGGCCAGTCGCTGCCGCATCCGTTGCAGGCATTGCTCCAGGTCCTGCGTCGCACCGCTTGATGGATGGCCACCAAGGGCCTGTCGGCCTCGATTTTCCGCTTCTCGTCAGGATGCCGGCTCGCCGAGGCGGGCCAGGCGCATCGAGGGCGGCCATATCGTGGATTCAGCGTCTTCGTTCCTGGCAAGGATGGCACTAGAATGCCCATGGGTCATCACCGATATCGGCACTACAACCACAAGACAGGAGAACCCGATGCGACGCCAACCCCTCTGCTTGCTGCTGCTCTGCTGGGCGCCCTTTACCCTGGCACAGACATCGGATGCCCCGGATCCTCAGTCGTCTGACGAGACCTCCAGTACCCGGACACCCACCATCACCATCAGTGCCCCGCGCCTGACCCGTAGCCTCTATGACACCCCCTCTGCGGTCTCGGTCCTGACCCGGGAGGAGATTCAGCAGGGTCAGCAAGGAGTTCGACTGGATGAGGCCCTGGACAGGGTGCCCGGGGTCTTTCTGCAGAACCGCGACAACTTCGCCCAGGGCCAGCGCATCTCCATCCGCGGCTTCGGCTCCCGGGGCACCTTCGGCATCCGCGGCCTGCATATCCGTGTCGATGGCATTCCCTACACCCTGCCCGATGGTCAGGCCCAGATCGATGCCGTGGACCTGGACAGCGCCGAGCGCATCGAGGTGATCCGCGGCCCCTCGTCAGTGCTCTACGGCAACGCCGCCGGCGGGGTCCTGGACATCACCACCGGCGATGGCAGCGAGATGCAGCGCTCACCGGTCCTAAAGCTCCAGGGCGGCAGCGACGACTTTCGCAAGCTCTCCATACGTAACGGTGGCGAAACCGGCAACTGGGTTCACAGCGTGAGTTTCTCGGCCCTGGATTTCGACGGCTACCGCGAACAGAGCAAAGTGGAGAAGCGGTTGCTCAATGCGCGAGTCGGTTATCGTCTGGATGACAACCGGACCCTGTCGGCACTGGTCAATATCCTCGACATGCC
>NZ_JBDNGD010000218.1:0-9723 GCF_041689495.1 Halomonas sp. | reverse complement strand
GCCAGCCGTGGCCTCGTATTCCGTCGGCTGCTCGAACAAACCGTTGTCACCGGGCCTGTGACGGAAGCGCAAGTGATCCATGGCTACGACTGGTGACCACAAGATGTGGGGGGTGGAGGAGCAAACCGCCCACCCCGCAAAGAAAAAAGCGCCCGTAGGCGCTTGATTCTTCGACTTGATTGGTGGAGGCGGCGGGAATTGAACCCGCGTCCGCCGGCACTCGCCCCTTGGCTCTACATGCTTAGATTCGTCTTTTGATTTAACGCGACTGGCTCCGACGAGCAGGATCCGGCCCCGCGATTCTTCAGAGTTTTAACAACTGACGTGAAGACGCCGTCAGTCGCGATCCCATCAATCGTCGCTCGTATCCCCGCCGTGATGAATGGGCACATCACTTTGGGGCCGGGCTAGAAGCTAACAGCTGTTAGGCTGCCAGCGCGCCCTGAGCGTAGTTGTCGTCGTTTGCGACTATTAGTTCGTGATGTTGTATTTACGAGATACATCACGCTCTCGGCATGCACCGCAGGGATTGTCACCGGCGTCGAAACCGTGTCGCCCCCGTAACGCGCAGTCTATCAGACTGCGCGATCCTGTGACACCTCAGGCCTTGTTTTGTTCACGCATGATGCGGCCTTTCTGGCGCTGCCAGTCGCGGTCCTTCTCGGTGGCGCGCTTGTCATGCAGCTTCTTGCCGGTCACCAGGGCCAGTTCGCATTTCACCCGGTTGTGCTTCCAGTAGAGCTTGAGCGGCACGCAGGTATGTCCCTTCTCCTGGGTGCGCGAGAAGATCCGGGCGATCTCCTTGTGATGCAGGAGCAACTTGCGGGTGCGCGTGGGGTCGGCGACCTCGTGGGTGCTGGCCGTGTTGAGCGGCATGATGTGGCTGCCGAGCAGCCAGGCCTCGCCATTCTTGACCAGGATATAAGTGTCGGTCAGCTGTGCCTTGCCGGCGCGCATGCTCTTCACTTCCCAGCCGGCCAGCACTAGCCCGGCTTCGAAGCTTTCGTCGATGTGGTATTCGAAGCGCGCCTTCTTGTTCAAGGCGATGACGTTGCTGCCGGGCCCCTTGCCCTTGCCTTTCTTGTTGGCCATGTAACCTCGTATCGTGATCTGCCCGTTGCTGCCCTGCTTCGATATGGGGGGAAGCGTGGTACCATTCAAGGCGTGAAACAGGCGCTTATCATACGCCCTGGACACTGTGAAGTCAGCGGAGAGCGCAATGCCGACGGTCAATCGTTCCGCCATGGTGCGGCACACTCCCCGGGAAATGTTCGATCTGGTCAACGACTTCGAGCGCTATCCGGAATTTCTGCCGGGCTGTCGCCATGCGCGGCTCATCGAACATGATTCTGAACATCTGGTCGGGGAGATGACCCTGGGCCGGGCAGGCATCGAGCAGAGTTTCACCACCCGCAATGATCTCTACGAACCGGAGCGGATTGAATTGTCCCTGGTCAGTGGACCCTTCAAGCGCCTGCGTGGTCGTTGGCAGTTCACGTCCGTCGGCGAGGATGCCTGCAAGGTGAGCTTGGAAATGGAATTCGAGTTCGCCAACCGGCTGCTGGGCATGGCCTTCGGCCGGCTCTTCCAGCAGGTCGCGGGTCAGCTGGTCAATGCCTTCAGCCGCCGAGCGGATGATGTCTATGGTTGCTGAAGCCTCGATGCTCCATATCGAGGTGGCCTTCGCGCTCCCCGAACGCCAATGGATCATCGGCCTAGAGGTGCCGGCGGGGACCTCGGCTCGACAGGCGGTGGACCTGGCGATGCGTGAGCCATGCTTCCCGGAGCTGCCGCCCGATACCTCCCTCGAGACAGATCTTGGCATCTTCGGCAAGCACCTGAGCGACCCGGATCATCAGGTGCTTAGTGAGGGCGATCGCATCGAGATCTATCGCCCCCTCCAGATCGATCCTAAGACGGCACGGGCCGAGCGCGCAGTCCGCAAGCCGGGCTGATCCCCTGCCCGGATGGGCTGCGGGAGTGTCAGCCGGCAGAGAGCCTGTCGTCTTTCCGCTAGAGGTCGAGGGGTTGGCTGGCGGTTTCGCCACCTCGGGGAAGGGTGCCGCCTCTCTCGAACTCGGGTTCCCGACCGGGCATGGCGTCCAGCGGGTCGCTACCTTCCACATCGGGGCCAAGGCCATCCGCCCCGCGCAGCTTGATGTCGCTGTCGAACACGCCTTGCCGGTCCACGTTGACCAGGCGGTCGCCGTCGAAGGTCAGGGTGATTCGATGCTGTTCGATGCCCCCGTAGGCCTCGTCGAGACGGAAGACATAGTCCCACTGGTTGGCGTCGAAGGGCGCCTCGAGGAGCGGGGTGCCCATCACATTGACGACCTGGTTACGGCTCATGCCGGGCTGGAGTCGCTCGACCATGCCGGCGGTGACCAGGTTGCCCTGAGGGAGATCGCGCTTGTAGACCCCGAAGTAGCTGCAGCCACTGCTGAGCACCAGGGCCGCGGTTAGGGTGATGATTCCGGTTAGCTTTTGCATTTGCGCCTGTTCTTCACTATCGTGGATTCGGTCGATTATACCCGACCCTACCCGATACTGCGAAGAGCGACCATGGCCGACCAGAACCATGAATTGCGCAAGGCTGGTCTGAAGGTGACCCTGCCGCGCTTGAAGATACTGCAGATCCTGGAAAATGCCCCGGGTCAGCACCACCTCAGCGCCGAGGATGTCTACAAGGCACTGCTCGAGGCCGGTGAGGATGTGGGGCTGGCGACGGTTTATCGTGTGCTGACCCAGTTCGAGACCGCAGGACTGGTGATTCGACACAATTTCGACGGCGGGCATGCCCTCTTCGAGCTCTCTCAGGACGAGCATCACGATCACATGGTCTGCCTGGACAGCGGCCAGATCATCGAATTCTTCGACGAGACCATCGAACGTCGCCAGAAGGAAATCGCCGAAGAACACGGTTTCGAGCTGGTCGACCATGCATTGGTGCTCTATGTGCGTCCGGCAGGCTCCAAGGCGACGCGCCAGGAAGGTATCCAGAGGAAGTAACGGCCTTCTCGAGACGCGAGCCACCAAGCGGCCCCGATTCCCACGGATCGGGGCCGCTGCTTTTTCCATTCCCCATTGCCCCTGTTACCCATCGCCCCTGTTCCCCATTGCTCCTTGCCGGGTGGCGAGGCGGCTCAGTGGTGGGGCCCTTGGCTGGCATCCAGCATTTCCCTCGCATGGGCCAGGGTGCGGTCGGAGAGGTTGACGCCGCCGAGCATGCGGGCCAGTTCCCCGACCCGGCCGGCCTCGTCGAGCATGGCCATGCGCGTCTGGGTACTGTCTCGCTTGGCCTGCTTCTCGATGTGCAGGTGATGATGGGCCTGGGCGGCCACCTGGGGCAGGTGGGTCACCGTCAGGACCTGGCCCTGATCGCCGAGACGGCGCAGCAACTGGCCGACGATCTCCGCGGTGGCGCCGGAGACGCCCACGTCCACCTCGTCGAAGACCAGGCAGGGAATGGTCGAGTGCTGAGCCGCTACCACCTGGATGGCCAGGCTGATTCGCGACAATTCGCCACCGGAGGCCACCTTGGTCAGGGGGCGTGGGGGCTGGCCGGGGTTGGCGCTGATCAGGAAGCGAACCGTCTGGAGTCCGTCCATGGATGGCGAGGGGCGTTCCTCGACCTCCACGTCGAAGCGGGCCTTGTCCATGGCCAGGAAGGCCAGCTGCTTCTGGACGGACTTGGCGAAACGCACGGCGGCCTTGCGACGCGTCTCTCCCACCTTGCGCGCCTGGTCTCGCCAAGTATCACGAATCGCTTCCACTTCGGCGGAGAGGGTCTCGATGTCGCCATCGCCCCCTTCTAGGGCCTCGAGCTCGGCCTGGAGTTGGCCATGCAGGACGGTCACCTCTTCCGGCATCAGGTGGTGCTTGCGGGCGATGCGGTGGACCTCTGTCATTCGCTGCTCCACCCAGGCGAGCCGCTCCGGGTCGAGTTCGGTGCTGCCGGCGAAGTGGTTGAGCTCTCGGGCGGCCTCCTCGACCTGGATGCGCGCCTCGCCGAGCATCCCCAGCGCGTCGGCCAGGCTGCCGCGGTCGTTGCCGGGCAATGCCGTGAGGTGGTTGATCGCCCGGGTCAGCAGCGAGACGGCACCACCCTCGTCGTGGTCGCAGCAGTCGGCGGCGAACTGCGCCTCTCTCAGGCGCTCCTCTGCGTGGGCCAATTCTTCCTGTTCGTTCTCCAGTGCCTTCAATTCACCCTCGGCCAGGGCCAGCTGGTCGAGCTCCTCGACCTGATAGCACAGCAACTGGCGCCGGGCCTGAGCCTCGTCGCCATCCTCGGCCAGACGCTTCAGGCGCCGCCGGGCCTCCTGCCAGCGGCGAAAGGTCTCGCCCAGGGCGATGACATCTTCCTTGTGGCCGGCAAACTCATCGAGCAGGCGCAGGTGAGTCTCCTCGCGCAGCAGTGCCTGGTGGGCGTGCTGGCCATGGATCTCGATCAGGTGTTCGCCGAGGGCCTTGAGGTCAGAAACCGTGGCCGGCTGGCCGTTGATCCAGGCCTTGGAACGCCCGCTGGCGGTGACCACGCGGCGCAACAGGCAATCGTAGGCGGAAAGCTCGCGGGCCTCCAGCCAGGCGCGGGCTTCGGGTAGTGCCCTGATATCGAAGCGGGCGCTGAGGTCAGCCCGTTCGCTTTCGTGGCGTACGCTGCCGGTATCGGCACGCTCGCCAAGACACAGCCCCAGGGCGCCGAGCAGGATCGACTTGCCGGCACCGGTCTCACCGGTAATGGCCGTCATGCCGCCGGCAAGTTCCAGTTCGAGATGGTCGACGATGGCGAAATCGCCAATGGCCAGTTCTGTCAGCATGCTGCCTCCAGGGTTCTGGTGGAGGATGCCAGGCGAACTGGCTATCCGTACATGTATTGTCTTTTTATACAGTAGCCCATTCCGGTCGACAATGCCTCTTGCGTTGAGCGTGACCCTCATGGCTTGAGATCGACGAAGCCAGCCCCATATACCTGCCAAGGCGTATCCAAACATAAAGGCATGGCTTTCTGGCAACGCTTACGTTGCCCAACGAGATTCAGGAGATTCGTATGGCTAAAGAGCCGCAGACCCAGCTGGACGAGGAACTGGCCCGTCGGGAACAGGACGCCGACCCTCAGGCCGATCCCGCGGCCCTGGAGGGTGAGCTCGAAGAAGGTGATCTGGAAGAAGCCGTGGAAGGCGCCGATCAGGCCGCCGATGTCGACCTCGAGAGCCCCGAGGAACCCCCGGTCGAGACCGAGCAGGACCCTGAGGTCCTGGCGCTGACCGCCCGGGTCGAGGAACTCGAGCAGACCGTGGTCGATGCCAAGGACCAGCAGCTGCGTGCTGCCGCCGAGGCCCAGAACGTGCGCCGTCGCGCCGAGCTGGACGCAGAGAAGGCCCGCAAGTTCGCCCTGGAGAAGTTCGTGAAGGAGCTGCTGCCGGTGGTGGACAGCCTGGAGAAGGCCCTGGAGGCCATGCAGGATGGCGCCAGCGAAACCCATCGCGAGGGCGTCTCCATGACCCTCAAGATGCAACTCGACGTCCTGGAAAAATTCGGCGTCGAGATGGTCGAGCCTCACGGCGAACCCTTCGATCCCCAGTACCACGAGGCCATGGCCATGGTACCCAATCCCGAGATGGAGCCCAATTCGGTGATGGAAATCATGCAGAGGGGCTACCTGCTCAACGGTCGCCTGGTGCGTCCGGCCATGGTGGTGGTCAGCCAGGCCGCCAGCTGATGGGGGGGGGGGTGGACAAATGCGGGTCGCGGGTCTTGAAAAGCGTCCGACGGCCCCCAGATAGATGTCAACTCCGCGGCATACGCCGTAGAACACGATTTTCAGACATGCTGCAACGATTTTTGAGGAGCTCCTATGGGACGCATTATTGGTATTGACCTGGGGACCACGAATTCCTGTGTCGCCGTGCTGGATGGCGACAGCGCCAAGGTCATCGAGAACGCCGAGGGCGCGCGTACCACGCCGTCCATCATCGCCTATACCGATGACGGCGAGATCCTGGTAGGCCAGGCGGCCAAGCGCCAGGCGGTCACCAACCCCGAGAACACCCTGTACGCGATCAAGCGCCTGATCGGCCGTCGCTTCAAGGATGATGTCGTCCAGAAGGACATCAAGATGGTGCCCTACGGCATCTCCGAGGCCGACAACGGCGATGCCTGGGTCGAGGTGAAGGGCAAGAAGCTGGCACCGCCGCAGATCAGCGCCGAAGTGCTGAAGAAGATGAAGAAGACCGCGGAAGACTACCTGGGTGAGGAAGTCACCGAGGCGGTCATCACCGTGCCGGCCTACTTCAATGACAGCCAGCGTCAGGCCACCAAGGACGCGGGTCGCATCGCCGGTCTCGAGGTCAAGCGGATCATCAACGAGCCGACCGCGGCCGCCCTGGCCTATGGCATGGACAAGGCGCGTGGTGACAAGACCATCGCGGTCTATGACCTGGGCGGCGGCACCTTCGACATCTCCATCATCGAGGTGGCCGATGTCGACGGCGAGACCCAGTTCGAGGTCCTGGCGACCAACGGTGACACCTTCCTGGGTGGTGAGGACTTCGACCTCAAGCTGATCAACTACCTGGTCGACCAGTTCAAGTCAGACAGCGGCATTGACCTGTCCGGCGACAACCTGGCCATGCAACGCCTCAAGGAAGCCGCCGAGAAGGCCAAGATCGAGCTGTCCAGCGCCCAGCAGACCGACGTCAATCTGCCCTACGTCACCGCCGACAACACCGGGCCCAAGCACCTGAACGTCAAGGTGACCCGGGCCAAGCTGGAGTCGCTGGTGGAGGAGCTGGTCAAGCGCTGCATGGGACCGTGCAAGACCGCACTGGCTGACGCCGGTCTGTCAGCGTCCGAGATCGACGACGTGATCCTGGTCGGTGGGCAGACCCGCATGCCCATGGTGCAGAAGAGCGTGGCCGACTTCTTCGGCAAGGAAGCGCGCAAGGACGTCAACCCGGACGAGGCCGTGGCCGTGGGTGCTGCCATTCAGGGCGGCGTGCTGGGCGGTGACGTCAAGGACGTGCTGCTGCTCGACGTGACCCCGCTGACGCTGGGTATCGAGACCCTCGGCGGCGTGATGACGCCGCTGATCGAGAAGAACACCACCATCCCGACCAAGAAGACCCAGACCTTCTCGACCGCGGATGACAACCAGACGGCCGTGACCATTCACGTCCAGCAAGGCGAGCGCAAGCAGTCAAGCGGTAACAAGTCGCTGGGCCGCTTCGACCTGGCCGACATTCCGCCTGCACCGCGCGGCGTGCCGCAGATCGAGGTCGCCTTCGATCTCGACGCCAACGGCATCCTCAACGTTTCTGCCAAGGACAAGGCGACCGGCAAGGAGCAGTCGATCGTCATCAAGGCCTCCAGCGGTCTCTCCGAGGACGAGATCGAGCAGATGGTCCAGGACGCCGAGGCCCACGCCGACGAGGACAAGAAGTTCGAGGAGCTGGTACAGCTGCGTAACCAGGCCGACGGCATGGTCCACGCCTCGCGCAAGACCCTCGAGGAAGCCGGCGAGCATGCGGGCGAGGAGGAAAAGCAGGCCATCGAGACGGCCATCTCCGAGCTCGAGGAAGCGATCAAGGGCGACGACAAGGACGACATCCAGGCCAAGCTGGACAAGCTGACCGAAGCCTCCGGTAACCTGGCCCAGAAGATGTATGCGGCCCAGGCCGATGCCGCCCAGCAGTCCGAGGGTGGTGGCGATGAGGCTGGCGCCAAGCAGGAAGATGACGTGGTCGACGCCGAGTATGAAGAAGTCAACGACGACCAGAAGAAGCAGTAAAGCACGACATCTGAACCACGGATGACGCCAGCGCGGGGGCCTGACTCCCGCGTTGGTGTTTCCGCGGTACCGCGACGGAGGCGGACGGACCCATGTCCAAACGTGATTACTATGAGGTGCTGGGCCTGGAGCGCGGGGCCGACCAGAAGGACATCAAGAAGGCCTATCGGCGCCTGGCCCAGAAATTTCACCCGGACCGCAATCCCGACGACGACACGTCGGCAGAGAAGTTTCGCGAGATCTCCGAGGCCTACGAAATCCTCAGTGACAGCGAGAAGCGTGCCGCCTATGACCAGTTCGGCCATGCGGGCGTGGACGGCCAGGCCGGTGGCGGCGGCGGTTTCGGAGGAGGCGCCGGTGCCGGAGGCTTCAGCGATATCTTTGGCGATGTGTTCGGCGATATCTTCGGTGGTGGCGGCGGACGTCGCCATCCGAATGCCCCGGCCCGTGGCTCCGACCTGCGCTACAATCTCGAGCTCGACCTCGAGAATGCCGTGGCCGGCACCACCGTGGACATTCGCGTGCCGCGTCATATCGAATGCGAGCGGTGTGATGGAGGTGGCGCCGAACCTGGCTCCAGCAAGGACACCTGCCCGACCTGTAACGGCGTGGGTCAGGTGCGCATGCAGCAGGGCTTCTTCGCCGTGCAGCAGACCTGCCCGACCTGTCACGGCAGCGGTCAGCACATCAAGGTGCCTTGCCACAAGTGCAACGGCGAAGGCCGGGTACGCGAGACACGTACCCTCTCGGTGAAGATACCCGCCGGGGTGGATACCGGCGATCGCATCCGCCTCAACGGCGAGGGCGAAGCTGGCATCAACGGCGGCCCGCCGGGCGATCTCTACGTCCAGGCGGCGATCAAGTCGCACCACATCTTCCAGCGCGACGGCCGTCACCTGCAGTGCGACGTGCCGATCAACTTCGTCGATGCGGCCCTGGGTGGCGAGCTGGAAGTTCCGACCTTGGGCGGCCGGGTCAAGCTGAAGATCCCGCCAGAGACCCAGACCGGCAAGCTCTTCCGCCTGCGCGGCAAGGGCGTCAAGCCGGTGCGCGGCGGCCCTCCGGGCGACCTGCTGTGCAAGGTCGTCGTCGAGACCCCGCTCAAGCTCGACGAGCATCAGAAGGAACTGCTGCGCAACTTCCAGGAGAGCCTGGGTGGCAAGAACAGCCACTACCACTCGCCGAAGAAGTCGAGCTTCTTCGACGGCGTGAAGAAGTTCTTCGAGGACATGAAGCCCTGACCCTGAGTCAGGCATTCTGCCAGGAACGCACAGAGTCCCGGCCCCCAAAAGGGAGTCGGGGCTCTGTGCTGTCTGGGGCTCAGGCGAGTTTTTATCCTATATCGCTCATGTACTGGCGTGCAGACCGAAGGCCCTCGCTACAGCCAACCGGCGCGACGGAATCGGTGGTATAGCAGGCCGCAGGCACTTCCCATCACCAGCAGGGCGAGGGGGTAGCCGAGTCGCGAGTCCAGCTCCGGCATGTGGGTGAAATTCATGCCCCAGATGCCGGCCAGGATCGTGGCCACTGCGAAGATGGCTGCCCAGGCCGCCAACCGCTTGTGGACCTCTCCCTCGTCGATGGCCACCATCGAGAGGTTGACCTGGATGGCGGTGATGGTCATCTCGCGGATGGTATCCACCGCCGATTCGATGCGGTTCAGGTGGTCGTAGACATCACGGAAGTATTCCCGTGTCTTGCGGCACAGCGCCGGTACCCGGCCGCCGAACAGATGCGCCGCGGCCTCGCCCAGGGGCATGGCGGCATGCTTGAGCTTCATGGTCTGGCGCTTGAGCTTGTAGAGCCGCTCCAGGCTACGGCGGGCCGAGCCCCTGACGAAGATCTCGTCCTCGATGCTCTCGAGCTCGGCCTGCAGCGATTCGATGACCGGGAAGTAGCGGTCGACGATGGTGTCCATCAAGGCATAGAGCACGAAG
>NZ_JBDNGD010000217.1:0-1833 GCF_041689495.1 Halomonas sp. | reverse complement strand
TCTGGAGGTGGTGATCATCCGCCCGCCGCTGGTCTACGGGCCGGGAGTGAAAGCCAACTTCGCCAGCATGTTGCGCTGGCTGCACAAGGGAGTGCCGCTGCCCCTCGGGGCGATCGATAATCGGCGCAGCATGGTTGCGCTGGCCAACCTGGTCGATCTGATCCTGACTTGCCTGACCCACCCGTCCGCTGCCAATCAGGTATTTCTCGCCGGTGATGGCGAGGATCTTTCCACTACCGAGCTGCTGCGTCGGCTCAGCCTTGCCCTGGGGCGGCCATCCAGGCTGCTGCCGGTGCCGGTGAGTTTTCTCAAGGCCGGCTCCCGCTTGCTGGGTAAGCAGGCCGTGGCCCAACGGTTATGTGGCAGCCTTCGCGTGGATATCGGCAAGGCGCAAGAGCGACTAGGGTGGCTGCCGCCGGTGTCGGTGGATCAGGCCCTGGAGGAAACCGCCCGGGCGTATCTGGCGAGCCAGGCATCATCCGCTTCATCCAAATTCAGGGAGTGACAGAGGTGTTACGTGTTTTCGATATGCTGTTTTCGGCCGTCGGGCTGATCATCGGGTTTCCCGTCTTGCTGATCCTGACGGTGATCGGGTTCTTCGACACGGGCTCACCACTGTTCCGTCAGCAACGGGTGGGTCGCCATCAGCAGCCCTTTACCCTGGTCAAGTTTCGCACCATGAAGAAGGATACGGCTTCGGTGGCCAGCCATCTGGCCAGTGCTTCGGCGATCACGTCCTTCGGGCGCTTCCTGCGGCGCACGAAGCTGGACGAGTTGCCCCAGCTCTGGAATGTGCTCAAGGGCGAGATGAGCTTGGTGGGGCCGCGGCCCTGCCTTTACAACCAGGACGAACTGATCGCCGAGCGTGCCAGCCGTGGCGTGTTCGAGGCGCGACCCGGCATTACCGGCCTGGCCCAGGTCAATGATATCGATATGTCCACCCCTCGGCTGTTGGCCGAAACCGACCAGAAGATGCTCGGCGAGCTGACGGTGGCCGCGTATTTTCGCTATATCCTGCTCACCGTTGCGGGTAAGGGCACCGGTGATCGGGTCAAGGGGTAGAGGGGCTGGCGGCGTTTGCAAGGTGGGCCGCTGCTTGGGGAGCATGATTTACCGGTTGCCCCAGACGATGAAGTGGGGGTTGAGGTGCTCGCTGGGCGTGGCGTAGCCGAGCGGTTGGCCTTCCAGGGTCTCGACACGACCGCCGGCCTGTTCGACTACGACATGGGCGGCGCCGGTATCCCACAGGCAGGTGGGGCCGAGTCGCGGGTAGACGTCGGCCTTGCCTTCGGCGATAAGGCAGAGCTTGAGCGAGCTGCCCATGGGGACCATGTCATGCTGGCCAAGCTTTTCCAGCCATTCGGCGAGGTCGGGGCTGGGGTGAGAGCGGCTTCCCACTACCCGCCAGGTGGCGCCCTCGGCCGGCAATCCGGCGACGTGGATCGGCTGGCGCTCGCCATTGCCTTTCACCTTGTTGCCTTGCACCTTGAAGGCACCCAGGCCTTCGGCGGCGAGATATGACACCTCCAGTGCCGGGGCGACGACCACGCCGAGCACCGGCTTGCCGTGCTCGATGAGCGCGATGTTCACGGTGAACTCGCCGTTGCGCTTGATGAATTCCTTGGTGCCGTCCAGCGGGTCCACCAGCCAGTAGCGGCCGTGGGCGTCCGCCCCGGCAAAGCCTTCGGTATTCTCCTCGGAGAGCACAGGAATGGCATCCGGCAGGGTGCTCAGCCCCTTGACGATGACCTCATGGGCGGCCATGTCGGCCTCGGTGAGCGGGCTCTTGTCGTCCTTTTCCTCGATGGAGAAGTCGCGGGCGTAGACGGCCAT
>NZ_JBDNGD010000216.1:0-2002 GCF_041689495.1 Halomonas sp. | reverse complement strand
TGTTGATGTGACTCCAGAGAAGCGCAAAGTTCCCGCCATGTCAAGCAGCCACGCGCCCGTTGACGGGGCCATCGGACGGATGCGGAACCGACCCGGCCCTGTTAGGGTCACACGGACTCGATCCACCCTTATCCATCAAACCAAGGCGCCAAGGCGCCCAACCAAAAGGCTTGTTCATGAAGACACTGCTGACCTCCGCTTCCCTGGTCGCCCTGCTGGGCGCCGCCTCCATGGCACTGGCCGCCCCGGAAACCGAAGATGAGCGCCTGGGCTACAGCCTCGGCGTGACACTCGGACAGAGCATCCAGCAGGATGTCACCGACCTCGATGTCGATGCCTTCACCCAGGCCATCAGCGATGTCTTCGCAGGCGGTGAACTGGCGATGAGCGACGAGGAAATGGCCGAGGCGCTGATGGCCTTCCAGCAGGAGGCCATGGCCGCCCGCGAAGCCGAGACCGCTCAGCAAGCAGAGGCCAATCGCGCCGAGGGCGAGGCCTACCTGGCGGAGAACGCCGAGCAGGAAGGTGTGACTATCACCGACTCGGGTCTGCAGCATCGAGAGCTGGAAAGCGGTGACGGCGACACCCCGGGAGCCGATGATACCGTCGAGGTGCATTACGAGGGCAAGTTGATCGACGGCACCGTGTTCGACAGTTCCTACGAGCGTGGCGAGCCGGTGAGATTCCAGGTCGGCCAGGTGATCCAGGGCTGGCAGGAAGCCCTTCAGTTGATGAGCGTGGGCGATACCTGGGAGATCGTGATTCCCTCCGATCTGGCCTATGGCGACCAGGGTCAGGGGCCCATCGGGCCTCACGAGACACTGATCTTCACGGTCGAACTGCTCGGTATCGACGACGAATGATCTGCTGCCCATGAAGATCCCCGCCTCACCATTGACGGTCGGCCTTCTCCTGGGATTGACGGCCTGCCCCGTGGCCGCTCAGACGCCACCCGCCGAGCTTCCGCGTCTTGGTCTGAATTCCGAGTCGACCAGCGTGGTCGGAGTCTCGTCGGGGGGCTACATGGCAACCCAACTGGCCGTTGCCTGGCCGAGCCGCTTCGAGGGTCTCGGCGTTCTCGCCGCCGGCCCCTGGGGCTGCGCTCAGGGCACTCTGGGCCTGGCACTGGGCCAATGCATGTATACCCGGCTGGGGCCTCCCGACATGGCCGCCCTGGAAGCGCGCCATCGGGACTATCTGGAACGGGATCTGGTGGGCAGCCTCGAGTCACTGGCGTCATTGAGGGCCTTCGTCTGGCAAGGCGGCGAAGACGATATCATTGCCCCCTCGCTGGGCAGGGCCCTGGCGGAACAGCTCTCGGGATGGCTGGCAGATCCCGAGGCACAGTTACGCTATCTCGAGACCGATGGTGCCGGCCATGGCTGGCCTATCGACGCCAAGCCACGTGTGGCCCCGAGCGAGGAGGACGACTGTCAATCGGGGAACAGCGCTTACCTGCTGGCCTGCGACCCGGATATCGCCGGCGAGGCCTTGACCTGGTTGCATGGCGACCTCACCCCTCCGGAGCCCGACGCGAAGCTTGCGGGCACCCTGACGCGATTCGACCAGTCGGCATTCGATACCAAGGGATTCGCCGACAGCGGCTACCTGTTCGTACCGGAGGGATGTGAAATGGGTGGCTGCGACCTGACCATCGCCCTGCACGGCTGTGGCATGGCCAGCGAGACACTCGGCGAGACCTTCATGCGCCACAACGGGCTGAATGCCTGGGCAGGCGCCAACCATCGCGTGGTGCTCTACCCCCAGGCGGAAGCCAGCCTGGCCAACCCTCTACATGACTCCCGCCAAGGCAGTCAGGTCTCGGCGCTGATGGCCATGATCGACAGGCTCGAGGCGCCCGTCGGCGCGGGCCTCCTTACGCCACGTGTAGACGGTGCCCAGTGAGATGCTTTCCTGCTCGGCCACCTCTTTGGGGCTGAGGTGGTGTGGTGGCAGCAGCTTGGCCACAACCACCTGGCGGCGTTCCTCGGAATAGCGAGGC
>NZ_JBDNGD010000215.1:0-8693 GCF_041689495.1 Halomonas sp. | reverse complement strand
TGGAAACCATCCGCCATATGGTGGCGTCCCGGCTGGGCATCACGGTCCTGCCGCATTCCGCCATCGGTACCAGCCATTACGAGAGCGGGCTGCTGGTCAGCCGCCCCTTCGCGGACCCCAGGCCGTCGAGAACCGTGGCCATCGCCTGGCGTGCCAGTTTTCCCAGGCCGAAGGCCATCGATGCCGTGACCCGGGCCATCGCCGGTTGCCGGGACGCCGACAGCCTGCTCCCATGAGTGACCTCGAAGCACCTGTCACCGCGCTCAAGGGAGTCGGCGAGGCCCTTGCCCTCAAGCTGGCCAGGCTTCGCCTGGCCAGTGTCGCCGACCTGCTCTTCCACCTGCCGCTGCGCTACCAGGACCGCACCCGCATCACGCCCATCGGCACCCTGCGTGCCGGCCACGAAGCGGTGGTGGAAGGCGAGGTGATGGCCAGCGATGTGGTCAAGGGCCGACGACGCAGCCTGCTGGTCCGGCTTCGTGATGGCTCGGGAATTCTCAGCCTGCGCTTCTTCCACTTCTCCCCAGCTCAGCAGCAGCAGTTCCATCCCGGGGGCCGGGTACGCGCCTTCGGCGAGGCCCGGGCGGGGGCCACCGGTCTGGAGATCTACCACCCGGAGTATCGCCTGCTGAGTGACGATACCGCTCCGGTGGAAGATCACCTGACACCGATCTATCCCACCACCGAGGGGCTCCACCAGAGCCGGCTGCGGGCCTTGATCGACCAGGCGCTGGCCTTCCTCGATGCCGACCCCGAGGCCCTGCCCGACTGGATCTCGGGGGATCTCCGCCATCGCTTTCGGCTACCCGAGTTGCACCATTGCCTGCGGGCCCTCCATCGCCCACCGCCGGACGCCGACCCCGAGCAGCTTGCCGGTGGGCGACACCCGGCCAGCCGCCGCCTGGCTCTGGAGGAACTGCTGGCCCACCGCCTGAGCCTGCGTGAGGTACGCCAGCAGATCCAGCAGGATGGCGCCCCGCCGCTGGCCGGCGGCCGCGGTCTCCAGGCACGCTTCCTGACCCAGCTGCCATTCTCGTTGACCGGGGCGCAGCGGCGGGTGCTGGACGAGATCGCCGCCGACCTGGCCCGTCAACGACCCATGCTGCGTCTGGTCCAGGGGGACGTGGGCTCGGGAAAGACGGTGGTCGCCGCCATGGCCGCCCTCTCGGCCATCGCCGGTGACTGTCAGGCGGCGATGATGGCACCCACCGAGATCCTCGCCGAGCAGCACTACCGGACCTTCCGCACCTGGTTCGACCCCCTGGGCATCGAGGTGGCCTGGCTTTCCGGCAAGCTCAAGGGCAAGGCGCGACTGGACACCAAGGCGGCGATCCTCGATGGCCGGGCCCGCATGCTGGTGGGGACCCACGCTCTCTTCCAGAGCGACGTGCATTTCCAGCGCCTGGGGTTGGCGATCATCGACGAACAGCATCGCTTCGGCGTCCACCAGCGCCTGGCCCTGCGCGAGAAGGGCGAGGCCGGTGGACTGACACCCCATCAATTGGTAATGACCGCCACGCCAATCCCGCGGACGCTGGCCATGAGCGCCTATGCCGATCTCGATGTCTCGGTGATCGATGAACTGCCCCCCGGTCGAACCCCGGTGAAGACGGTGGTAGTGCCCGACGAGCGCCGTCCCGACGTGGTCGAGCGAATCCGCCACGCCGGTGCCGAGGGCCGCCAGACCTACTGGGTCTGTACCCTGATCGAGGAGTCGGAGGTGCTGGAATGCCAGGCCGCGGAGGCGACCCGCGACGAGCTGACCGAGGCCCTTCCGGAGCTGGCCATCGGCCTGGTCCACGGGCGAATGAAGGCCAGCGAGAAGGCCGCGGTGATGGACGCCTTCAAGGCCGGCGAGCTGGATCTACTGGTGGCCACCACGGTGATCGAGGTGGGGGTTGATGTGCCCAATGCCAGCCTGATGATCATCGAGAATCCCGAACGGCTGGGCCTGTCACAATTGCATCAGCTGCGCGGCCGGGTGGGCCGCGGCGCCACCGAGAGCTTCTGCGTGCTGCTCTATCATCCGCCGCTGTCGGCCCATTCCCGGGAACGCCTGGCGGTGATGCGCGAGACCACCGACGGGTTCCGCATCGCCGAGAAGGACCTGGAGCTGCGCGGTCCCGGCGAGGTACTGGGCACGCGACAGACGGGGCTGGCCCAGATGAAGATTGCCGACCTGGAGAGGGATGCCGACCTGCTGGAGCGGGTTCCGGCACTCGCCGAGGCCCTGCTTGCGACCCATCCCGAGGCCAGCGGCCCGCTGATCCGCCGCTGGCTGGGCGAGGAGGCGGGTCGCTACGGCCAGGTCTAGACTCGCGCCGAGGCAGGTCCACTGTCTTCCCCGGTGGGCGCTACCAGGCGATTGGCCGCCTCGCCGAGGGGCTCCAGTTGTCGACAGACCAGGCGGAGCTGGTGACGCATGGGCCAATAGGTCGTGTCATCGTCCGCCGCGCTGGACGCCAGGGCATCGAGTCGCTCCCGCAGACTGGCCACCTCGGCTTGCAGCCCGCTGATCGGCTGGCGTGCCGCCAGCTGCTCGGCCAGGCGGCCGAATATCTCGGCCACCCGTTCGGCCAGTTCGATCACATCGCGATCCCGCTGGTCGTCTACCTGACGGAGACGGTGGACACCCAGCGCCGACAGGTAACCCAGCAGGGTATGGGAAAGCGTCAGGAAACGCAGGCCGTCGTCGACATCGTGTCCCTGATGGCGGCGGGGCTCGTGAAGCATTCTGGTCAGCAGGGCCGACAGCGCCGCATCGGCATTATGCGCATTGCGTCGCGCCAGACGATAGCTCAGATCGTCCTGCTTGCCAGTCGTGTACTGGCGGACGATCTCTTCCAGATAGCGACGCTGGCTGAGCAGTGAGGTCGCGGCCTGGCGATAGAGGCGACGCCCCTCCCAGTCGGGCAGTATCCATAGCACGGTCAGCCCGGCGATCAGCACACCGATCAGGGTATCGAACAGCCGCGGCCAGATCAGGTCGAAGCCGTCACCCACCTGGTTGAAGCTGCACAGCACGAGCAGGGTAATGGCCGCTGTGGCCAGCATGTAGTGTGTCTGGCGACTGGCGAAGAACATCACCCCGGCCATCACGGCGATCGCCGACTGAGCCAGCGTCTGGGGGAACAGCGAGATCAGCGCCCAGCACGGTACCGACGATACGCTGAACGAGAACCCGTTTTGTCGCCGCGAAGTCGGGTCGGCAGACGAACACCGTGGTGAGCAGGATCCAGAACCCCTGGGTGGGATCAAAGGCCTGCAGCCAGGCAAAGCCGGCCAGCAGGGCGATGGGCATCCGTACCGCGTGACGCAGGATCGGCGAGCTCAGGGTCAGATTGGCACGCAGTCGCTCCCAGGCATCCCGCGGGCCGTGCAGGGTTCGGTCATGGAGGCTGGCATCGGACTCGGGCAGGGCCACCTCGGGATGCTCGGCGCTGGACAACTGAGCCTCCAGGGCGGCGAGATTGTCGGCGAGCGCCGCCAGCGGTGGCAGCAAGCCCTGCCACTCGGACTGCTGGCGGGTGCGCAGATGGTCGATGGAGGCGCGCAGGTCTTCCAGGGCCTGCTCGCTCCGGTCGTGCTCGAAGGCTCGATCGAGCAGCAACGCCCTGCCCAGCCGCTTGCAGGCATGTCCCTGCTGGTCGAGTAATCGCTGGCAACGGAAGAGCACATCCTGGTGGAAGAAGGCCTCGATCAGCGACGAATACGGGGAATGCGACGAGCTGGCCCGCTCGTGAATGTCCTGGGCGATGAAATAGAGCCTCAGGTAGCGATCGAGCCTGCGATCGCCACGTGGACTACCGAGTCGCCGAAACAGCATCTCCTTGGCCTGATTGAGCGCCTCCACCACGTCGCCGTTCTGGTGGGCGAGCGCCAGGTGAGTGGCTTCGAGATCGCGTCCCTGCAACGGCTCGAACAGCGTCGACTTGAGGCTCAGGTAGCGGCCCAGACGACGGTAGACCCACGCCAGGCTCTGCTTGACCGGCTGGCGCGCGAACAAGGCGCACCAGATCACCGAGATCAGTCCGTACCAGGCCGCGCCCACCAGCAGCAACAGCGGCTGGCGCCAGGCTCCTTCCTCGGGGACACCGCCGTGCTGTTCCAGGGCGATCATCGAATAGATGGCCAGGATCAGCACAAAAGTCGACACGCCCAGCGCCGGAGCGAACAGCCAGGGATAAGGAAAGAGCCACTGCACGCTCAGCGCGGCGAGCGCGAAGCAGACCAGAGTGACCCCTACCGCCTGCAGCCGCCCCTGCCAGCTATCGTCGGTCTCCGACAGGGCGGAAGACGCGCAAGGCATGCGCGAAGGTGTCGAGCGTCCAGAGACGTCGGAGGGACAGGGAGAGGGAGAGGGAAGTCGGCAGCATCATCATGTTATACGTTAGTATAACAGCAGATGGCCAGTCTACATGGCCGAGGGAGGGGGAGGCTGGCCCGTCTAGAGATGTCGCAGGAGCCCCTGCAGCTTGGCCAGGTCAGCCGAGTCACCGACCAGGCGAACGGTGCCGGCCATCATGCCGTCGAGAAAGGCCTGCTGAGTGGGTTTCTTCAATATCCGAAGCGCCGTGGCCTCGTCTTCGAAGCGCAGTTCCAGGTCAAGATCCACTGGTAGTCCCCGGCCGCTGAGGATGCCACGAGACGACATGCGGAAATAGCGGGCGATGGAAAGATCCTCGGTGGCGATGCCCCAATCGAGGCCACGCATCTCGGTCAGTTGCTCTCGAAAACGGGGCTTGCGTCGCAGGGCACGCTTGAGCATCCAACCCAGCAACCAGAGCATCAGTCGCAGCTTCATGTCGATTCGCCGCCAGAGGTATCTGTCATCAGCGGCCCGCCTGCTGGCGGGCCGCACCGGTTTGCGCGTGATCGCCCATGACCACCCGCCCATCACCGGTTATTTGGCAACGGCGTCCTTGAGTCCCTTGCCCGGCTTGAACGCCACCGTCTTGCTGGCCGGAATGGTCAGGGGTGCGCCGGTCTGGGGATTCTTGCCGGTGCGAGCGGAGCGCTCGCGAACGGTGAAGGTACCAAAGCCGATCAGCGCGACATTCTGACCCTGGGACACGCTCCCGGTGATCTCGTCGAGAATGACATTGAGCACCTGGCTCGCCTTGTCCTTGGACAGGTCAGCGCGATAGGCAATTGCCGCCGCGAGTTCTGGTTTACGCATTATAGCCCTCCTGATGTTGGCTAGGGTCACCGCCGACTGTCAGCGCCGGTGATGTTATTGTTGATCGATAGTATGTCCGGGCACCACTCTCATGAGGCCTTTCCGATCCGAACTCCCGCGGCACGAATAAGAGAAAAGCCGGCAGGACGACTTGCGAATCATACCCGTGCGCGGCGAGTTTCCCCCTGAATTCATGGTACAGCTGCCGCTGCTGTACTCTAGCCTAGCAACGGAGGTGCCGCCCGCGCCAGTTCGACTTTCCGCCGGACACAGGATCCTGTCAATGCAAAACCGCTCAGACGTCCCCTCTCGTCCTCGGCAAGGGCGGCCAGATCGGCACCCTGTCCCTCGATTTTCCAATGCACTGGCCGGGCAACGGGGGGCAAGGCGACCACCGGCAGCAGAGAGGTCTTGACCAGCACCGGCCAGGCGCCATAGGACACCGGGGTGGGGGTACCGGTGAGGGTCTTCGCCAGCGCCCGGGCGGCGGCCTGCAGGGGCTGAACATACATGGCATTGACCCCGGCGACACAGGCAACGTCACCCAGCGCATAGACGCCGGGGGCCGAGGTGGCCAGCCAGCGATCGGTCAGGACACCACTATCACCGACCTCGAGCCCGGCCGCCTGGGCAAGCTCGGTTCTCGGCCGCAGGCCCGTCGCCACCAGGACCAGATCCGCCTCCAGGTGACGCCCATCGCTCAAGGCGAGAGCCAGGTCCTGGCCCTGCGCCTCGAGACTCGCCAGGCTGCATCCCATGGCCAGGTGGATACCCGCCTCTCGGAAGGCCTCGGCCAGCGCCCGCCCCAGGGGTTCCGGCAGGAATCTCGCCAGGGGCGCACGCTCCGGTGCCACCAGGCTGACGCGATGGCCCCCGCCGACCAGGTCGTCGGCAAACTCGCAGCCCACCAGACCGGCGCCGATGATCGTCACCCGAGCCGGACGATCCAGCACCGACAATGCGGCATGGAAGTCGCGATAATCGTCCAGGTCATTGATGGTGAAGACCCGATCACCCAGGGACTCGGGGATCATGAAGGGCAGGGCCGGCGCGGCGCCGGTCGCCAGCACCAGTTCGCCGAAGAGGAGCGTCTCCTGGCCGAGTCGCAGGGTCCGCGCGGCCGGGTCGATCGACTCGACATGCGAATGCGTACGCACCACGGCGCCGAGCTGGTCGGCCACCTCCAGTGCCGAGCGCATCGCCAGACGCCCGGGCGGCAGCCCCTTGGTAAAACCGGTGGAGAGCAGTGGCTTGGAATAGTCGTCACCGCTGTCGGCGGTGATCAGGGTGACCGGCCGTCGTTCATCCAGGCCACGTACTTGCCGCAGCAGGCCGATCCCGGCCATGCCGGCACCGATGATGGTCAGGGGAGCGCTCATGAAATTCCTTGATGCATGATGCCCGGGGCGTCTTGCCGGGCGGCCAGAGGGAGCCTGTCAATGTGACATGCTACACTACGCTCCCCTGGATTTTGATGCGGAGCCAGCCGGTGTCAGATGACACGACGCCTGATTTTCCCCCTGGCCACGACCGGCCATTCAGCCCTCATGGCGGACGCCAGCCCCGCTGGCGCCCCCTCACGTCGGCACGGCCGGCCATGAGCGATGACTGGTGGCGCTGGGTGGCATCACGCGACTCCCTCACCAGCCGATTGATCTGTGCCGGCGGCGGCCAGACCTTCCGGGTGATCCTCCTCGACCAGCGACTGGCTCGCCCACGGCTCGACGAGAGCCAGGGGCTGGCAATGCCCCGGACCCAGCTGGCGTGGTGCCGGGAGGTCGCCCTCTGCCTGGAGGAGCGTCCCTGGGTCGTGGCCAGGTCGGTGGTTCCCTTGACGCAGCTGAGAGGTCAGCGTCTTGATCGGCTGGGGGAAAACTCCCTGGGGAGTTGGTTGTTTCGACAGCCGGGACTGGCACGCAGCCCCATCGAGGTCACCGCGACACCGCCCCCCTTCTTCCCCGACACAGGCCCCTGGGGAAGGCGTTCGGTGTTTCGTCACGGCCGCGGCTATCGCCGCTTTACCGTCCTGGTCCAGGAATGGTTCCTGGATACCATGACGGATGACCTCGGCCTGCCTTCGCGCTAGTCTGGCTGTCTTCCGGTCACCCCGGCTTCAACGAGGACGAAATGGACCGAACCGTAATGCGCCCCAAGGGGCTGGCGCGCCTGCCCGACTTTCTCCACCTGATGCGGCTGGACCGGCCCATCGGCACCTGGCTACTGATGTGGCCCACCCTCTGGGCCCTGTGGATCGCCGCCGAGGGCCTTCCCGGCCGCGATGTGCTACTGATCTTCGTGGCCGGGGTCTACCTGATGCGTGCCGCCGGCTGCGTGATCAACGACTATGCCGACCGCCACCTGGACGGCCATGTCACGCGCACCCGAAACCGTCCCCTGGCCACCGGTCGCATCAATGAGGGCGAGGCCCAGGCGATCTTCCTGATTCTGGTGATGGCCGCCTTCGTGTTGGTGTGGTTCACCAACCTCTTCACGGTGATGCTCTCCCTGGTGGGGGTGGTCCTGGCCTTCATCTACCCCTTCATGAAGCGTTATACCCACCTGCCCCAGGCGTTCCTCGGCGCCGCCTTCTCCTGGGCCATTCCCATGGCGTTCGGCGCCGTGCTGGGTCATGTGCCGGCCGAGGCATGGCTGCTGTTCCTCGCCAACGTCGCCTGGACCGTGGCCTACGACACCGAATATGCCATGGTGGACAGGGACGACGACCTCAAGGTCGGCATCAAGTCCACCGCGGTGCTGTTCGGCCGTGCCGACCGGCTGATGATCGGCCTGCTGCAGGGCACCACACTCCTGCTCCTGGCCTGGGTGGGGATTCGACTCGAGCTCGGCGGCTTCATCTTGCTGGGGCTTGCCGCCATGGCGGCCACCTTCATCCACCAGCAGGTCCTGATCCGGGGGCGCGATCGCGACCGTTGCTTCCAGGCTTTTCTCAACAATCACTGGTCGGGCCTGGTGGTCTTTGCCGGTATCGCCCTCAGCCTGTGGCCCGTAATGAAGGGGTGAACGTCTCGATGTCATCCAACTGTCATCCTGACGTGCTGTCATCGTCATCAAACCGTCACTGTCATCGCCCATGACCAAGAGGCCGCCCGATGACCCACAAGACCGTTCTGATCGTCGATGATGAAGCCTCGATCCGCGAGATGATCGCCGTGGCGCTGGAAATGGCCGATTACCGGGTACTCGAGGCGGATAATGCCCAGACCGCCCACGCCATGGTGGTCGACCATCAGCCGGATCTGGTTCTGCTCGACTGGATGATGCCCGGCACCAGCGGCATCGAGCTGGCAAGGCGCCTGAAGCGTGAAGATACCACCCGTGAGCTGCCCATCATCATGCTCACGGCCAAGAGCGAGGAGGACAACAAGATCCATGGGCTGGAGGCAGGCGCCGATGACTACATCACCAAGCCCTTCTCACCGCGCGAACTGGTGGCACGCCTCAAGGCCGTCCTGCGACGCACCACCCCGCGGGGCGTGGAGGATCCCATCGAGAT
>NZ_JBDNGD010000214.1:0-18429 GCF_041689495.1 Halomonas sp. | reverse complement strand
ACGCTGCGCTTGTGCGGGGGAACCTCGGTGATGTCCCTGCCACCGATGGCGAGATGGCCGTCATCGGGCTCCTCGAGCCCCGCGAGAATCCGCAGCAGGGTGGTCTTGCCACAACCGGAGGGGCCCAGCAGGGTGAAGAACTCCCCGGCCTCGATGGTCAGGTCGACCCCATTCAGGGCCACGGTGTCACGACCGAATCGTTTATGAAGTCCCTGCATCTCGATGGACGAGGCCTGCCGTGCCGGGTCGCCTGGTGAGCTCTCCGGTCGCTCGGTCAGCGAATCGACGGCTCTCGACCTGGTGGTTTCATTCATGGGCATGCCCCCTTGATTCTTGATGGCCCGGGTCAGAGCCGATCACGCAGCTTGTAGAAGGTCGTGGCCAGAACCAGCAGCGGTGTGCGCAGCCGCTCGCCGCCGGGGAAGTGACGATGGGGCATGGCGGCGAAGACGTCGAAGCGCTCGCTCTGCCCCGACACCGCCTCGGCCATCAGCTTGCCCGCCAATCCGGCCAGGGCCATGCCATGGCCGGAATAGCCCTGAGCATAGTAGAGGTTATCGTCGAGTCGGCCGAAATCCGGTGCCCGATTGAGGGTGATACCCACATCGCCCCCCCAGCGATACTCGATCCCTATCCCGCGCAATACCGGGAAGAGCCGGGCGATCTTGGCATCCATGCGCGCCTGCAAGCCCCGCGGCTCACGGCCGGTATAACTCACCTCACCGCCGTAGATCAGGCGGCGGTCAGACGAGAGCCGGTAATAGTCGAGCACGAAGTTGGCGTCCGACAGGGCATCGTTTCGAGGCAGCACCTGGGCGGCATGCGACTCGGACAGCGGTTCGGTGGCGATGATGTAGTTGGCCGCCCGCATGAGGCGACCGGACAGTTCGGGCACCAGGCCGCTCTGATAGGCGTTGGTACCCATCACCACGAAATCGGCGGTCACTCGGCCCGTGGCCGTGACGACGACCGCCGGCTTGCCGCGGCGGATCTCGATCGCCGGGCTGCCCTGATGGACCCTCGCGCCGGCCTCAAGGGCGGCCCGGGCCAGGCCCAGGGTGTAATTGAGGGGGTGCAGATGGCCACCCTCGCCGTCATGGAGGGCAGCGGGATAGGCATCGGTCACCACATGCTCGCGCAGGGCATCGCCGCGGAGCAGCGTCAGAGCCTCATAGTCGTAGTCGCGGGCCAGGCGGTCGCGGAAATGTTCGAGCTCAGTGACATGGCGCGGCTTCACCGCAGCATGCAGATAACCCCAGGCGAGGTCGCAGGGAATGGCGTGACGCTCGACCCGCTGGGCGGTGAGACGTACCGCCTCGCGACTCATCTCCCATATCTCGCGGGCCCGCTCTCGGCCCAGGGTCTTCTCCACGGTAACGATATCGGTGCCCAGCCCCGGCAAAATCTGCCCACCGCTTCTGCCCGATGCCCCATGGCCGATCTCACCGGCCTCGAGCACCACCACCGAATATCCCCGTTCGGCCAGATGCAGGGCCGCCGAACACCCCGTGACACCCCCGCCGATGACACAGACATCGGCCCGCACCTCGCCCTCGAGCACAGGGCAATCACCGAGCTCGACGGCCACGGAATCGCGGTACCAGGAGGCGGGGCCCTGCAGCGACGTGGATCGGGTCATGGGTGCAGCCTGTGCGGTCATGCGTCTTGTACTCGTTGTCGTGGATCGCATCGCGAGGATGAAGATACGCCATCAGTTTGCCGTCAGCCCGCCATCGACTGTCAAGTTTTCAATAACAGGCGAACCTATAAGGGTGGCTGGGAACGAGACGGTACTCGTCATTCTCGAACAACTGACACCCAAGAAAGGCAGGAAAAATAAGCTAATGAATAGGGATGCGACAAGGGCGTCGGAAAAGGATCCGCAGTAGAAGCGTCAAGAAATGACCACCACCTTGCCGGGCCGCATTCAGACACCGCAGACCGGGCAGGCCGGGTCCCGGGGCAACCGGAAGTGTCGCCACTGGCCTGTCAGGCCATCGAAGGTGGAGAGGCCCCGATGTGGCGTGCCGGCACCGCTGAGCAGCTTGATCGCCTCCAGGGCCTGGAAGGCACCGATCAGCCCCACCAGGGGGGCCACCACCCCGTTCTCGGCACAGGAGAGAGCCTCGTCACCGCTAGCGTCCGGCGGGTAGAGGCAGGCATAGCAGGGACTATCGGGATCACGCGGGTCGAACACGGCCAGCTGGCCGGAGAAACGAATCGCCGCCCCCGAGATCAGCGGCACCCCGGCCGTACGGGTGGCGGCATTGATGGCATAGCGGCTGGAGAAACGGTCGGTGCAGTCGAGCACCAGGTCGGCCGCCGCCACCGCGCGAAGCATGGGCTCCCCCTCAAGATGCTCGGTGAACGTCGCGAGGCGGCAGCCGGGATTGAGTGCCAGGACCGCCTCGCGAGCCGACTCGGCCTTGTTGCGCCCCAGGTCCGCCTGGCCGTGGGCGATCTGGCGCTGCAGGTTGGAGACCTCCACTTCGTCGGCATCGGCCAGGCTGAGATGCCCCACCCCGGCGGCGGCCAGATAGAGCGCCACCGGGGAACCGAGGCCACCGGCACCGACCACCAGCACGCGACTGGCCAACAGCCGCTCCTGGCCGGCGATGTCGATCTGTTCGAGCATGATCTGGCGACTGTAGCGCAGCAGGTCATCGTCATTCATGGGGCATGGCCTATAATGGGCGGTCAGTTGTCATCCAGTTCGTCGATATCGGGAATGGGCAAGGAAAAGTCCTCCTTGACCTCTTCCATGACCACATAGCTCTTCGACTCCTTGACCCCGGGAAGCGTCAGGACGACATCGCCGAGCAACTGCCGATAGGCGGCCATCTCCGGAATCCGGCACTTGAGGATATAGTCGAACTGCCCCGAGACCAGATGGCACTCCTGGATCTGCGGCAAGGCCGACACCGCTCGACGAAACTCGTCGAACACTTCCGACGACTGGGTCTCGAGGCTGATTTCCACGAACACCAGAAGGTTCGCCTTGAGCGCCAGGGGGTCCAGTACCGCCTTGTAACCACGGATGATGCCGGAACGTTCCAGTCGCTTGACACGCTCCAGGCAGGGCGTGGTGGAAAGCCCCACTCGGGACGCCAGCTCAACATAGGAAAGGCGTGCATTCTCCTGCAGGCAGCGCAGAATCTTGAGGTCGATGCGATCGAGGGATCGAGTCTTGGCTTTCATTGTCGTTGGGACACGCTGAAGGTGAGTGAACACGCCACCGAGGCAATCGGATCGACCGAAAGGCACCAGCCGAAGCGGATCAAGCGGGTTGCGCTACCGGGATCACGCCATCGACCCCGATGACTTGCCGGATCAGGTGTACCACAGCGATACAAACGCCTCCAGTGTTCGGGGTCAACGCCACTCATTCCGGCTGCCGGCCAAGGCTGACACGTTCATGGCCACCCAGGTCCTCGATGCTTGCCACCTCCAGGAAACCTTCATCGAGGAGGATGTCACGCACCCGGGCCGCCTGGGTATGGCCATGTTCCAGCAATAACCAGCCTCCCGGGACCAGATGATTCCTGGCGCCCTGCACCAGCCGACATAGATCGGCGAGGCCCTGATTGGCGGCGACCAGGGCACTTCGCGGTTCGAAACGCAGATCACCCGACGCGAGGTGAGGATCATCCTCGGCGATATAGGGAGGATTGGCGACGACCAGCTCGAAGTCCTCCCCGGCGAGGGCGGCAAACCAGTCGCTGTGGCGGAAATCGGCATTGCCGATGCCCAGCCGCTCGGCATTGCCGATGCCCAGCCGCTCGGCATTGCCGATGCCCAGCCGCTCGGCATTGTAGCGTGCCAGGGCAACCGCAGCGGGGCTGATGTCGACACCCAGCACCGCCCAGCCCGGTCGTTCGCTGGCAAAGGCCAGGCCAATGGCGCCGGTACCGGTACCGAGGTCGAGCAGGCGCCCGACGGGACCAGGGCCACGGTGCAGAGCCACCTCGACCAGGGTCTCGGTATCGGGACGCGGAATCAGGGTGTCGGGGGAGGTCGACAGGACAAGCCCCCAGAATTCCCGTCTCCCGGTCAGGTAGGCGACCGGTTCCCCGACCGCCCGTGCCGCGATCAATGCCTCGTAACGGGCCCTTTCCAGAACCGGCGACTCCCGATCGCCCCAGGTATACAGCCAGGCAAGGTCGACGCCGAGGACATGACAGAGCAACACCTCGGCATCGAGTCGTGGACTGGGCGAACCGGCCGCCTCGAGTCGTTCGACGGCCCGGCTGAGCAGGCGATCGAGACGCATCACCCTTCCTGCTGAAGGGCGGCGAGCTGCTCGGCCTGGTACTCGTTGATCAGGGGCTCGATCACATCATCGAGTTGCTCGCCACTGATCACCTCACCAAGCTTGTAGAGTGTCAGGTTGATACGATGATCGGTCACCCGGCCCTGGGGGAAGTTGTAGGTACGGATGCGTTCACTGCGATCACCGGAACCCACCAGGGAACGCCGGGTATCCGCCTGATCCCGACGCTGGCCCTCGACGGCCGTCTGCTTGAGACGCGCCGCCAGCAGTGACATGGCCTTGGCCCGATTCTTGTGCTGGCTGCGCTCCTCCTGGCATTCCACCACCACGCCGCTGGGCAGGTGGGTGATGCGGATGGCCGAGTCGGTGGTGTTGACATGCTGACCACCGGCCCCGCTGGAGCGGAAGGTATCCACCCGCAGGTCACCCGGGTTGATGTCGATGTCCTCCACCTCATCAGCCTCGGGCATCACCGCCACGGTACAGGCGGAGGTATGGATGCGACCCTGGGACTCGGTGGCCGGCACGCGCTGCACACGGTGGGCGCCGGATTCGAACTTGAGCCGGGCATAGACCCCCTCCCCCTTGATCCGCGAGATGATTTCCTTGTATCCGCCCTGCTCTCCGTGACTGGCACTGACAACCTCGACCTTCCAGCCATGCTGTTCGGCGTAACGGAAATACATGCGGAAGAGATCTCCCGCGAAGAGTGCCGCCTCGTCACCGCCGGTCCCGGCACGGACCTCGAGGAAGACGTTACGCCTGTCGTCGGGATCCTTCGGCACCAGCAACTGCTTGAGGCGCACGTCAAGGGCCTCGAGGTGCTCGCGGCCCTCGGCGACTTCCTGCTCGGCTAGCTCGCGCATCTCGGCATCACCGTCGGAGGTCAACTGCCGGGCATCCTCGATGTCCTTCTCGATGCCCAGGTACGCCCCCCAGGCCTCGACCAGAGGCTCGAGTTCGGCATATTCACGGGAATAGTCGCGAAATCGCGGCTGGTCCTGGATGACATCGGGTTCCGCCAACAGGGCGGCGAGCTCCTCGAAGCGCTCGGCGAAGGTATCGAGGCGCTGGCGCAGGGACACTTTCATTCGGCAATCCTATCGGGTCTTGTCGGAAGAAGGATCGAGCAGCAGCTCCGTGGCGGCATCCAACAGGTCATGGCGTTCGGCGGAGGCGGCCTCGCGCAGGGCCACGGTGGGGCGATGAAGCAGGCGATTGGTCAGCTGGTGGGCCAGGCGACGAACCACCTCCTCTGGGTCCTCGCCACGGGCCAGTCGAGCCAGGGCCTGCTGCTCGGACAACTCTCGCTGTGCCTGGCCGCGGGCCCTGACGACACTGATCAGCTCACCGCCACTGCGGATGCGCCGTTCATGTTGCCAGGCGCCCACCCCGTGCTCGATCAGCGACTCGGCCTGGTCGGCCGCTACCTGTCGGTGGCGGCGATTCTCGTCGATGACCTCCAGGAGGTCATCGACGGTATAAAGGAAGACATCACCAAGCTCACCCACCTCGGGCTCGATGTCCCGGGGCACGGCGATATCGACCATGAAGACGGGGCGATGACGGCGCTTCTTCAGGGCACGCTCGACCATGCCCTTGCCGAGTATCGGCAAGGGTGCCGCGGTGGAGGAAATGATGATGTCCGCCTCGATCAAGGCCTCGGGAATCTCGTCCAGGGTGATGGCGCGGCCGCCCAGAGGGCCGGCGAGTGTCTCGGCGCGCGACCGGGTACGGTTCGCCACGGTCAGCTGGCGCACCCCGGCCTGATGGAGATGGCGGGCGACCAGTTCGATGGTCTCGCCCGCACCGATCAGCAGCGCCCGTGAACGGGAGAGGTCATCGAAGATGCGGCTCGCCAGACTGACGGCCGCATAGGCCACCGAGACGGGATTGCGACCGATGCCGGTCTCGGTGCGTACCTGCTTGGCCACGGCGAAGGCTCGCTGGAAGAGACGCTCGAGCTCACCACCCAGACCCTTGGCCTGGCGGGCGGCTTGATAGGCCTCCTTGAGCTGACCCAGTATCTGCGGCTCGCCCAGCACCATGGAATCGAGCCCCACCGCCACTCGCATCAGGTGGCGGGCAGCATCGTTGTCCAGGTAGTGATAGGCGCAGCGCCTGAGGTCTTCGCCGTCGAGGCCATGATAGCGCCCCAGCCAATCGAGGATTGCGCCCTCGCCCTGTTCACCGGTGACACAGTAGAGTTCCGTGCGATTACAGGTCGACAGCACGGCCGCCTCCTTCACGCCAGCCAGGCCACGCAGCTCACCCAGCGCCGACTCCAACTGGGAGGGCGAGAAGGCAACCTGTTCTCGAACCTCCACGTTGGCGGTCCGATGATTGATTCCAAGGGCAAGCAGCGTCATGCGTTCGGCGTCTTTGCTAGTTCATACGGCGGTTCGGGCCGCCCGACTCCAGAGGCGCCAGATTCTATCACAGCCCGGCCGGAGGAGGTGCCATGACCAGGGTGTCGGCTTGGCCTTTGCCCCGGGCGGCCAAGCCGTTATGCTGACGCCTCGGTATCCCTGATGAGAAGCGCATGCCCGCCGCAAAGCACAACCGCCCTCGCCCTGCCCTCGCCCGCCTGGCCCCCCTGCTGTCAGCGATCCTGATGGGTGGCTGCCAGGTCCTGCCGGCCAACGGCACCGATGCGGGAACGAACCAGGACCCCATGGCCGGTGCTCCGCCCATCGAACGAGGCCTGGACGGCCAGGGGCTTGCCAACCTGTTGACCGCCGAGTTCGCCGGACAGCGGGGTGATTACCGCCGCGCCACTCAGCGTTTCATGGAAGGGGCCGACCGCTATG
This sequence comes from Halomonas sp., assembly GCF_041689495.1. Taxonomy (GTDB): domain Bacteria; phylum Pseudomonadota; class Gammaproteobacteria; order Pseudomonadales; family Halomonadaceae; genus Halomonas. The sequence continues at coordinate 11,349 of NZ_JBDNGD010000214.1, read as the reverse complement.
ACTCCCTGGCCCTTATCGAACGCGCCGCCCTGGCAGCTCGTTTGAGCAACGATCGCCAGCTCCTGGCCGAGACGGCCGAGCGCTGGCAGCGCCTGGCCCCCCAGGCGGAGGCACCGGCACGCCTGCTCGCCAGCCTGGCCATGCAGCAGGGAGACTGGTCGGCCGCTCTCGCCCAACGGCTCAGGGTCCATGCCCTGGGCGGGCAGGGCGAATTGGCCGCCTTTGCCGAGACGGCCCTGGCCGAGGATGCCGACCCCGAACCACTGCTGGCACAACTGCAGGACCATCTGGCCGAGCTGGGTGGCACGGACGATTCGCGTCGTCATGATGCCGAACTGGCCACCGCCTTGCTGGAGGTTGCCGCAGGGCAAACCGAGAGTGCCGAGCGTCGCCTCGATCGCTTGACGACGCAATCACCGGAGCTACCGGCGCTGTGGTTGACGAAAGCCCGCCTGGCTCAGGAAGAAGGCAATCATCACCTTGCTCGGGAAGCCGCACGCCGCGGCTTGACCATCGCACCCGGTGACCCACGATTCATCCTGATGCTGGCCCAGAGCGAACTTCGCCTGGGCAATGTCACCGCCGCCGAGAACCAGACAGACGCCCTGCTGGAAGCCCACGAGGGTAATCATGACCTGCGGCTGGCCCTGGCCCGGCTCTACCTCGAGGAAGGAGAACCGGAACCGGCCCGCCGCCTGCTGCTGCCCGTGGTCGCAGAGGGTGATACCCCGGCCCTGGCCTTCCTGCTGCTGGGCGCCATCGCCGAGGAGGAGAACGAGATCGACAACGCCCTCCTCTATTATCGCCAGGTGCCTCCCGAGGAGCACTTCCTGCAGGCCCGGCTCAGTGCCGCCGAGATGCTGATCAGCGACGACCGCCTGCTCGATGCGCGAGCCTTCCTGCGCATCGAACGGCTGCGCTACGAAGACTATTTCGCAGATCTGGTCACCCTGGAGGTCGAACTCCTGGAAGGCCAGGGACGTTCCGCCGAGGCCGACGACCTGCTCGACAGGGAACTGGAACGCACGCCCAATGATGAACAGCTACTCTATCTGCGTGGCATGCGCGCCTGGCAGGCCGGCGATTTCGAAGGCATGGAGCGCGACATGGGACGCATCATCGAGCGCAATCCCGACAGTGCCATGGCACTGAATGCCCTGGGCTATACCCTGGTGGAGCTGAATCTCGAGGACCGCCTGGAAGAGGCCCGAGAGATGATCGAGCGTGCCAACGAACTCGAACCCGGCAGCCCGGCGATCATGGACAGCCTGGGCTGGGTGCACTTTCGTGAGGGCGATCCCCAGGGCGCACTCCCCTGGCTGGAGAAGGCCTATGACGCCATGCCCGACCAGGAAATCGCCGCCCACCTGGCAGAGGTCCTGTGGGTTCTGGATCGTCGCGAGAAGGCCAGGGTCCTGGTGCGCGAGGCCCTGGAGCGCTTCGACGACCGGACGGCACTCGACGACCTGCTCGAACGCCTTCCCGCACTGGCCCCCTGATGCCACCCAGACCCCCTGTCACCGACCCGATGAGACACGCCATGACAACCCTGCGACTGACGATTGCCCTGCTGATCCTGACCCTGTTGATCGGCTGCGCCGGACGCGCCCCCGTACCGGACGGCGAACGCGCCGACGGCCAGTGGGAAGCGCAGTCCGACCGACTCGAGGCCCTGGACACCTGGGTGCTCGCCGGCAAGGCAGGACTGCGCACCCCCGATGACTCCACCAGTGCCAACCTGGACTGGAGCCAGCACCCCTACTATTACCGCCTGCTGATCAGCGGTCCCTTCGGCGGTGGCCGCAGCACCCTGGAAGGGCGCGAAGGGCGCTTCTCGCTGACCACCGCCGAGGGCCGTTTCGAGGCAGAAACCCCCGAGGCCCTGATGGAACAGCAGCTCGGTTGGTCGTTACCGGTCAGCGCACTTTCCGATTGGGTACGCGGCCTACCCTCGGCGGACAGCGATTACACCCTGGAGTACGACGACCTGGGCTTTCCGCTGCGCCTGGAACAGGATGGCTGGCAGATCGACTACCGCGACTGGGTCCTCTCCGAGGGCCTCTGGCTTCCCCGGCGCATGATCATGAAAATCGACGACTTCCGCGTCACCCTGGTGGTCACCGACTGGCGCCCGGTCGTCGACGATGCCTGAAGGAGCCGGTCTCAGCCTTCCGGCTCCGGCGAAGCTCAATCGGCTGCTGCTGATCACCGGACGCCGTTCAGACGGCTATCATGAGCTGCAGACACTCTTCCAGTTCCTCGACCATGGCGACACCCTGGACATCACGGCCAGAAACGATGGCGAGATCCGCCTCTCGACCGAGGTTCCGGGCATTCCCGTGGAGGAGAACCTGGTGGTTCGCGCCGCGCGACTGCTGCAGGCCGAGACCGGCTGCCGGCTCGGCGCCGACATCCACCTCCAGAAGCGACTGCCCCTGGGCGGCGGACTCGGAGGCGGAAGCTCCAATGCTGCCACCACCCTGCTGGGCCTCGACGCACTCTGGGGCCTGGGCCTGACGGAGACACGGCTCACCGAACTCGGCGTGCGTCTGGGTGCCGATGTCCCGGTGTTCGTTCGAGGCCATGCCGCCTGGGCCGAGGGCATCGGTGAGCGACTCACGCCGGTCGAGCTAGATACCCCCTGGTTCGTGGTGATCCACCCCGGTGTGCACGTCTCGACGGCACGGGTGTTCGGCTCCCCGGAATTGACACGCGACAGCCCCCCGATTACCATGGCGCGCGCATTGCAAGGGGGGGCATCACGATGGCGCAACGACTGTGAGCGCATCGTTCGGGAAGGCTATCCCGAGGTCGCCAGGGCACTCGACTGGCTCGGCGCGCACTCACACGCCATGCTCACCGGCACCGGCGCCTGCGTCTTCGCCTGGACCGACGATGAACACCAGGTCGACCTGCTGATGGACGGATTACCGGCCCATTGGCAGGCCTTCAAGGCAAGGGGTCTGAACCGCTCCCCTCTTCACACGGTTCTGGGTAGATAATACGCCGTCCCGCCAGGGAGGCTGTGATGCTGATTTCGCGCACATGAGATCCGGCACATCGCCGTGATGATGCCCCTGGTCCGGATAAACCCTAGATCCCCAATACTGCATAGGTGGCTGCGCGTGTCTAAATTGATGGTTTTCACCGGGAACGCCAACTCGGAACTCGCCCGGAAGGTCGTCGAGAGCCTGGACAATCGACTGGGCAACGCCACGGTGGGACAGTTCAGCGACGGAGAAATAGCGGTCGAGATCAACGAGAATGTGCGCGGCAAGGACGTCTTCGTTCTGCAATCCACCTGTGCACCGACCAATGACAACCTGATGGAACTGATCCTGATGGTGGACGCCCTGCGTCGGGCCTCCGCCACGCGGATCACCGCCGTCATGCCGTATTTCGGCTATGCCCGGCAGGATCGTCGGGTACGCTCCGCCAGGGTCCCGATCTCGGCCAAGATCGTCGCTGACATGATGGTCCGGTCAGGCGTCGACCGGGTCATGACCATGGACCTGCATGCCGACCAGATCCAGGGCTTCTTCGATGTCCCGGTGGACAACGTCTACGGTTCACCCATCCTGCTGGATGACATCGAACGGCAGAACTATGAGGACCTGGTAGTGGTCTCCCCCGATGTGGGCGGCGTGGTTCGTGCCCGCGCCATCGCCAAGCAGCTCAATGCCGATCTCGCCATCATCGACAAGCGCCGCCCCTCCGCCAACCAGGCCCAGGTGATGCACATCATCGGCGAGATCGAGGGGCGCAACTGCGTGGTCGTCGACGACATGATCGACACCGCCGGCACCCTGTGCAAGGCCGGCGAGGCGCTCAAGGAGCATGGCGCCCGACGCGTGGTCGCCTACGCCACTCATCCGATCCTTTCCGGACCGGCCGTGGAAAACATCGCTGGCTCCGTGCTCGACGAGGTCGTGGTGACCGACACCATCCCGCTGTCCGATCACGCCCGGCGCAGCGGCAAGATCCGCCAACTTAGCGTGGCCGGGTTGATCGCCGAGGCGATCCGCCGGGTCAGCAACGAGGAATCCGTCAGCGCCATGTTCCACTGAACAACGGTGACGGCCTAGACGCCCCGCAGGGGCTTTCGGGCACCCCATGGCCAGGTCGCGGGCCATCGGGTTCCCCTACTTCAAGCAAGAGGCAACAAGATGTCAGATTTCACTCTCAACGCCAGTGTTCGTCACGACCTGGGGAAAGGTGCGAGCCGCCGCCTGCGTCGTGCGAATGAACAGGTACCCGCCATCGTCTATGGTGGAGAAAAGGCACCTGAACCCATTTCCGTCGAGAAGACCAGCTTCTACAAGGCTCTCGAGGAAGAGTCCTTCTTCTCCTCGCTGATCACCCTGCAGATCGAAGGCAAGTCCCAGCAGGTCGTGGTGCGTGACCTCCAGCGTCACCCCTACAAGCCGCTGATCACCCATGCCGACTTCCTGCGTGTCGATGCCACTCATGAGATCAACCTGCGTGTGCCACTTCACGTGGTGGGCGAGGAATCGTGCAAGGCCATCAATGAAGAGGATGGCGAACTGCATGTGCTCTCCAACGAGATCGAGATCAGCTGTCTGCCCAAGGACCTGCCGGACTACCTGGAAGTCGATATCTCGGCACTCGAGATCGGCAGCACCCTGCACCTCTCCGACCTGACGGTTTCGGCCGGCGTGACGCGGGTCGACCTGGCCCATGGCGAAGGGCACGATAACGCCGTGCTCAGCATCACCAAGGCCAAGATCCGTAGCGACGAGGAAGAGGACGAGGCCACCGAAACCGGCGCCGCTGATGAGGACGACGCTGGTGACGACAAGGCACAGAAGAGCGAGGGGGAAAGCCAGGACAACGAGAAGAAAAAGGACAACGACGAGTAATCGGCGCTGTTCTCGGCCACGCTCCTTGGCGTGGCCGGTTGTCCCGACAATCAAGCGCTACGGCGCTTGATTTTTTTTGGAGGCACGACATGAGCCAACTCAAGGCGATCATCGGACTGGGTAACCCCGGCGCCAACTACGAGGCGACACGCCATAACGCCGGCGCCTGGGTGGTCGAAGCCGTGGCCCGGGCGGCAGGCGGAGAACTGCGCCCGGAGAAGAAGTTCCTGGGCCTGCACGCCAAGGTCCACCTGCATGGCCAGGAAGTGCACCTGCTTGAGCCCACTACCTTCATGAATCGCAGCGGGGGAGCCGTGGCGGCGCTCAGCCAGTTCTTTCGCATCGCCCCTGACGAGATACTGGTCGCCCACGATGAACTGGACCTGCCACCGGGGCAGGCACGCTACAAACAGGGTGGCGGTCACGGCGGCCACAATGGCCTGCGCGACATCATCAGTGCCCTGGGTAACGACAACAGCTTCCACCGGCTGCGTGTCGGCATCGGCCATCCCGGCGATGCCCGTCAAGTGGTCCATTATGTGCTGGGCCGCCCCGGCAAGGCCGAACATGCCGCCATCGATGCCGCCATCGAGGAATGCCTGGTCACCCTGCCCCAGGCCCTCAGCGGTGACTGGGCAAAGGCCATGAACCGGTTGCACAGTTTTTCAGCGCCGAGCTGAGATCGCCCAGCGCTTGCGAAGCTAGGCGCTAGGCGCTGGCTTACGTAGAATACCCGCCAATCACCCCTTTAGACCACGCTTTCCAGGACGCTTCCATGGGTTTCAACTGCGGTATCGTCGGCCTGCCAAACGTCGGCAAGTCCACGCTCTTCAACGCGCTGACCAAGTCGGGCATCGACGCCGAGAACTTCCCCTTCTGTACCATCGAGCCCAATGTGGGCATCGTGCCCATGCCCGACCCCCGTCTCGATGCCCTGGCCGAGATCGTGGGGCCCCAGAAGGTGATTCCCACCACCATGGAGTTCGTCGACATTGCCGGCCTGGTGGCAGGCGCCTCGAAGGGTGAGGGGCTGGGCAACAAGTTCCTGGCCAATATCCGCGAGACCCAGGCGATCGCCCATGTGGTCCGCTGTTTCGACAACGACAACGTCATCCATGTCGCCAATCAGATCGACCCGCGTGCCGATATCGAGATCATCAACATGGAGTTGGCCCTTGCCGACCTGGATACCGTGGAACGTGCCATCCAGCGCCTGGTGCGAGTGGCCAAGGGAGGCGACAAGGAAGCCATCGCCACCAAAGCGATCCTGGAGCGCATCCAGCCTCACCTCGCCGAGGGCCTGCCGTTGCGGACCGCCGGGCTGGAAGAGGACGAGAAACGCCAGCTCAAGGGGTTCGGTTTCCTGACCCTCAAGCCGACCATGTACATCGCCAACGTCAACGAGGATGGCTTCGAGGCCAATCCCTACCTCGACGTCGTCAACGAGATCGCCGCGGAGGAAGGCGCCGTAGTGGTGCCGGTGTGCAACCAGATCGAGTCGGAGATCGCCGAACTCGACGATGAGGAACGCGCCATGTTCCTGGATGAAATGGGCATGTCGGAACCGGGTTTGGATCGAGTGATCCGGGCAGGTTATGCGCTGCTCGACCTGCAGACGTCTTTCACCGCCGGGGTCAAGGAGGTCCGTGCATGGACGGTTCGGGTGGGTGCCACCGCGCCCGAGGCCGCCGGCGTGATCCATACCGACTTCCAGAAGGGCTTCATTCGGGCCGAAGTCATCGCCTATGATGACTTCGTCACCCTGGGCGGCGAACAGGGCGCCAAGGATGCCGGCAAGTGGCGCCTGGAGGGCAAGGACTACATCGTCCATGACGGCGACGTGATCCACTTCCGTTTCAATGTCTAGAAACCGATGCATCCATGGCAAGGGACCCGACAAGCCGCTTGACCGTTCACCTGCAAGACCGTAGACTTCGCCCCCGTTGCCTGGCTACGTAGCTCAGCTGGTTAGAGCACATCACTCATAATGATGGGGTCCCCTGTTCGAATCAGGGCGTAGCCACCAGACATCAAGAACCCCGGCGCTTCTGGCGGCGGGTTTTTTGTATGTTACCCAGCATCCTCGCTACGCGAGGCGGGTCCGGGAGCCTCTCGAACATCGCTCAGTCCAGCATCTCTCGGTTGCAGAAGGCGGTCAGCACGCGGGTCAGGTAGGCGACGTCGTGGCTGCCCGCGGTCTCGCGGATCGAGTGCATGGCCCACTGGGGCACGCCGACATCCAGCGTCGGCACCCCCAGCTCGGTGGCGGTGATGGGGCCGATGGTACTGCCGCAGCCCATATCGGCGCGCGTCACAAAGGCCTGCACCGGCACCTCGGCCGCGCGACAAAGGTCCCGGAACAAGGCGGCAGTTCCGCTGTTGGTGGCATAGCGCTGGCTGGCATTGACCTTGATCACCGGACCACCATTGATCAGCGGGCCGTGGGCGGCATCATGCTTGTCGGGAAAGTTCGGATGCAGGGCATGGGCGTTATCGCAGGAAATCAGCCGCGATGACTGAATCAGACGGATGAAGCCTTCATCACCCGGTTCGCCAACCTGGGCGTTGACGCGCCGGAGGACATCGCCGAGGAAAGGCCCTTGCGCACCGCAGGCACTCGCGCTGCCGACCTCCTCATGGTCGTTGGCCACCAGGACCGCTGCCTGTCGACCATCGCTATCCAGCAGCGCCTCCAGACCCATGAAGCAGGACAGCAGGTTGTCGAGCCGGGGGCCGCTGATCAATTCCCCCTGGACACCGACCCTAGCCGGCGGCTGGACATCCTGGAGGCCGAGTTCGAAGTCGAGGATCTCCACGCTGCCGATTTCATGCTGCTCGGCGAGCCAGGCCTGCAAAAGAGGCTCGAGATCGGCTGTATCTCCGCCCTGGAGGAGCACTGGCGCCATCTGCGTCTGGGCATTGATCGGCCTACCGGCGTTCACCTCGCGGTCGAGATGGATCGCCAGACTCGGAATGATGGCCACTGCCTCGTCCAGATGCAGCAGCAGCCCCTCCAAGCGACCGTCGGCATGACGAACGTGCACGCGGCCGGCGATGCCCAGATCGCGATCGAACCAGGGAGCCAGCAGGGCGCCGCCATAGACCTCCACGCCCAGTTGCAGCCAACCCCCGGATACCTGGGCGGCATTCGGCTTGAGGCGAAGACCTGGGCTGTCGGTATGGGCACCGATGAGGCGCAGCGCAGATAGCGGGTCCACGGGCAGTTGCAAGGCAATGATCGACGAGTCGTTGCGGGTCACGTAAACCCGTTCTCCCGGCATGAGTCGCCAGGTCTCCCGCTCATCGAGACGACGGAAGCCGGCGGCATCGAGTCGTTCCGCCATGCGGGCAACGGCATGCCAGGGCGTGGGAGAACGGCGCAGGAAGTCGAGCAGCCGCTCGAGCCTGTCATCCTGGGTCATGGTTTCCTCGGATAATGTCATGGGTCTGGGGTCATGCAATCGCGGCCAAGCTGTTACAATCGGCCATTGAACAACGCAACTCGACGGCCGCGCGCTTGTCTAGAAAGAAAGTTTACATGAAACCGGGAGTGCTTCCTTGATGAGCCTGTTTGTTAGCCTGGGACGATACCTTGTCCTGGTCGCGTTGCTGGTTGTGGCCACCCCTACCCTCGGACAATTCCAGCCCACCGATACCCAACGGCAGGCGGCCGTGGAAATAGCCGAGTCTCTGCGCTACGGCCACTACACCGACGTCGACATCGATGATGACTGGTCCGCCAGGGTGTTCACGCGATACCTGGATGTCCTGGACGGCCAGCGCGCCTACCTGATGCGCCGTGATATCGATGCCTTCCAGGATCTGGAAACCACCCTGGATGACGCCATCCTCGATGGTCAACTGGACCGGGTGTACGGGCTTTACCAGCGCTATCACGAACGCACCGAATCGCGCCTGGAATGGCTGCTGGCCAAGCTCGACCAGGACATGGATTTCGACTTCACCGGCGAAGAGCGCCTCGAACTGGACCGCGAGGACGTGCCCTGGGCGACCAACGAATCGGAACTCGATGAACTCTGGCGCAAGCGACTCGATAATGCGGCACTTTCGCAGGTCCTCGGCGGCCAGGACGAGGAGCAGGTCATCACCAATCTTCGCCAGCGCTATGAGGGGCAGTTGTCACGAGTTAGGCAGACGGAGGAGGAAGATGTCTTCGGACTCTTCATGGCGGCCGTGACCGGTACTATCGACCCGCACAGCGAATACCTGTCCCCCCGGCAGGGTGAATCCTTTGATATCCAGATGCGCCTTTCCCTGGAGGGTATCGGTGCCCTGCTGCAGTCCGATGGTGAGTATGTCAAGATCACCAGCCTGGTGCCCGGTGGCCCCGCCGAGCGTGCGGGCGTGCTCGAGCCGGCCGATCGTATCATCGCCGTCGGCCAGGAGGATGAAGGTGAGATGGTCAATGTCGTAGGCATGCGCCTGGACAACGTGGTGGACCTGATCCGCGGCCCCAAGGGCTCTGTGGTGCGCCTTGATGTCGTCCCCGCCCAGGCCGTGGACATGACGCGCTCCCAGGTCGTCGAGATCACCCGGGACACCGTGAATCTCGAAGATCAGGCCGCCCAGGGCGAGGTCATCGAGATCGAGCGTGACGATGGCACCCACCGTATCGGGGTCATCGAGATTCCCACCTTCTATGTGGATTTCGACGCCTGGCAGGCCGGCGAAGAGGACTTCCGCAGCACGACCCGCGATGTCGCCCGGGAAATCGAGCGACTCGAGGAAGAAGGCATTGAAGGCATCGTGCTCGATCTGCGCAACAACGGCGGCGGCGCCCTGCAGGAGGCGAACTCCCTGATCGGCCTGTTCATCGATCGCGGCCCGACCGTCCAGGTTCGTGACGCCCGCGGGCGTATCAGCCTCTACGGCGATACAGAGACCGGCACCGAGTACGACGGCCCCCTGGGCGTCCTGGTCAATCGGCTCTCGGCCTCGGCCTCGGAGATCTTCGCCGGTGCCATCCAGGACTATGGCCGCGGCCTTGTGCTGGGGAGTTCGACCTTCGGCAAGGGTACCGTCCAGACCCTCAACGACCTCAGCCACGGTCAGATGAAGCTGACCCGTGCCAAGTTCTACCGTATCTCCGGCGACAGCACCCAGCATCGGGGCGTCGAACCGGACATCATCTTCCCGAGCCTGGTGGATCCCGATCTCATCGGCGAAAGCAGCCTCGACAACGCCCTCGAGTGGGACACGGTCAGGGCCGTACAGTACCGACATTATGGCGAGCCCTGGCGTTACCTGGAATCACTCAAGGATAGCCACCAGAAACGCATCGACACCCTGCCCAATTTCCGTTATCTGGAACTCCAGGCCGAACTGAATCGGCGGATGCGGGAGCGGCAAACCAGCGTCAGCCTCAATCTCGAGCAGCGCCAGCGAGAGGTCGAGCAACAGGAAGCCGAGCAACTCGCTCTGGAGAACCAGCGTCGCCGGGCACTGGGGCTGGATCCCCTGGAGGAATGGCTGGATGCTCGAGGCGAGGAACCGGAGGATGCCGACGATCCGCTGGATCGGGTCCAGATCAACGAATCCGCCCATATCCTGCTCGACTACTCCCGGCTCGACACCCGCTATCAGCTGGCCGAGCACCGCTGATCTACGCCCGGTGATCCGCCTTGAACGCGCCGGCCATCCCGGCGCGTTTTCATTGGCAGATCCATCGAACCGACGCCGTTTACCCTGGCGAGGTCAAGACGTCCTGAAGGATCTTGCACCAGTGGGGAAGATGCAGAGGCAGCTGACCTATAACCTCGATGCGGCGATCCTCGTAGATGGCGTCACCCTGATCCGCCAGCAGGCGGGCAATTTCACGGTCACGGTGTCTGAGCAAGGTGTCGATCTGGGGTCGGCAACACTTCACCATGGCCGTGATCCAGCGATTCACCAGCCATGATGGCCTGTCATGATCGATCCGAAAGCCCGTCGCCAGGGCGATTACCTCCTCGGCACTACGCCATCTCTCGCCCGTGACCCAGCGATTCGTGGTGAAAAGCCCTATCGGGGCTCCCCACCGGTCCATGGAGATCGCCACCAGATGGCTGGGCGTCTTGACCTCGCCTGGCCGGTTGTCTTGCGGTGGCCGGTGAAACAGGTGGAAATGGCCATGTTCCTCGCGGCGATGCGCATGGTAATAGACCTGGCTTCCGGACTCGCCGTCGTAGACATCTCCCTTCGGGTAATGGTCCAGCTGCACGAAAGCCCCCTGCCCCTCGAGGATCTCACCGACGATATTGCGTCCGGCTCGATTCAATTCCCGCTGACATGACAGGGCCTCGTCGGCGGCAGTGGCCATCACCGACACCTCAGCGGCAGAATAGGAATGGGGTGAGGGGTCTCCCAGGGGCTCACCAATACTGAAGGTGTCGAGTCTTGCCATGATTCGATCGATTGCCTCCGGTCATGAAACGGTGATCAGCATTCATGGCCGCAGCTGCGCGGCCTT
>NZ_JBDNGD010000213.1:0-5688 GCF_041689495.1 Halomonas sp. | reverse complement strand
TCACGCAAGCGACGATCTCCGGCCGCCATGGGGACGATACCGCGGCCCACTTCCGGCACGATCAGCACTACGTTCAGGGCGTCCTGGCGCTCGGCCTCGAGCAGTGCCTGCAACTCCTCGACCAGCACAAGGCGCAAGGCATCATCATCGGTCTCGATCCTGAGCGCCGCCTCGAGCCAGGACAGCCATCCCGTGAGCACCAGCGCGGCGCCGGGTTTGGCCAGGTCACGCCAGATCCCCAATGGCTTGCCGGGCGCGAGGCGGCACCAAGAGGCCGCGGGAAATCGCTCCCTTACCCGTTCGTGCTTGCCGGCGCAGGCACCGCCGATGAAGAGCTGCATTGCCAGCCTCCTCCCTGTTGAACGAGCATGAACCGGCGACCCCGGGCCTGCCCTACGCCACCTTCCCAGAAATCGAGGGTCTCGAAGCGCCGACGCAGCTCGCGGATCACTCCCCCATGGGACACCACAAGCACCCGCCGATGCCCATGCAAGGTGGCGGCCGTGACGCATTCATCCAACCACGCCTGGAGGCGTGCGCGCATCTGGGCAGCAGATTCGCCACCCGGCGGGGCTCGCTCGCCCTGGCTGTCGATCCAGCGTCGATAGGTCGGTATCGACTTGAGCTCGTCGTAGCAGCTTCCCTCAAAGTCGCCGAAATCCAGTTCGCGCAGCCGGGCATCATAAACAACCTTCACCTCGACATCCTGCCCCTCCCGCACATGGGCCAGGGTCTGGCGGCAGCGCGTCAGGTCGCTGCAGTAGATGGCGTCTAAAGGCTCCCCGGCCAGGGAGTCGCGAAGACGGTCCAGGTCATCGAGCGCATCCGGCAACAACAGCGGAATGTCGCGCTGCCCCTGGTAGCGCCGCTCCTGGTTCCAGGCGGTCAGGCCATGACGAACGACCACCAGTTCCAGGCGATCAGCAGCAGCCATAGTTCTCCTCCCTCGATGGCGGCACCGATAATGTCGCCGTTGACACCCTTGAAGGCGCGAATCACCAGCGCCCCGTATAACAACAGAAAGATCATCAATGAGAACAGCAGCACGCCGAGCCACTGCGACCCGTCTGATACCCAGAAGGCCATCGGCACCAGGGGTAGCGTCGACAGCCAGAGATCACGCCTCCCGAGATGCTGCTTCCAGGACCAGGCCAGTCCTTCGGGTCGCGCCGCCGGCACCTCTACCAGAAGCGCCACGCCGGCGAGACGGCCCAGGGCCGGCACCAGGGCGAGAAGTCCCGGACTGATCCCGGCGTCGAGCAGGGCCCAGAGCAGCATGCCCTTCCAGGCCAGCAGGAAGACCAGCGCCAGCATGCCGAAACTGCCTACCTGGGGGTCTTTCATGATCGACCAGCGACGCTCCAGCGGCGCATTGCTGCCCAGGGCATCGGCCACGTCCATCAGACCATCCAGATGCAGGCCGCCCGAAAGCGCCACCCAGGCGCTGACCAGCAGAAGTGCCAGCAGCGGATCGGGAACAATGCCTTGCAGCAGGCTTGCGATAACCGCCAGGAAGGCGCCCAGCAGCAGGCCCACCAGTGGATAGCAGCGAACCGCCCAACGGCTGGTGACCGGCGTCCAGGGACAGGCGATCGGCACCGGTAACCGGGTGAGAAACTGGATGGCCAGCAACAGCCCGAAGCCTGCCTCTCTCATCGCCCGGTCACTCCTTTCCAGTCAATGGGCAGGCCGCCCACGACCTCGACGACACGGTCCGCCTCCCTGGCCAACTGACGATGCCGTCCCTGCAGGAAGGCCAGGTAGCGCCAGGTCTCCGGGTCGCCTGGCGGCAGGTCTTCGTTGATGTCGTTGGAGACCACGACCAGACGGATTGTCTTCTGCCGGGCCTTGCCCAGCAGGGCCGCCAGCATCCGGTCGCCCTCTGCCTCGTGGAAATCGCTGCCATAGAGCCACTGGCTGGCCCAGAGAGTCAGGCAATCGAGCAGCAGTGTGCTGCCTTGCTCCACCCGGTCTAGTGCCTCGTCAAGCAACAGGGGCTCCTCCAGGGTGATCCAGCCATCACCGCGCTCCCGGCGATGGCAGGCGATGCGGTCTGCCATCTCGTCATCCGCGCGCCTTGCGGTCGCCAGGTAGTAGCGCTTTCCACCGCTGTCACGATGCCACTCTCGAGCCAACTGCTCGGCAAAGCGGCTCTTGCCGGAACGCGCCCCGCCACTGACGAAGGCGATCATGTTCTCTCCCTGTTGTCCTGCCATTCCTTAAGAACGCTAACCAATTGGGCATTTTCTGCTGAATCGCGCAGCGCCAGGCGAAGCCACTCCCCCTCCAGACCTGGAAAGTTGCGGGTATGCCGGGCCAGGATGCCCGACCGTAACAGAAACTCGAAAAGGAAATCGGTCCCCCCGGGGCCCGCCGCCGGCTGTACCAGGAAGAAGTTGGTCCGACTCGGCACGACCCGTAACCCGACTGCGCTTAGCCTGTCTTGAAGCCACGGTTGTTCGGCCCCGAACCAGCGATGCGTCCTCGCCGGGAACTCCTGGTCGGCCAGCAGGAAGGGGGGCAGGCTGGCCGCGAGATGATTGACGCTCCAGGGCATCTGAAGCTCCCGCAAGCAAGCCACGTTGTCGGCGCTTCCCAGCAGGTAGCCGAGACGCAGACCGGGAATGGCGTAGTACTTGGTCAGGGAACGCAGCAGGACGAGGTTCGGGTAGCAGGCCAGCAAGGGGGTCAGGCGTTCATCGGGTACCACGAAATCGATGAAGGCCTCATCGATCACCAATGTACTCCCATGTTTGAGCCCCACTGCCAGGAGCCGCTCGACAACCAGTTGCGGCACCAGGGTGCCGGTTGGATTGTTGGGACGGCACAGAAAGAGCACCTCACAATGGGCCATGGCCCTCTGTGCCTCCCTTTCATCCAGCTCGAACCCCTCGCCCCCCAGCTCAAGCGAAGACACCGAAAGGCCATACTGGCCGCAGGCACGAGCATATTCCGAGAAGGTCGGCTGGACGATGACGGCCCGGCGGCGGGCATGCAGGGCTGAGGCCAGGAAGATCGCCTCGGCCCCGCCATTGGTCAACAGCACCTCTTCCGGGGTCACTCCCTCGGCCTCGGCGATAGCCTCGCACGCCCGGCGATACGTCGGGTCGGGGTAGCGTTCCACACCGGCCAGGGCATTCATCAGCTGCTCAGCCAGCCAGGCCGGCGAGCCCAGGGGGTTGAGATTGGCGCTGAAATCGAGCAAAGGAAGGTCCCTGGGCAAGCCATGGCGCAACAACAGCGGCGCTGCCTCGCCCCCATGGCTCGGCCAGCCAATCTTGTCTCGCATCATGTCAGCCACTCCCGCAGCAGCACAAAAGGCAGCACCAACAGCAGGAAGATCAGCCAGCCTGCGTGCATCAGGCGTATCGCCAGGGCAATATGCCCCGACCTCAGTGGTTCGAGGGGATCCCCCAGAGTAGCCCGGCGGGAGACCTCTCCCGCGTAGTGGTTGGTGCCACCCAGCTGCACGCCCAGCAGGCGAGCCACCATCGCCTCCGGCCAGCCGGCATTGGGACTGGCATGACGTGGTGCCTCGCGACAGGTCGAGAGAAGCGCTCCCCGCACTCGCATGCCCGGCATCACCAGAGCGCCCAGCCAGAGCGCCAGGGCGGTGAGTCGCGCAGGCAACCAGTTGGCCAGATCATCGAGCCTGGCGGAGGCATAGCCGAAGTCGGCGTAGCGGGTATTGCGATAACCGACCATGGAATCCAGGGTATTGACCGCCTTGTAGGCCACCGCCAGCGGAGCGCCGCCTATCAAGGCCCAGAACAGCGGCGCGGTAATGCCATCCACGGTATTCTCGGCGACCGTTTCCACGGCACCCCGGGTGATCTCGCCCTCGTCCAGGTGCGCCGTATCCCGGCCTACTATCCTGGAGAGCGCCAGGCGCGAAGCGGCAAGGTCTCCCCTGCTCAGGGGCTCGGCCACCACACGAGCCGCCTCGACCAGGCCCTTGATCGCCAGTGTCGTGGAAAGCAGCCATAACTCGGCGACCAGACCAAGGCCGGGGTGCAGGCGGGAGAGTATCGATAAGCCAAACCAGGCGATCAGGAAGACACCGATGACCACCATGGCGGTGAGCAGATAGCCATTGCGACGCCGGACATGAGACGACCCCCGGTTCCACAGGCGCTCGCAAGCGGTCACCACCCTGCCGATGGCGACGACGGGATGCGGAATACCGGGGGGGTCGCCGATGACGAGATCCACGACAATCGCCAACAGCAACAGCGTCAGGCCCCAGAGTGTCAGCGGCTCGAGGCTGACCATCAGGCGCGGGGGGTTTCGGCAATACCGGCCGCCTCGAAGGTCGCCATCTCCGCCAGCATACGGCAGGCCGCCTCCAGCAGGGGAAAGGCCAGCGCCGCGCCAGTCCCCTCACCGAGCCGAAGCTCGAGGTCCAGCAGGGGCCTGGCATCCAGCGCCGCCAGCGCCAGGTCATGGCCAGGCTCTCGGGAACGATGGCCGAAGACCAGGAAGTCACGCACCGGTGGCTCAAGCCGGCAGGCCACCAGGGCGGCCACCGTGGCGATGAAGCCGTCGACCAGCAGGGGCACCCGGCGACTCGCTGCCTCCAGGCAGGCCCCAGTCATGGCGGCAATCTCGAGCCCACCGAGACTCGCCAGCACGCCGAGGGGGTCCGCGGGATCCGGTGCCCGGGCAGCGATAGCGGCCTCGATCACCGCCTGCTTGTGGGCCAATCGTGCGTCGTCGATGCCGGTTCCCCTTCCCACCAGGCTTGCCACCGGTTCCCGGGTCAACACCGCCAGCAAGGCGCTGCTGCTGGTGGTATTGGCGATCCCCATCTCCCCGATGATCAGGCAGCGACAGCCCGACTCCAGAGCTCGTTGCACCGCTCGTCGACCCGCCGCCATAGCGGCCTCGGCCTCCTCGAGGTGCATGGCCTCCTCCCAGGCGAAATTGGCCGTACCGAATCTCACCTTCTCGTCCACTAGCCCCCGGGGAGGCAAGTCGGCCGCCACCCCCACATCGATCACTTCGAGTCGTGCCCCGATCTGCCGGGCAAAGACATTGATCGCCGCGCCTCCGGCGATGAAGTTGGCGACCATCTGGGCGGTGACCGCCTGGGGGAAGGCCGAGACCCCTTCAGCGGCGATGCCATGGTCGGCGGCGAAGACCAGCACTCCCGGGGGCGTAACCCTGGGAAAGGCTTCACCGGTCATTGTCGCCAGGTCGACGGCCAGCATTTCGAGTCGCCCGAGGCTGCCCGGCGGCTTCGTCAGGGTATCCAGATAGCGGCTAACGCCCCGACCGGTCTCGGCGTCGGGGCTCGGCACAGGGCCCGGGGGGCTTTCCACGTCGGCGACTCCGCACGTTGGGGGATCAAGGCCGCCTATCCTATCAGATTCGACGCT
This sequence comes from Halomonas sp., assembly GCF_041689495.1. Classification (GTDB taxonomy): domain Bacteria; phylum Pseudomonadota; class Gammaproteobacteria; order Pseudomonadales; family Halomonadaceae; genus Halomonas. Next base: position 310 of record NZ_JBDNGD010000213.1, on the reverse strand, counting down.
CGGCCCCACAGGCTACTGACGGCTCCCTGGCACTCAGTTATACTGTATATTCATACGGGGTATCCCTTTAGCTCCACAAGCTTCAATTTCCAGATTTCCCCCGCCGTGCCACCACCTTTTGGTAGGTGACCGGCTTTGTCACAACCGCTTGCTGGAGCAAGCGATAAAACAGTAAGCCTCTCGATTTGGATTTACGGCGATTAAACCGAAATACATATTCATCAAGATAGTTATCCAACTGTCCTGGCTGGACTGCGCCATGGTGTGTGCCCATCATCCAGCGTTGCAGGAGTGATGCCACACGGTGAAC
>NZ_JBDNGD010000212.1:0-4964 GCF_041689495.1 Halomonas sp. | reverse complement strand
TGGTAGTAGCAGGCCTCGAAGTGCAGGCAGTCGGCGAGCACCTCGCTGCCCCAGTAGCGGCCATAGAGGGTGCGTGCGCCCTGCAGGCAGAGCGCCGCGGCGACCGGTCGTCCGTTGAGCCGCGCCTGGATCAGCAGCAGGGTCTCGGGCAGGGTGGCGCGCAGGCGCTCGAAGAATTCCAGGTTGAGATAGCCATGGCGGCCGCGCTCGAGGTAGGTGATCTCGTAACAGCGGAAGAAGTGCGCCATGGCGTCCTTGTCGATGGCCTCGCCCTGGAGCCGATGAAGCGTCAGCCCCTGGTCGGCGACGAGGCGCCGCTCACGACGGATCGTCTTGCGCCGCTTCGAGGTCATGGCGGCAAGGAAGCCCTCGAAGTCGCCATAGTGTTGGTCGCGCCACTGGAACTGCACGCCATGGCGTATCAGCAGCGAGGGACGCGCCTCATGCCAGGCCACGACTTCGTCATCCTCGGCGAACAGCAGGTGCCAGCTGGAGACGTCAGCATCCTCCCAGGCCTCTGCCAGAACCCTCATCGCCTCTCGGGTGTCGATGGCCGCTGCCAGGGCCAGCCGGGGGCCCGGTACCGGCGTATAGGGGATGGCGCTGAGCCCCTTGGGATAATAGCGTCCACCGGCACGTTCCCAGGCGTCGGCCCAGGCCCAGTCGAAGACGTATTCGCCGTAGGAATGATGCTTGTGATAGTGGGGCAGGACACCGACCAGGGCATTATCCTGCCATAGCGTCAGGTGACGCGGCACCCAGCCGGTGGCCGGTCTCACCGAGTTGCTGGCTTCCAGGGCGTGGAGGAACTCGTGGCGCAGGAAGGGATAGTCGTCACCCACCAGGGCATTCCATTCCTCGGCCGCCACGGCGTCGATGGCGGGCAATTCCCTCAGGAGCAGTGCTGACATCGAGTCTCCCCGGTTAAGAAAAAAGACGGCGGCTGACAAGCCACCGACATTGGCCCACCATTGTGCCCAGACCCTTCCCGCCGGTGCCACCACGAGTCGGCCTTCCCCTTGTCAAGGAGATGCTCATGGCCAATGCCAGTGAATTGCAGACGAGGCTGGACGCCCAGAGAGCGGCCTTCAATGCCGAGCCCTATCCGTCGGTGACGACGCGCCGCCAGCGTCTGGCACGCCTGGCCGACCTGACGCAGCGGCATCGCGCCGAGATCATCGCCGCCATCGACCGCGACTTCGGCCACCGGGCCACGGCCGAGACTCGCCTAGCCGAGATCGCCACCCTGCTTCAAGCGATCCGCTATGCCCGCCGCCATCTGAAGCGCTGGATGCGTCCGAAACGTGCCCCGGTGCCCTTTCGTTTCTGGCCCGGTCGCGCCCGCGTCCATGTCCAGCCCCTGGGCGTGATCGGCATCGTCTCGCCCTTCAACTATCCCTGGAACCTGGCCATGCTGCCGGCGGTGGATGCCCTGGCCGCCGGTAACCGGGTGATGATCAAGCCCAGCGACGACACCCCGGCCACCAGCGAGTTGATGGCCGACCTGGTATCCCGCTATTTCGCCCCCGAGGAGGTCTGGGTCGCCACCGGCGACGTCGAGACCGCACGGGCCTTCAGCGCCCTGCCCTTCGACCATCTGCTGTTCACCGGCAGCGCCCGGATCGGCCGCGAGGTGGCCCGTGCCGCCGCGGAGCACCTGACACCGATCACCCTGGAACTCGGCGGCAAGTCACCCGCCATCGTCGCCGAGGATGCCGACCTGGACCACGCCGCCCGGCGCATCGCCTTCGGAAAATGGTTCAACGCCGGCCAGACCTGCATCGCCCCGGATCATGTCCTGATCGATGAGCCACGGCTGGGTGCCTTCATCGACGCCATCGGCAAGACGGTCGGCCACTTCTACCCCGAGGGCGTGGCCAGCGACGACATGACCGCGATCCTCGGCGATCGAAACAGGGTCCGACTCGAGGCGATGCTCGACGAGGCCCGTGACCATGGCTGCCGGGTGATCCCCCTGGGCGAGCCGCTGGCCGGCGAGAATATCCACAAGCTGCCGCCGACCCTGATCATCGACCCGCACCGGGGCCTTGCCTTGATGCAGGACGAGATCTTCGGTCCCTGGCTGCCGATCATCGGCGTGCCTGACCTGGACCACGCCCTGGCTCGCGTCAATGCCGGCCCTCGCCCCCTGGCGCTCTATGCCTTCACCAACGACCCGGAGAACCGCCGGCGGATCCTTCAGGAAACCCATTCCGGTGGTGTGGTCTTCAATGACACCCTGTGGCACAACGCCGTGCCCGCCCTGCCCTTCGGGGGTGTGGGCGAAAGCGGTATGGGGGCCTACCATGGAGAGACCGGTTTTTTGCGCTTCAGCCACCAGCGCGGTGTCTTCCTGCAGGCCAGGCGCAATGTCGTGGGGCTGCTCGACCCGCCGTATCGCAAGTGGCTGCTGCGGCTACTGGGGCTCTGATCGCAGGCCGGAAAAGTCGGAGGCGCATCGGGCATGGTCCACCCGGTGCGCTGGCGCTTACCGGGCCTGCGTGGCTTTCTATCGGTAATAAAACTACAATTCAAGCCAATACTTCCCTAGAATGGCGGCAATATCGCGAGTATTTTTGGTAAAGTTACATACCAAGGTTGCATAAAAGCCACGTCGAACATGAGGTGCCCCATGGCCAGCACGACCCCCACGCTCAATACCACCGTCGCTGAGGTCACGCGCCGTATCCGCGAGCGCTCCGCCGAGCGCCGCGCCCTCTACGAGAGCCGCATGGCCGACCAGCACAAGCGAGGCGTGCATCGCGGCGAGCTTTCCTGCGGCAACCTGGCCCACGGTTTCGCCGCCTGCGGCGAGACGGACAAGAACGCACTCAAGCTGATGAACTCGGCCAACCTGGGGATCATCTCGGCTTACAACGACATGCTCTCGGCCCACCAACCGCTGGAGACCTTCCCGGCCACCATCAAGGCGGCGGCCCGGGACATGGGCTCCACCGCCCAGTTCGCCGGCGGCGTGCCGGCCATGTGCGACGGCGTCACCCAGGGCCAGCCGGGCATGGAACTGTCGCTGTTCTCCCGCGACGTCATCGCCATGGCCGCGGCCGTGGGGCTCTCCCACAACATGTTCGATGCCGCCCTCTACCTGGGGGTGTGCGACAAGATCGTCCCGGGGCTGTTCATCGCCGCGGCCCGCTTCGGCCACCTGCCGGCGACCTTTGTGCCCGCCGGCCCCATGCCCAGCGGCCTGCTCAACAAGGAGAAGGCGCGGATCCGCCAGCTGTTCGCGGAGGGCAAGGCCAGCCGCGAGGACCTGCTGGAGGCTGAATCCCAGTCCTACCACAGCCCCGGCACCTGCACCTTCTATGGCACCGCCAACTCCAACCAGCTGATGATGGAGATGATGGGCCTGCACCTGCCGGGTACGTCCTTCGTCAATCCGGGCACCGAGATGCGCGAGGCGCTGACCCGCTTTGCCACCGAGCAGACGATCCGCAATACCGAGTCCGGGGGCGACTACCGCCCCTTCTACAAGCAGATCGACGAGCGCGCCATCGTCAACGCCATCGTCGGCCTGCTGGCCTCCGGCGGCTCCACCAACCATACCCTGCACCTGGTGGCCATGGCCGCCGCGGCGGGGCTGACCATCACCTGGGAGGACTTCACCGACCTCTCCGCGGTGACGCCGAGCCTGATGCAGGTCTATCCCAACGGCCAGGCCGACATCAACCACTTCCAGGCCGCTGGCGGCATGAGCTATCTGTTCCGCGAGCTGCTGGGTGCCGGGCTACTGCATGGTGACATTCCCACGATCTTCGGCACCGACCTCACCGCCTACACCCGCGAGCCCTTCCTCGAGGACGGCAAGCTGGTATGGCGGGAGGGCCCCGAGACCAGCCTCGACAAGGACGTGCTGCGCGGTGTGGCCGCTCCCTTCGCCCCCACCGGCGGGCTCACCGTGCTCGACGGCAACCTGGGCCGCGGCGTGATCAAGGTCTCGGCGGTCAAGCCCGAGCATCGCGTCGTCGAGGCACCGGTGTATATCTTCGAGGACCAGAACGATCTCAAGGGCGCCTTCGAGGCCGGCGAGCTGGACCGCGACGTCATCGCCGTGGTGCGCTTCCAGGGCCCCAAGGCCAACGGCATGCCCGAGCTGCACAAGCTGACGCCGTATCTCGGCGTGCTGCAGGACCGCGGCTACAGAGTTGCCCTCGTCACCGACGGTCGCATGTCCGGTGCCTCGGGCAAGGTGCCGGCCGCCATCCACATCAGCCCCGAGGCCCTGGACGGCGGCCCGCTGGCCAAGCTCAAGAATGGCGACATCGTGCGACTGGATGCCGACAAGGGCCGCCTCGAGGTCAAGATCGACGCCCATACCTGGGCCGAACGCGAGCTGCGGGTCGGCAACCTCGATCACTTCCATGTCGGCCTGGGCCGTGAGCTCTTCGTTGGCTTTCGTCACCTGGCCATGCGCGGTGAGGAAGGCGGTAGCGTGTTCGGCGGCTTCGAAGCCGACGACCTGGCCCGCCAGGAGGGCCAGATTCACGACGAGGACGCCTGAATGACTCGCCCGGCCCTGATTGGAAGCCATTATGGAGAGCGGCGGCACCCAGCCCCTCGTCCGCGACAGCTGGAAGAGGCGAGTTGACGATGACCCGACCCGCGTTGATCGGCGATATCGGGGGCACAAACGCCCGCTTTGCGCTGGTGACGCCGGGCGCCTTCGAGCCCCATGACATCCTTAGCCTGCCCTGCGCCGACTACCCGGGGCTGCTGGAGGCCGTGCAGGATTATTTGTCGAGGGTCGGGCTATCGAGAGTCGGGCTATCGAGAGCCGGTCAGGAGAGCGACGACATTCCCCGCGAGGCCTGCCTGGCTGTCGCCTGCCCGATCCGCGGCGACCGAGTGACCATGACCAACAACCACTGGTCGTTTTCCCGGAACGAGATCTGCGACGCCCTGGGGTTGTCGCTGTTCAAGGTGATCAACGACTTCACCGCCCAGGC
>NZ_JBDNGD010000211.1:0-1611 GCF_041689495.1 Halomonas sp. | reverse complement strand
GGCGCTGGGCGCTGAAATTGAGCCATTGGTCGTATTCTGCTAGTCTGTCGTCCCATCCAGACGCGGCTTCCTGCCGTGTCTACTGATCACGTTTCGACAGGTTCCCCCATGACACGATATATCTTCGTGACCGGTGGTGTTGTGTCCTCTCTCGGCAAGGGCATTGCGTCGGCCTCGCTGGCGGCGATACTCGAGGCTCGCGGCCTCAAGGTCACCATGCTCAAGCTCGATCCCTACATCAACGTGGATCCCGGGACCATGAGTCCCTTTCAGCACGGCGAGGTGTTCGTCACCGAGGATGGCGCCGAGACCGATCTGGACCTGGGACACTACGAGCGCTTCATCCGCACCAAGATGACCCAGGGCAACAACTTCACCACCGGCCGAGTCTACGAGAACGTGCTGCGCAAGGAGCGCTGCGGCGACTATCTAGGGGGAACCGTCCAGGTTATTCCTCACATCACCGACGAGATCAAGCGCCGGGTGTATGCCGGCGGTGAGGGCTTTGACGTGACCCTGGTCGAGATCGGCGGCACCGTGGGCGATATCGAGTCGCTGCCCTTCCTCGAGTCGATTCGCCAGATCCGCAGCGAACTGGGCGCAAGCCGGGCGATCTTCATGCACCTGACGCTGGTGCCCTACATCAAGACGGCGGGGGAGACCAAGACCAAGCCGACCCAGCACAGCGTCAAGGAGCTGCGCTCCATCGGCATCCAGCCGGATATCCTGATCTGTCGCAGCGAGGTGGAGCTCGAGGAAGCCGAAAGTCGCAAGATCGCGCTGTTCACCAATGTCGAGGAGCGGGCGGTCATCCCGCTGCAGGATGCCGATACCATCTACCGCATCCCGCTGATGCTCCACGAGCATGGCCTCGACGAGATCGTCTGTGACAAGCTGCGCCTCGAGGTCGAGGAGGCCGACCTCTCCGAGTGGGTCAAGGTCCTCGACGCCAAGCTCAACCCCTTGAAGTCGATCAACATTGCCATGGTGGGCAAGTACATGGAGTTGCTCGATGCCTACAAGTCCCTCAATGAGGCGCTGATCCACGCAGGTATCCAGACCCGGGTGAAGGTCAACGTCGATTACATCGATTCCGAGGACATCGAGCACCATGGTACCGAGCGTCTCGTCGGCAAGGATGCCATCCTGGTGCCTGGTGGCTTCGGCGAGCGGGGCGTGGAGGGTAAGGTGTTGACCGCCCGCTATGCCCGTGAACAGGGCATCCCCTATCTGGGTATCTGTCTGGGCATGCAGGTGGCGGTGATCGAGTTCGCCCGCCACGTCGCCGGCTGGGAGGATGCCAACTCGACCGAATTCACCCACGACACCCAGCACCCGGTAGTCAGCCTGATCACCGAGTGGCTCAGCCCCGAGGGCAGGGTCGAGCTGCGTGACGAGGCCTCCGACCTCGGCGGCACCATGCGCCTGGGCGGCCAGGTATGCCAGCTCAAGGCCGCCAGCAAGGCCCGCGAGGCCTATGGCAGCGACGAGGTCGTCGAGAGGCACCGTCATCGCTACGAGGTCAACAACCAGTTCATCGATGCGCTGGAGCAGGCCGGCCTGGTGGTCTGCGGCAAGAGTGTCGATGGCTCACTGGTCGAGATGATCGAG
>NZ_JBDNGD010000210.1:0-4383 GCF_041689495.1 Halomonas sp. | reverse complement strand
CTGGACTGTCGCAGCATCGAGCCGACGGAGTCGGGCTTTCTTCAGGCACTCGGTGACGCCATCGGGGGGGCGGGCGGCGACATCGACTCCCTTTTCACGCGGTTGGGCAGTCTCTCCACTCCGGTGATCCTGGCCCTGGATACCGTCGAGGTGTTCAGGCTCCTGGATACTTGGCTGCGCCAGGTATTCGTGCCGACATTGCCCGATAACGTCCGCCTTCTTCTCCTGGGTCGACAGCGGCCCCTGTGTGCCTGGGAGGCGATGCCGGGCTGGGGACGGTTGATGCGTTCCATCGCCATGACACCGCTGAGCGAGGAGGAGGCGACCCGGCTGCTCGATCGCCTCGGCGTGGATCAGGCGGCGGCGAAGAAGATCGTTGGCATCATCCATGGCCATCCCCTGGCTCTGAAGCTCGCCGCGGCGGCGGTACGCAAGGACCGTCAAGGCCATTGGCTCGAAGAGGGGCCGCTACAGCATGCCCTAGACGAGTTGACCCGCCTCTTTCTGGCCGATGTCGGTGACGGCGTTACCCGGCGGGTGCTGGAGGGGACCTCGGTCACGCGCCGCGTCACGGTATCGCTGTTGCGGGCACTCTTCCCCGAGCTCGCGGCCCAGGATGCCTTCGAGCGCCTGCGCCACCTGCCGTTCGTCGATGTCGCCAGTGATGGTTTGCTCATCCACGATGCCGTCCGTGATGCCATCTCTCGCTCCCTGCACACCAGCGACCCCAGCCGGCATCTCGCCTATCGACGCGCCGCCTGGCGGCAGTTGATCGCCGAGGCCGAATCCGCGGGGAGCGGTGACCTGTGGCGCTACACGGCCGACATGCTTTACCTGATCGAGAACCCGGTGGTGCGCGAGGCCTTCTTCCCCAGCGGGACGCCCCAACTGGCGGTGGAGCTGGCGCAACCCCGGGATGGCGAGGCCATCGAGGCGCTGATTCGCCGGCACGAGGGAGAACAGGCCGTCGAGGCGCTGCTGCAGTGGTGGCAGCGCCTGCCGCGGAGTTTCTCGGTGGTGCGTTCCCCCGAGGGACGCGTCGTTGGCCTGTGCTGCAAGTTGCGCTCCGATACGCTGGACCCCCGCTGGCTTGCCGAGGACCCGATCACCGCCGAGTGGCACTCGCATCTCGGGCAAAGGCCGATGTCCCCGGGGGAGATTGCCCTGTTCTGCCGACGCTGGTTGAGTGTCGAGGAGGGCGACTCGCCCAGCGACGTCCAGGCCGCCATCTGGCTCGATCTCAAGCGTAACTATATGGAGCTGCGGCCCAGGCTGCGGCGTGTCTACCTGACGGCCCGTGACCTCGCCGCCTATGCATCCGTGGCTCAGCGTCTGGGTTTCGAGGTACTGGAAAAGCGGGGGGGTGACGCTCGACGGCAATGACTATGCCAGCGCAGTGCTGGACTTCGGCCCGGCCTCGGTGGACGGCTGGCTGGCGGAGCTGGCCGCCGCTGAGCTCGGCATCCAGGGCCTGCCCGACTTGCTCGATGTCGGGTCCCGGGAGCTGGTGCTGGAGGAAGGGCGTGTCTCGCTCACGCCGCTGGAGTTCGGTGTCATGCACCATCTGCTCGCCCGGCAGAACAAGGCGGTGACGCGTAGCGAGCTGCTGCGGGATGTCTGGGGAACGACCTACGAGGGCGGCAGCAATGTCGTGGACGCCGTGGTGCGGACCGTGCGGCGCAAGCTCGGCCGGCAGTCGAGTCGAATCGAGACGGTGACCGGCGTGGGTTATCGGCTCAGGTCGCGTTAGCCATCGATGGCGAATGACTCTCCCGTGTCGCCACGCCGTCAATTCCTGTGGCTCGACACGGGGCCAATGGCCGGCTTCCGCCCTGCGTCGAGCAGCGTTGAAGTCACCGAGTGCTTGACGGCGTAGGCTTGCAGGAAAGGTCGCGAGAGGGTCGAGGGGATCGCCTTGGAGCCGCACGTCATCCGGTTGGAAACATGAAAGTCGTCCTGCTGGTCTTGAGTGCCATGCTGCTGGTGGCGGTATTGGCCATCTCGCTGGGTCCGGCCTTGACCCCTTCCGCCGGGCGGAGCCCTGTGCCCGGCGGCGTGGTCGATACGGCGGCGTATGCGGACCGTCGTGGCGCCCTGGTGGATCAGGTGGTCTTCACCCGGGAAGCGGATACCGGACGGGTCACCGGGCTGATCGAGGCCGGCACCCACCAGGTCTTCACCCAGGGGATTTCCAGTCCCACGGTCTTTAACCGTTTGCGCGATTCCCTGTATACCGCCCATGACGTGTCCTATGGCACCTCCAGCGAGTTGACGCTCAACCCGGCCGGCCCGGTGCTCGACAGTGGCTCGCTCAACCCCTTCCAGGTGCCGGTCATCCGCGAGGCACTGAATTGGCTGGTTGACCGTCGCTATGTCGCCGAGGAGATCTACGGTGGCCTGGCCGTGCCCCGGACCCTGCCGTTGAGTACGGCCTTTCCCGACTATGCGCGCCTGGCCGGTGTGGCCCGGGAACTGGAACTGCGCTATGCCCATGACCCGGAGGCCGCCCGGGAGGTGATCGAGCGCGAGATGCCGGCCCTGGGCGCGGTCTCCCGCGAGGGCGCCTGGTATTTCGAGGGTGAGCCGGTGACGCTGATCGTCCTTATCCGCACCGAGGACGAGCGTCGGGCGATGATGGCCCGGGCCCTGGCGCTCGCCATGGAGGATTCATCCCGGGTCTGGCTGGTCGACCAGCTCAATGCCTCGGCACGGACCGCCAATGTGGAAGTGGCCAGTGACCTGGCCGGCGGGCTTTCCGGGTCGGCGCTATGGCCCTATACGCTGCGCTACACCGACCAGGTGGGCGGCGACATGGTGTTCGGTACGCCCAACCTGCTGGCGGAACCCTGGAACCCGGTGGCGGGCAGCAACTGGATCTTCGACCGGATGATCATGCGTGCCACGGATGATCCCCTGGTGATCCCCGATCCCTATACCGGCCTGTATCACCCCCAGCGTATCGCCTCCGCCGAGGTCACCGTGGAGGAAGGCGTACCCGTCGAGAAGACCCTGGACTGGCTCACCCTGACCTACGCGGAAGAGATCGAGGTGCCCGAGGACACCTGGATCGACTGGGACAGTGAAGCGGAACGTTTCATTACGGTTGGCGAGGCGCATCCCGAAGGCATCAGGGCCCGCACCAGGGTGCGTGTCCACTACGAGGACGACTTCCTTCAACGCCGCTGGCATGACGGCTCGACCGTCTTGCTTGCCGATATCGTGCTGCCCTGGATCCTGAATTTCGAGCGGGCCGACGAGGCGAGCCACCTCTTCGATGTCGCCCACCTGCCGGTGTTCGAGGCCTTCCATCGGCACTACAAGGGCTGGCGGATCCTCTCCCGCGAGCCGCTGGTGATCGAGGTCTACAGCGACCAGATCTACCCCGATGCGGAAACCCTCGTCGCCTCACGGGCGCCGTCGGTCACGCCCTGGCATACCCTGACCCTGGGGATGCTCGCCCAGAGCAGCGGCGAACTGGCCTTCTCCTCGAACCAGGCCGACCGTCGGCAGGTGGGCTGGATGAGTCTGGTGGCCGGGCCGAGCCTGCCGATCCTCGAGCGGCACCTGCGCGAGGCCCGGGAGCGCGAGACCCTGCTGTATCCGGCGGTGCTGGAAGGCCTGGTCGAGGAGGGAGAGGTTGCCGAGCGTTATCGGGCCCTGGAGGACTGGTATGGCGAATACGGCCATTTCTGGGTGGGTAACGGTCCCTTCTACCTGGCGTCGGTCTATCCGGTGGAGGGCAGCCTGGTACTGCGCCGCTTCGAGGCGTTTCCGGACCCCGCCGACAAGTGGCTGCGCTTCTCCCGCCCCATGGTGCCGGAGCTCGATCTCGACGGCCCCCTGGTGGTGGAGGTCGGCACCATGCCGGACGGCGCACTGGCCGCGGGTGGGGCCGAGGGTCGAGAGCCGGTCGAGTTCCGCCTGGGCGTGACCTTCGAGGGAGCACCCTATCCCGCCGAGGATATTCAGCAGGTGCAGTACCTGCTCTTCGACGGGCGCGGCCAACTGGCGCGCCGCGGTGCGGCCGAGGCGATATACAGCGGAGAGTGGCGCATCCTGCTGTCGGCAGATGACCTGGCGGCCCTGGGCACCGGGGCCAACAGCCTGGAGCTGGCCGTCACCAGTCGTCGGGTGGCCCTGCCGGCTTTCGCTTCCCATGTGTTTGCCACGGTACCGTCCATCCAGGCCACCCAGGGGGAGACACTGCAATGAGCGATCCAGACTTCGCCTCGGCGAGACGGCGAGCCTTCCTGCGTGACCTGCGCCATATGCTGGTCTATGCCGGCAAGCGGCTGCTCGGCCTGCTGTTCACTGTGCTGGTGGGTGTCTACCTGACCATCGTCATCGCCAACATGGGCGGGAAGGTCGACGAGCTGCGCCTGG
>NZ_JBDNGD010000209.1:0-6928 GCF_041689495.1 Halomonas sp. | reverse complement strand
GCGCGCATCGTGGTGGGCACCGATTCCGAGCGGGTCAAGGGTCTGATGCGCGAGTGCTACGGCCCCTATATCCGCCTGCACGACAAGCTGATGTTCCTGGATATCCGCGCCGCCGAGCTGACCAAGTACGCCGCCAACGCCATGCTGGCCACCAAGATCAGCTTCATGAGCGAGATCGCCAACCTGGCCGAGCGGCTGGGCGCCGACGTGGAGCAGGTGCGACGTGGCATCGGCAGCGATCCGCGCATCGGTTATCAGTTCATCTACCCGGGGTGCGGTTATGGTGGTTCCTGCTTCCCCAAGGACATCCAGGCCCTGGCCCGCACCGCCAGCGACATCGGCTATGAGGCCGAGCTGCTCACTGCCGTGGAGGCGGTGAACCGGCGCCAGAAGCAGAGCCTCTTCGACAAGCTGGCCCAGGCCTTCGACGGCGACCTGGCCGGCAAGACCATCGCGGTATGGGGGCTCGCTTTCAAGCCCGGCACCGATGACATGCGCGACGCTCCCAGCCGCACCCTGATGGAGGCGCTGTGGAAGGCCGGCGCCTGGGTGCAGGCCTATGACCCGAAGGCGATGAAGGAATGCCGGCGCCTCTACGGCGAGCGTGACGACCTGGTGCTGGTGGCGGACCGCATCCAGGCAGTGAAGGGCGCCGACGCCCTGGCGATCTGCACTGAGTGGAACGACTTCCGCGCCGTGGACTTTGCCTGGCTGAAGCAGCAACTGGCCACCCCGGTGATCGTCGATGGCCGCAACCTCTTCGACCCCGCCCTGGTCAGGCAGGCCGGGCTGCTCTACTACGCCGTGGGACGGGGGGATTCACTGCAGACGTCATATCGGCCGTAATGCCGGAGAGTCCATGCCCACATCGCCTGGCCCTGTTTATGCGTCGCATATGAACAGGGCCGGGCGATGTCGTGTTGACGCCGCGTTTCGTGGGCTTACCGGCGTTATTCTCGAATTCGCAGGCGATGCGGATGTGGTGTTTTGTCAGGGATAGCAGTGCCGGGTTCTTCCTGTCAGAATTCGCCAGAATGAAACATGTGGTCGCAGGATGCGATGGCCACTCCATAGCCTATTGGTCAAGCAGGGGTTTTCAGGGAGATTTGCATGAACAGGTCCGATAGCCTTCACCTCAAGCTGACTTCCCTGAGCCGCGGCAAGAAGCGGCTGATCATGGTGACGGCCGATCTCGTCGCGCTGCCGCTGGCGTTGTGGTCGGGCTATGCGCTGCGCTTCGCCGAATGGTGGCCGGCTCGCTACATCGAGCCCTATTGGTGGCTCTTCCTGGTGGTGCCTGTCGTGGGCGTGTTCGTCTTCGCTCGCCTGGGGCTCTATCGCGCCGTGGTGCGCTTCATGGGGCCCCAGGCGATGTGGGCGGTGATCAAGGGGGCCGTGCTGCTGGCCCTGCTGTTGTGGGCCGCCGCCTATTTCTTCCAGTGGCAGGGCTTTCCTCGATCGGTACCGGTGAACTTCGCCCTGGTCACCCTGGTGTATGTCGGTGGTACGCGCCTGCTGGTGCGTAGCTATTACCATTGGTTAATTCGCCACTATGCCGAGAAGGAGGCGGTGGCCATCTATGGTGCCGGTGGTGCGGGTGCTCAGCTCTCACAGGCGCTCTCGAGCAGCCGCGAGTTTTATGTCGCTGCCTTAGTGGATGATGATCAGGCGCTGTGGGGCAGTACCATCAAGGGAATCAGGGTCTTCAGCCCCGGCGATTTCCAGGCGGTAGCCGAACAGCTGGGCATATGCCGTGTCTTGCTGGCGATGCCCAATACCACCAAGGCGCAACGCAAGCAGGTCCTGGACAAGCTGGCCGACCTCCCGGTGCATGTGCAGACCGTGCCCTCGATGCCGGAGATCGTTTCCGGCGAGGCGAGCGTCGACCAGTTGCGCGAGGTGGAACTCGAGGACCTGCTGGGTCGTGATCCGGTCCCGCCGGACGAATCACTGATCAATACCAGCCTGAGCGGCAAGGTGGTGATGGTCACGGGGGCGGGCGGCTCCATCGGCAGCGAGATGTGTCGGCAGATCATGCGGGGTGGCCCGCGGTTGCTGGTGCTGTTCGAGCTCAGCGAGTACGCGCTCTATACCATCGACCGGGAACTCGAGACGCTCAAGGCGGAGATGGACGAGGATTTTCCGATCATTGCGCTGCTGGGTAATGTCTGCGACCGAGGGCGGGTGGAGGCGACCATCCGCTACTACGGGGTCCAGACCCTCTACCACACCGCCGCCTACAAGCATGTCCCGATCGTCGAGAACAATGTGCTGGAAGGCGTGCGCAACAATATCCAGGGTAGCCGGTTGGTGGCGGAGAGTGCCGCCAGGCTCGGCGTGGAGCGCTGTGTGTTGATTTCCACCGACAAGGCCGTGCGGCCAACCAATGTGATGGGGGCGACCAAGCGCATGGCCGAACTGGTGTTCCAGGACCAGGCCGCGCGTGGGGGGCATGCCACCATCTTCTCCATGGTGCGTTTCGGCAATGTCCTGGGTTCGAGCGGCTCGGTGGTGCCGCTGTTTCGACGCCAGATCGGGGAAGGGGGGCCGGTGACCGTGACCCATCCGGATATCACCCGCTATTTCATGACCATTTCCGAGGCGGCGCTGCTGGTGATCCAGGCCGGTTCCATGGCCGAAGGGGGAGACGTCTTCGTGCTCGACATGGGCGAGCCGATGAGGATCGTCGACCTCGCGCGACGCATGGTCAAGTTGACCGGGCTGGAAGTGAAGGATGCTCACAACCCCGAGGGTGATATCGAGGTGGTGTTCAGTGGTCTGCGACCCGGCGAGAAGCTCTATGAAGAGCTGCTGATCGGCGAGAACGTCGTTGGCACCTCGCATCCCAAGATCATGCGCGCCCAGGAGGAAGTGCTATCGTCCGAAACGCTGGCGGCCTTGCTCGAGGAGTTCAGGGAAGCGGAAAGGAAACTGGACAGCCGGCATGCCTGCGAGACGCTCAAGCGCGGGGTCAAGGGCTTCGCCCATAGCGGTGAGGACTTTGACCTGCTGCCGTCCAGGCCGGGTTCGGAGGTGGTGCCTATTGGCAAGGGCGGTGCGATGCACTAGCCGCCGGGCCGGGTTGGTTTCTGGATGTCGTGCTTATTTCACCTTCGGTCTTACCCCTCGGTTTCGTACTCGAAGGCGACGATCTGGCGCTGCTCGCGGGAGAACTCCACGCCGATCAGGTGAATGACCTTGCCCTGGCCGCGGTACTTGTCGGCGTAGCCACGATCCTTGATCTGCTGCAGGGCTCGGCCTTCGGGCAGTTGCTCCACCACCTTGAACTCGAACAGGTAGAGGTGGCCGGCGAAGTCGACGGTCATGTCAACCTTGCCGTGGTGGCTGGCGTCTTCCACGGTGACCTGAACGCCCAGTGCGGCGAAGTGGCTATAGAAGACGCTGGCATAGTGGCCCTCGTACCTGGCGATGGGGTTGTTTCGGTACCAGTCGTGGGGCAGGCCGGAAAAGAGTGCCTTAAGGTGGGTTTTCAGGCCATCCAGATCGTGGGCGCGTAGGTGGGTGAACAGCGTCTTGCGCTCACGCGGGGCATTTTCGACGCCCAGCGCCGGCAGCAGGGCCTGGTTGAGGCTGGTCTCCACCTCCTGGTTGGGATAGCCGAGCGTGTAGAGCCGGTAGCCCACCATCGGCTCCTCGACTCGCTTGACGGTGAGGTAGCCGGTCTGGAACAGCAGTGCCTCGGTGGCCATGTCATCGACGTCGAAGCGGCCTAGCAGTTCAGGTTCGGTTTCCCACTGTTCCAGCTGGGGGGTGAAGATGCCTCGCCGCTTGAGGACCTCGACCAGGAAGGTGGGTGTGGCGCTCTCGAACCAGTAGGGGCTGAACTGGCGCTTCTGAAACAGCAGCAGCGCATCGAAGGGGTTGTAGACGGCGGTGACGTCCTGGCCGCCCCAGCGGTAGCCGTTATACCAGGTGCGGATCTCGTCGCGATCCAGTCCTGGCAGCTCTGGGGCGAAGATGGTGTCGATATCCTCGTCGGTATAGCCGCAGAGAGTGGCATAGGGCGCGTCCAGGGTGATGTCGTTAAGGTTGTTGAGCCCGGAGAACAGGCTGACCTTGCTGAACTTGGATACGCCGGTGAGCAACACGAACGCAAGGTGCGGGTCGGCGTCCTTGAGCACGCTGTAGAGGTTCTTCAGCCCCTCCCGTAGTTCGCGGGCGTGCTCGGGCTCGAGGAGGTTGTCGAGGATCGGTTTGTCATACTCGTCGATCAGTACAGCGACGCGCTGCCCGTATTTCTGGTGGGCGAGGCGGATCAGGTCCGAGAATTCGCTGGAAATCAGCTCGGGCGGTTCCCGCTCGATGCCGAGACGCTCCCGGTGCGCCCTTAGCTGGTGGCGGATATGCGCATCGAGTGCTTCGCGGCTGGTCACCACGCCGTCACCAAAGCCCAGCCGGATCACCGGGTGCTGGCGTTCCCAGTCCCACTTGTCGTGGATATACAGGCCTTTGAAAAGCGCCTGGCGGCCTTCAAACAGACAGCGCAGGGTGTCGACCAGCAGGCTTTTGCCGAAGCGCCGTGGCCGCGACAGGAAGTAGTACTTGCCCTCTTCCACCAGGCGCTGGATGTGCGGGGTCTTGTCGACGTAGTAGTAGCCGCCCTCGATGATGTCGGCGAAGGTCTGGATGCCGATGGGCAGCTTCTTGCGTGTGGCGGTCATCCTGGGCTCCTGGAGCGCGAGGCTTCGCCAAGCATAACATGAAGCCCTTGTTTTGCCGGACGGGGTAACCACCGTGTAGACACCCGGCGTGGTGGCTACTCCACCAAGCGGATTTCCAGGACATGGCGTATGCGCTCGCCATCCCACTCATAGCTCAAGTGCCGGCCCTGCCGTGTGGCTGACAATACCGGGGGGCGCAGCACAGCCGCGCACTCCCCATCCGGGTCACGCACGCTCGGATAGACGATCCCATCGGCGTGCTCGTTCCAGGCTTGGCGGCCGAACGCCTGCCCGGCAGACCAGTCATGAGGAGTAAGCAGCGCTGAAGACCCCGGCGGGCCACCCCGCAAATCATACAAGTCACCGGCAAGGTCCGAGAGGTAGACCCGCTGTTGGAGCTGTATGGGCTGCTCCTGCGATTCGCGCAGGAATCGTTCGGCATGATGGCGGGTCTCGGCGATCGCGGTTGCTTCGCTCAGGGCGCAGTAGTAGGCCCCAAACGTGCCATCGGTGAAGCGAGCGCCATCGCCATTGAGGTGGCAGAACGCCGCCATCACAGGGGTCCAGCCAGGGCCATAGCGGCGATCTTCCTCCCGAACCAGACGAATATCGCCGGCCTGCTCGCGCAAGCGTTGCGACGTCACGCCCTCGAGCTCCTGGAGTAACGTCCAGTCATTTGTCTCGCCCACTCGTTCGAACAGGTCGATAGGCGGAAAGCGTGAGGGAATCACCCGGTAGCTCGGGCGCCAGCGAACCGCAGAAATCGGGAAGGTCACGCGAAACCGCCTCCGCGGGCGGCGTCGAGGTGCTGGCGCACGACATACAAGTCTTGCACCAGGCCGCTGCGCAACCTGTCCAGGGGCGCTGCCCCATTGAACAGCGGATTACTGTTCGGCCGGCAAAGCCACGAGTCGGCGGCATCGGTGCGTGGCAGGAGGATCTGCAGGGCCTTGTAGATACCCAGTATTAGCGACATCCGCTCGAGGTGGTTGACGTCGAGTCGCGACTTCTCCGGCGCCTTGCGCCAGCGACGGTAGGTGGAGTCCGGCACACCCAGCAGCAGAGCCGCTTCGTGCTCGCCGAGGCCCCAGGCCTTCGCGATATTAGGGTACGTCCGCATGGCGGCGGTCGCCATGTCGTGACGTTTTTTGGGGGATTGGTCTTGTAGAGCCATGATCACCTCTATCAGCCAAATGATCGTTTATTACTCATTATCGCTCACATGGCGGAGGTGGGCAAGCCGGGCATTGCGCGTCACTGCCCGCACCATCCTCGGCCAGTGCCCGGTGGGGTCAGACCCGAAAGTCCGCTGAGGGGTCTGACCCCACGCCATTGAGCTAGCCGGGGAAGAAGAGAGCGGGGCTAACCCCGAAGCGCTTGGAGAGCGCTTCGATATGGCGGCGGGTGAGGTCCCGCCCCTTGCGGTTGAGGATCTTGGAAACCAGCGACTTACTGCCAATCTCGGGCAGGTCCGCGACGCCGAGACCATGCTGGTCCATCAGGAACCTGAGCATGTCCACGGCGCCTTGGGATTGAACGCCGGCATTGAACTCGGCGAACGCCTCGGATGTGTTTTCCCATTCCTCGATAGCATCGATCAGGCGCTCGATGAGGGCGACGTTGTTGTCGAAGTCATCGACCAGTTCATCGACGAAGGCGAGCGCGTCCTGGTACTCCTCTGCGGAGTGGATGCGCGACAGGAAGGGGGCTGCACGAAAAACAGCCTTGGCGTCTTCGAGGCAGGCGATGGCGTTCATTTATCAGCCTCCTTGGCATATTGACGACACAGCTTGTCGTATTCGGCGTGCGTCACGATATGCTTCATAAGCAGTACCGTCTCATCTTCGAGTGGGATGGGGGAGAAGGCGCATAACATCTACCTGGATCCACACACCTACAGGTGACCATGATGTTCAAGATCAATCGTAAACCTACTACTGTCGGCGATATGCTGACTCACGAGTTCCTGGAGCCGTTCAACCTCAGCCAACCCGGCTCTAAAGGTCAAGAGCTCGCCCGGCAGAGCCGGCCTCCCACCAAGGTCAAGCCCTCACCACCGTGGCGATATTCGTGGGAGGGCGGTTTACCGCGCGAGATTTCGTTGAGGGGTCAGACCCGAATGGCACTTACTTAAGCTTTTTCGGATGTCCTTGTCGGCGAATTTGCTCACGAGCTTGATGCCGGTGCACTTTCAGTAATCGATGGGGCCGTGGCCGCCGTTTGATGGCTCGCGGCTCCAGCCGATC
>NZ_JBDNGD010000208.1:0-17896 GCF_041689495.1 Halomonas sp. | reverse complement strand
TACCTGGGCCCTGCTGGCCGCCAGTGCGGTGATGTACATCCCCGCCAATATCTACCCGATCATGACCACCACCAGCCTGGGTCAGAGCACGCCTTCGACCATCATCGGGGGGGTGGTCGAACTCATCCAGATGGGCTCCTGGCCGATTGCCATGGTGATCTTCGTGGCCAGTGTCATCGTTCCCGTAGGCAAGCTGGGGGCGCTTACCTGGCTCTGCCTGGTGGTGAAGCGCAGCGATGAACTCAATGCGGGAACCCGTACGCGACTCTACCGTCTTACCGAGTTCATCGGCCGCTGGTCCATGGTGGATGTCTTCGTCGTCGCCATTCTGGTCGCCCTTATCCGCGCGGGTTCTCTGATGTCGATCACGCCCGGGCCGGCCACCCTGGCATTTGGTACCGTGGTGGTACTCAGCATGCTCGCGGCGATGGCCTTCGATCCCCGGCTGATATGGGACACTCCGCCCACAGGGAAGACGCGCACTGCGACTGTCCGTCGCCAAGAAAGAACACCCGGATGAGCGATACTCCACGACAGGATGCCTCGCCCGAGAAGGACCTCCACCGGGCCAGGACATCACCCCAGACGCGCATCTCGCCGATCTGGATCGTGCCCATCGTGGCTATCCTGATCGGCGCCTGGCTGGTCTATGACAACTACCGCAGCCGGGGAACGGCCATCACCCTGGTGATGACCAATGCCGAAGGCATCGAGGCCGGCAGCACCCTGATCAAGACCCGCAACGTCTAGGTGGGACGTGTCGAGCGGGTAAGTCTATCCGATGACCTCTCCACCGCCGAGATCACGGCCAGAATGAGCCCCGAAAGCGAACCCATGCTGGTCGAGGACAGCCGTTTCTGGTCGTCAAGCGGTATCGATGTGCAGCTCGATGCCGACGGTTTCCGCGTCAATGTGGCATCCCTGGAATCCCTGCTCGGCGGCGGCGTCAGCTTCGGGGTTCCGGATGACCTGCCGCTGGGCCTGCCTGTCGAGGCCGATACCACCTTCAATCTCTATGCCGACGAGGACACGGCCCGACAGGGCACCTTCAACCGTTACCTGGAATATGTGCTGCTGGTGGACGACAGCATCCGTGGTCTGTCCCGAGGGGCACCGGTAGAATTCCGTGGCGTTCGCGTCGGCACCGTGGCAGCCGTCCCCTGGGAGTTCACCGCGCCTCAGCCGGAGACGCGCAGCAGCTTCTCGATCCCGGTACTCATCCGCATCGAACCTCAGCGTCTGGGGATCGAGAACCAGGAGATCGACATCGAAAAGTGGCGTTCACGATTCGAGCGGCTCTTCGACCTGGGACTCAGGGCTTCACTGAAATCGGGCAATCTGCTCACCGGCTCCCTCTTCGTCGATATCACCTTAAATCCCGATGAGGCGGACGACTACAGGGCCGAGACCTTTTCCGAACGCACCGTCTTTCCGACCACCTCGGGCGGGTTCGCGATGATCCAGGCCCAGGTAACCAACCTGCTCGACAAGCTCAACCGCCTTGAGATCGAGCCATTGCTGGTGGGTATCGAGCGCAACCTTTCGGCATCGGAGGCGATGCTGGGTGAAATGCGTAATCTTTCCACCTCCCTCAAGGCGCTGATCGAGGACCCGGATACGCGATCAATTCCCGGCAATTTCAATGCCACTCTGGAGGAAATACAGCAGACACTTAGGGGCCTGTCACCGGAATCCGCAGCCTATCAGGAACTGACCGGTACCGTGGAGCGACTGGACCGCTTGATGCGCGATCTGCAGCCGGTAGCGAAAACGCTGAACGAGAACCCCCGAGCCCTGCTGTTCGACAACCTGGATACTCAGGATCCCATCCCCCGGGCCCCACGCAGTGATTGATCGACAGGAGTCAACGATGCACCACACGAGATGGATCCTTGCCCTTGTCGCCATGCTGTGGCTGTCGGGCTGTGCCAGTTCAGGGCCGCCGCCCCAGCGCTATACCCTGCCCGGATCCTCGAGCACCATGACCGGCGCTGGCGCCGACGCCGCCCGACTCCTGATCATTCGTTCGCCTCGCATGGCCCGCTATCTGGATGTCGACGGCATCGTGTACCAGCTCGATGACATCACCCTCACCGCGGCCCGAGAACACCAGTGGGCCGAACCCCTGGGGCGTCAGCTGGAACGCGGCTTGCGTGCCCGTCTGACGACACGACTTCCGAATACCCGCGTCATGATCGACGACGGCAGACTGGGGGACGAGAAAGCCCTGGGCCTGAGATTCGAGGTCGACCGTTTCCAGGGGCGCCATGATGGACTGGCCATTGCCGGAGGCCAGTGGCAACTGCATCACGTCGACGGTCGTCTGCTGGCCATGGACGGCTTCCTGGCGGAGACAGAACTGGATGCCGATGGGTATCCTGCCCTCGTACGTGCCCTGGGCCGCAGCTGGGATGAGGTTGCCGACGCGATTGCCCAGGCAGTGCAGCGGCAACAATGAGAGCCTTTCCTGGAAGCTGCACTGCAACACCCGCCATGTTATGATCCATGTCAGCGGCAATCGCAAGTCCCTTCTGCCGCCATCGAATCCTTACGTCGCCTCGGCCAGGGACTCGCCACAGCACCTCGTGTGAATGGCGCGACTGGGGCGTCTTTGCGGAGACCGCATGACCTTTTCCGAACTCGGCCTGCGTGCCGAACTGCTCAGTGCTGTCGAGGCGCAGGGCTACACCGTTCCCACCCCCATTCAGCTCCAGGCGATTCCTGCCGTACTCAAGGGCGGTGACCTGCTGGCCAGTGCCCAGACCGGCACCGGCAAGACCGCCGGCTTCACCCTGCCGATGCTGCAGCGCCTGGCCGAAGGGCCGCGCCCCGGCAAGCGCCAGATCCGTGCCCTGGTACTGACACCGACACGGGAACTGGCGGCACAGGTGGCCGAGAGCGTGGCCGACTATGGTCGACACCTAACCCTGAGTTCCCACGTGATCTTCGGTGGCGTTGGTCAGCAACCCCAGGTCGATGCCATCCGTGCCGGCCTCGACATCCTGGTCGCCACTCCAGGACGCTTGCTCGACCTGCACCAGCAGAAACACGTCGATCTATCGAAGGTCGAGATCCTGGTGCTGGACGAAGCCGATCGCATGCTCGACATGGGTTTCATTCACGACATCAAGAAGATCCTGCGGGCACTTCCCGAGAAGCGCCAGAACCTGCTGTTCTCGGCCACCTTCTCCAACGAGATCCAGGCGCTGGCCGGCAAACTGCTCGACAACCCGGTAATGATCGAGGTGGCGCGTCGCAACATCACTGCCGAACTCGTCGATCAAGCGGTCTATCGGGTCGACCGCGAGAAGAAGCGTGATCTGCTGGCCCACCTGATCACGGCGCAGAACTGGCAGCAGGTGCTTGTCTTCACTCGCACCAAGCACGGTGCCAATCGACTGGCCGAGCAATTGTCCAAGCAGGATATCCCGGCCATGGCCATTCATGGCAACAAGAGCCAGACGGCCCGCACCCGCGCACTCGCGGCCTTCAAGGATGGGAATCTGCAGGTACTCGTGGCTACCGATATTGCCGCCCGTGGCCTGGACATCAACGAATTGCCCCATGTGGTCAACTTCGAACTACCCAACGTGGCGGAAGACTATGTCCACCGTATCGGCCGCACCGGCCGGGCCGGCAGCGAAGGCAAGGCGGTATCGCTGGTCTGTGTCGACGAGCATGGCCTGCTTAAGGGCATCGAGCGCCTGATCAAGCGCGATCTGGAGAAGCGCATCGAGCCCGGTTTCGAGCCCGACCCCAACGCCAGACCCGAGCCCATCGAGAACGGACGTGGGGCTCGCGGCGGACGCAAGCCGGACCAGGCAAAGCGCGGCAATAGCGGCAATACTGGACATGGGGGATATCAGGGAGGCAAGGAAGCCGGACGCGGTGGCGACACCACCCAGGCGAACCGTCGCCGTCGGCGCGGGGGACAAGGCGCCAGGCAGGCGTGAATCCGGGTATCACGAGGGTTGCCGACCCCATCCCTGACGACCGGCCAACCCGCCAACGGACCTTTCGAGCGAAGGAAGGACGAGGATCATGCTGAAGCGACTCCTGGGCAAGGCGCCCGTTGACGTCTGGGTGATCAAGCAGATCGATGACGACCTGCTTCATCTTTGCGGCCAGGGCGTCACCCAGGCCAATGCAAGGCAGAAGACCGTCCTCGCGGCACTGGAGGCCGGCAGTTATTCGGGCGCCGTCCAGATGAGTGGTGGTGGTGTGGTCCTCATTGCTCGCCTCTTCGACGCCCTGGTGCCCATCGAGGCACTGCAGCTGCTTCCCGACGGCCAGGCGCGATGGCAGGGTCGGGAGTGGCTGGTCGCTCAGGTCCCCCAACGCTGCTGGGCCTTCAAGGGCAAGCTGATCGCCCAGGCGAGTCCCCTGGGTGGCAGTGGCCTGGCCAGCAGTGAGGATGTCAGCGGCATACGTCGGCAGGCCGAGAAGGAAACACCGAGGGTGCCGGGGCAGGTCGTCTTCCGTCCGGAGAACGCCAACGAGGACCCTCTGGTGGTGCCGAAGGAAGGGCCGACAAAGGGGCCACGGCCACGCAGCGGCAGGGAGTGGCGCAAGGACTGATGTTCGACGAGTCACGCGCCCTGAAACGGCGCCACCTCTGGGTCTTCGTGATGCTCATGGTGCTGGTCGGCCTCAACCTGCGACCGGCCCTGTCGTCGTTGGCCCCGCTGCTGTCCCGCATACAGCAGGAAACGGGGCTCTCCGCGCTTGCCATCGGTGCCCTGACCACACTGACCCTGGTGCTTCTCGGCATCATCGGCCTGTGCATTGCCTTTGCCCTGATGGCGGGGCGCAATCGTCGCCTTGACATCAGCGAGGAGGGAGTTCTCATCACGCGCTGAAACGTTGACTGTCGTCAGGCAGATTCGACCAGAAATGGCTATCGTTGAGGGGAACTCCCATCCCACTTAAGGAGAATCGACATGGAACACCCCGACCACCCCTTCACGGAACTCTTCGATCAACTGGGGCTAGCCTCCGACCCGGAATCCATCAAGCGCTTCATCGACTCCCATGCTCCCATACCCGCTGAAATCCAGCTCCCGGATGCCTCCTGCTGGAACGAGGGCCAGGCGGAATTTCTCCGGGAAGCCATTGAAGAGGACGCCGACTGGGCCGAGGTGGTCGACCACCTCAACACCTCGCTGCGCAAGACGTGAAAGAAGGCACGGCCCTGAAGCATCAGGCGTCGAGCTTGTGGGAAATCCTCGAGAGAAGCCGATGGCCTCGTCGAAATCATCTTACGCCTGACGACAGGATCGACGTAGCGTGGATGCCGATTGAATCTTTATATCGACAACCCCTCCATCATAGCCGCGCCTCGACCCGTTCGAGAATCTGACGGCTGACCTTGCCGACCAGAGGCCGGACGGCACGATTGACGGCCTTTTCCACCAGGCGGTTGCGGATATCATAGGTCAGGGTCAGCGTCACCTCGGTACCCTTCTCGACTCGCGTGAGGCGATAGCAGCCCTGATTGTGAACGCCATCCAGTGACTCCCAGGCCAGCACCTGAGGGGAACGCGACTCGGTAATCACCACGTCGAAGGTCCAGTCCATGCCAACCGCATGAACATGCCAACGATATTTATCGCCCCCGAGGGACTCGATGGCCTGGACCAGGTCTGAGTAGTCGGCAAAGTCCTCGACCCGCTCGAGCAGGGCGAAGACCCGCTCGGGAGATGCCTTGAGAATTGCGCTGTGTTCGATGGTGGCCATGGGCTTCCCTGAGGCTTGAGACATGCCGGATCCACAGACGCTGCCTTCGAGCTTAGCGTCGGGAGTCCGTGAGTACCAATCGGGCTCCGTGAACTATAGATCACGCATCAGCAGTGCGAACTCGATCCGCTCCGGCGCGATGGCCTCGCCCGGTACCGGGATGCGCACCACATGGCCGGAACCCGGTGCCGCACCCACGGATTCCCCGCGCCGGTTCTCGATATGCTCGAGCACGAAGCGCCGGTTGCCGCCGGGCAGCATCAGTTCCATGGCGTCTCCGGCCTCGAAACGGTTCTTGACGTCGATCTCCATCACGCCCCGGTCGGGATCGTAGCCGATCACCTCGCCGACGAACTGCTGGTGCACGCCCACCGAGTTGCCCTGCTCATAGTTCTGGTATTCGTCGTGAACGTGGCGGCGGTAGAAGCCCTCCGTATAGCCGCGGTTGGCCAGGTTGTCGAGTTCATCCATCAGACGCATATCGAAGGGCCGGCCGGCCACGGCGTCGTCGATGGCCCGGCGGTAGACCTGAGCGGTACGCGCCACGTAGTAGTGGGACTTGGTGCGCCCCTCGATCTTCAGCGAGGTCACGCCCATCTCGGTGAGCCGCGGCACATGCTGAACGGCACGCAGATCACGGGAATTCATGATGTAGGTGCCGTGCTCGTCCTCGTATACCGGCATCAGCTCACCAGGACGGGACCGGTCCTCGATCAGCGCCGAGAGTTCGTCCTGCCCCTCGGTCCCGCCGGCTGTCGCGGTGCTCATCCCGGGCGAGTCGGCACTACCGCCGCCGGAGGCGATCAGCCCGCCTGGCTGTCCATCACTACCCGGCGTCCAGACACCGCTGGCGGCGTGGGCGCGGGCCGAGTTGGCCGGCACCAGGTCGCCGGTCTCGTCCTCGGCCGCCGCCACGGTGTTGTACTTCCAGCGGCAGGCGTTGGTGCAGGCGCCCTGGTTGGGATCCCGATGATTGAAGTAGCCGGAGAGCAGACAGCGGCCGGAATAGGCGATGCACAAGGCACCATGGACGAAGGTCTCGATTTCCAGATCAGGGCACTCGGCGCGGATCTCGGCGATCTCGGCCAGCGACAGTTCACGGGAGAGGATGATGCGACTGATGCCCTGCCGCTGCCAGAACTTGGCGGCCGCGAAGTTCACCACATTGGACTGCACCGAGAGGTGGATGACCTGGTCGGGCCAACGGTCGCGCACCATCATGATAAGCCCGGGGTCGGACATGATCAGCGCATCCGGCCCGGTCTCGATCACCGCTTCCATATCGCGCAGGTAGGTCTTCAACTTGCTGTTATGAGGCGCAATATTCGAGGCTACATAGAACTGCTTGCCTCGCTCATGGGCGTAGGCGATTCCCTTTTGCAGATTATCGATCTTGAAGTCGTTGTTGCGCACGCGCAGCGAGTAGCGTGGCTGGCCGGCATAGACCGCATCCGCCCCGTAGGCGAAGGCATAGCGCATGTTCTTGAACGTTCCCGCAGGAGAGAGCAGTTCGGGGGCTGTCATTGGGTCACTGTTGTCAGGATGATGGCACCCCTGTGGAAGAAGCCCGCAGGGGTGCAAAGAGTCAGAAGGCGCGAAATTCTAGCAACTGGCAGCGATTCTGGCCAGATCACGGCAGGCCACGTAGACTGCAGCCGCCACTCGAAGAGGCATCGGATGGACGATCGCAACGAGACATCAGGACAAGGGGGAAACGACTGCCGTCCCGGTTGCGGGGCTTGCTGCATCGCCCCGACGATCAGTTCGGCGATCCCCGGCATGCCCGAGGGAAAGCCGGCCGGCGTTCGCTGCGTCCAACTCGACGACCGTAATCTCTGCCGATTGTTCGGCGACCCAGGGCGCCCCGATGTCTGCCGGGGGTTTCAGTTCGACCCCGACGTCTGTGGAGACCACCGTGATCAGGCCCTGGAACGCATTGACGCTCTTGAACTGGCAACCCGAGATTGATCAGGACGGCATCCCGGCCTTGAGCGACGTCTTCTTGTCCAGCAGGCTACGCCACCGCATCAGCACCGGGGCGTCACTGTGGCTGACCTCGGCCAGCAGCTGACGAAATTCCTGCCGTGCCTGGTGATCCTCGGGGTCGATAAGGGTCAGCCAGAACTCCAGTCCAGCCAGTTGCTGGTGGAGGTTTCCGTCGTTGCGGGCGAGTCGAATGGATTGTTCCGCAAGGGCCCTGACCTCCCGGGCCGGATGATCGAGGTGATGACGCACCCTGGCCAGATGCATCGCCAGCTCAGGCACGAACAGGGTCGTGCGCTCCCGGGCAATCACCAGCGTCTGATCGAGGTAGTCCTCGGCCTGGGCGAGTTCACCCAGAGCGACACAGGCATCCACGTACCAGAGAGCGGGCCGCTGAAAATGATCCCGCCCCGTCACCTCTGACAGCTCTTCCAGCGCGGCCTCGATCAGGACCAGACCCTCGCGGTCGCCGGAGAGCGCACGCTGCCAGCCGAGCACGGTCCGGGACGCAATCTGCCAGAGATAAAGATCCGGTGTACCGGTAAGCTCGAAGGCACGCTCGGCACGGCTGGTCGCCAGATGGACATGTCCCAGCTGGCGATAGAGGGCGGCGGCATACATCAAGGCCATGGCGAGACTGCCCGGATGATTGATCGACTCGGCGAGACGAATGGCGGCCTCCACCTGATGCTCGGCACGCTGATAGTCGCCCCGCAGGCAGAGAGCCCATCCCTGGAAGCAGGCTGCCGCCACCTGAGGGTGGTCGGAAAACGGCAGCCATTCGATCATCATCTGGGCATTGAGAGGATCGATGTCTTCCAGGTGGTCATAGGCCTGACCGATGCGGCCCGCCCAGTATTCACAACTGGCCCCCGCATAATCCGCCAGGCGACGGTAACGTGGATCCTTCAGGCGTGCCGCCAGATCGGCCAGCCGCGAAGCCAATGAAAAGGCATCGGCATGGGAATGGCGTTGACTGCAGCCGACCCAGAGACCCCAGTTGACCAGGAAGGCCTGATCGAGATCCGCGGCCTCACCGCCATTGCTGGCCAGCAGTTCACGGGCCCGCACGAAACTCTCGTGCGCCGTGGGCGAGCCATGGCCTTCCAGGGCAAAGGCAGCCTGGCCACGCACCGTGAGCAGGCTGATCTCCCTCTCTACCTGGTCCTGGACATGGCGAAGGCTGGCGATGCCGAAATCCGCCATCTTCAAGGCCGTGCGGTTGGCACTGACCTTGAGGGCCTCACGGGCGGCGAGTTCGAAGTAACGCCCCCCCCGGGCATAATGCCCGCTGCGGCGAAGGTGTGTCGCGAAATCCCCGGGATGGCGACTGATCCACATCGGGAAGCGCTCTTCGATCAAGGTGACTACCTGGCGATGAATGGCGACGCGAACATCGCGGGGACAGGAGAGATAGGCGGCTTCCTGCAGCAACTGATGGGTAAACTGATACTCCCGACCGGCCTCCTCACCCTCGACGGGTTCGATGATCTCGAGCCGGCGCATCAGTTCGATTGCCTGCGTCAGTCGTGACATATCGAGACCGCTGCACTCGACGAGGAAGTCCAGGCGGAAGCGTCGTCCGAGGACCGCCGCTGCATGAGCCACTTCACGGTCCGCATCCAGTTGATCGATGCGACTGGCCAGCAGACCCAGAAGTCCACGGGGCAACTCGTCCAGCTGGACACTGCGTCCCTCCCGCCGATCCATGTCCACACGCCGACAGATCTCCTGAAGGTAGAGGGGCACACCATCGCAACGCTCGATGATCTGGCCACGCAGGCGTGGGCTGAGATGCAGGCGGTAGCGACGCGCCAGCTGGGAAAGCAGCCGCGAGGCTTGCATGGCATCCAGTCGCCCAAGCGTGATCTGATGGTCCCAGTGGAGTCGCGTCGGCAAGGCTTCCCGTCCGTGATGACTGGCCACCAGCAGAAAGGCACAATTGATGGGCAACCTGGCCTGCAAACCGGCCAGAACCTTGAAGGAGGGCTCATCGAGCCACTGCAGGTCATCGATCATCAGCACCAGGGCCTGATGACGAGCCGATGAGGTGATCACGAAGTGAAGCAGGGACACCACCAGCTCGATGGCCTCACCGTTACGCGTCAGTACGGAAATCTCATGTGGCTCACTGACGCCCAGGGCCTCCAGGAGAAGCTCGCGCTGGTGTTCCTGGAGCGACGGGGCGCCCGGCTCGTCCAGGAGAGCGGAAACAGCGGTGTCATCGATCTCACAACCCAAGCGCCAGCGCAGCAGGAGGCGAGCGACCCCATAGGGTTCCTGAACGGAGAGGCGTGTGGTGGGCTGCCAGCAGATGGCTGCATCGCGACTCTGCTCGAGCTGGCGGAAGCCGACCATCAGGGCGGACTTGCCGAGACCGGACGGCCCTCTGACGAGAACACTCTGCCGCAGCCCGATACCCGTCCGGGCCAGAGCGTCACGAAGCGTCCGCAATGCCGACTCACGACCGACCAGGCTGGGCGGATACGCCTCTCGTCCGCCTTCATTGGCCTCCAGCACGAGCGCCCTGAGGCGCACCCTTCCGTCGATGGCAACCAGGCGCGATGACAAGCGGGGCTCGAGATCAAGGGCCGGCGGCATATGCTGGCTGGCCTCCTGGGAGATCACCAGTTCGCTGCCTTCGGCGGCACTCATCAACTCCAGGGACCCCTGGGTAATCTCTCCCATCGGATCGACGAGCTGGCGATCGGGCAGATAGACGGCACGGCCACTGTTCAGTCCCGCGGTGAGCTCGATGGAGGGTGGGTCTGCCTCGCCGTTCCAATGCCGAGCACACTCGTCGGGCAAGAGGCGCCGACAATGTTCGAAGAGAGCCACCAGCTCGGCCAGCTGGTGAGCGGGTCCATGGGTGCCGAAGCAAGCCAGGCCCATCCCCCCCGAGGCACCGGGAAGCCAGAAGCCGCCCAGGTGGTGGCACTGCTGCTCCAGCCAGTGCATCAACTCGAACTGCAGGGACAGGCAGGCCCGTGCCTCCGCCCGGGACGAAAGATCACCCTTCAGGGTCAGGCGTATCGCCATCACCGAGAGTTGACGCTGCTCGATCTCCTCCTCGCGAAGGGGAGTGGAATCCATCGCCAGAGTCCGCGAGAAACCACTCTTGGGGCGCATGCCCGGATCGTCGATCTGGGCGTCCGACCAGAAGCGCGCCAGCTGCATGAAGGAAGGTTCAGGCTGTTGACCGGAAAGGGCGAGCAGCTGCAGGTAGCTGTTGTATTGCTCGTGAGCGGCCGCCAGCTGGCCCTGATCGGCAAGCTGTCGAACCAGATGTTCGTGGAAGGGGCCATAACCGGAAAACCGACTGACCAGCGCGTGGAGCAGCGCGTCGGGGAGTGATTCCTGCTGCTCGAGGACGGATTCCGCGAAGCGGATCACCCGCTGGCGCCACTCATTACGGGATTGCACCAGCCAGCGCTGGAATTCGGCACAGGCCGACAACTGCAATTCCTCGACGAGGTCCCCCTGATAGCAATCCAGCAGGGACTCGAGCGTATCCACATCAGGGGGACCATCCAGCAGGGTATGGACCCGATGCAGATCGACATCCCAGCTCTCGGGTAGCCGGAAGGCAATGGTCTGACGAGTGACGACGAGGACATGCTCGGCTTCCTCACCAAGTGATTGGCGAAGACAATGTAAGGCGTGGCGAAGATTGGTACGCCCTGAGGACAGCCCCTGATCAGGCCATAACAATTCCGCCAGGGTCGCACGATTGACGGGCTGGTTATGAAGAAGCAGATAGACCAGCAGGGCCTTGACCTTGTCATAGCTGAACTGCGTCAGCTCAGCGTCACCCAGGGTCAGGGAAAAGTGACCGAAGAGTGCCAACTGCTCCTGGCCGAGGGTGTCGTCTAGATCTGCATGTTCCCGCATCAAGTTCTTTCCTGCATGGCGAAAGCGGGTGCCTCAGGCGGGCACGCCACTGTGAAAACGGAAAGCCGAGTCCGGGGAGGCGATGAGCATCGCCTCCTGCTCCGTGAAGAAGGCAAGGCGAGCTGAAAGCGTATCGGACGCAACATGACGGGCCAGCAACAGGTAATCCTCGTAATGGCGTCCCTCCGACTTAACCAGAGTCCGATAGAACTTGGCAAGCTCGGTATCGAGGTAGGGAATCAGGCTGGCAAAGCGCTCACAACTGCGCGCCTCGATCAGAGCGCCGATGATCAGAATGTCGACGAGGCGATCGGGATCCCTGGCCCTGACATGGCGTCGGAGTTCCCCGGCATAGCGTGAAGCACTGAGGTGGCGGTAGACGATACCCCGCGCTTTCATCAGCTTGACCACCTGCTCGAAGTGCAGGAGTTCCTCACGGGCCAGTTGCGACATCTTTTCCAGAAGCAGCGGCCGATCGACGTAACGGTATAGCAGGCTCATGGCGGTGGAAGCCGCCTTCTTCTCGCACTGGGCATGGTCAATCAGCAGCAACTGGGGATTATCCAGTGCCCAGCCAATCCAGGCATCCGGCGTGCGACACGCGAGAAAATCCAGAAGATCACTGGGCAGGAGCTCGTCAGCACTGGCGGATTCGCGGCATGATCGCATGGTCATCGGCTCGAGTGGAAGGTGCTATCTTGAGAAAACGGCAAAGGCTTGAGGTCTCGGCGAAGTAAGTATCATAACGCGACCAGCGCCGACTGGCATACCGGCTCAAGAAGGAATGTCGGAGACCAAAGTTCAAGGCCGTCACCGCGGGGTTGGCTTAACATTGTCGACAGTTTCCCGTAGGGTATATAGCGTCCGAGAGTCATGGTTCCATGGCTTTTCCCACCCGCCGGAGGCGATCTCGCTGCGGTCTTGCTCCTCGCTGTCCGGCCACCAACATCGATGAGGACCCCCACGTGCTTGAAGCCTATCGCCAGGAAGTCGAAGCGCGAGCCGCCAGCGGCTTGCCACCCAAGCCGTTGACTGCTGAACAGGTCGCATCCTTGATCGAGCTTCTCGAGACGCCCCCAGCGGGAGAGGAAGAGGTCATCCTCGACCTGATCACTAACCGGATCCCGCCGGGTGTGGACGAAGCGGCCTACGTCAAGGCAGGTTTCCTTACCGCCATCGCCAAGGGTGAGGCGCAGTCTCCGGTCATCGACAGGATCCACGCGGTCAAGCTGCTGGGCACCATGCAGGGTGGCTACAATATCGCCACCCTGGTCGAACTGCTGGACGATGCAGAGCTCGCCCGGGAAGCCGGGGAACAGCTCAAGCACACGCTGCTGATGTTCGACGCCTTCCATGACGTCGAGGACCGTGCCAGGTCCGGCAACGACGTCGCCAGTGAGGTCATGCAATCCTGGGCCGACGCCGAATGGTTCCTGTCCAGGCCGGCACTGGCCGAGAAGATCACACTCACCGTCTTCAAGGTTCCCGGCGAGACCAACACCGATGATCTCTCCCCGGCACCCGATGCCTGGTCGCGTCCGGATATCCCGCTGCATGCCAACGCCATGCTCAAGAACGAGCGTGAGGGCATCCAGCCTGACGTGCCCGGCACCACCGGCCCGATCAAGCAGATCGAGGAAGTGAAGGCCAAGGGATTCCCCGTTGCCTATGTGGGTGATGTGGTCGGCACCGGTTCCTCACGCAAGTCGGCCACCAATTCCGTGCTGTGGTTCTTCGGTGACGACATTCCCTACGTGCCGAACAAACGAGCCGGCGGCTTCTGCTTCGGTGGCAAGATCGCCCCGATCTTCTTCAACACCATGGAAGATTCCGGTGCCCTGCCCGTCGAGATGGACGTCTCGACACTGGAGATGGGCGACATCATCGATGTCTATCCCCATGAGGGCAAGGTGTGCAGGCACGGTACCGATGAAGTGCTCAGCACCTTCGAGCTCAAGACTCAACTGATCCTCGACGAAGTGAGGGCCGGCGGTCGTATCCCGCTGATCATCGGGCGTGGCCTGACCACCAGGGCCCGCGAGTCAATGAACCTGCCACCCTCCGACGTCTTCCGGCTGCCCGAGCAACCTCGGGATTCCGGCAAGGGCTTCACCCTGGCTCAGAAGATGGTCGGCAAGGCCTGCGGACTGGATGGCGTGCGCCCCGACATGTACTGCGAACCGAAGATGACCACCGTCGGCTCCCAGGACACCACCGGCCCGATGACGCGCGACGAGCTCAAGGACCTGGCGTGTCTCGGCTTCCAGGCCGACCTCGTCATGCAGTCCTTCTGCCACACCGCCGCCTATCCGAAGCCGGTCGACGTGGACACTCACCACAGCCTGCCGGACTTCATCATGAATCGCGGTGGCGTCTCGTTGCGTCCCGGTGACGGCATCATCCACTCCTGGCTGAATCGCATGCTGCTGCCCGACACCGTGGGCACCGGCGCGGACTCCCATACGCGCTTCCCCATGGGAATCTCCTTCCCGGCCGGTTCCGGCCTGGTGGCCTTCGCCGCCGCCACCGGGGTGATGCCGCTGGACATGCCGGAATCCGTGCTGGTGCGTTTCAAGGGCAAGCGCCAGCCCGGCGTGACCCTGCGTGATCTGGTCCATGCCATTCCCTACTACGGAATAAAGGCGGGGATCCTGACGGTGGAGAAATCCGGGAAGAAGAACGCCTTCTCCGGGCGGATCCTCGAGATCGAGGGACTGGACGACCTCACCGCCGAGCAGGCCTTCGAACTCTCCGACGCTTCCGCAGAGCGCTCCGCCGCCGGCTGCACCATCACCCTGAGTGAAGACTCGGTCGCCGAGTACCTGAACTCCAACATCACACTGCTCAAGTGGATGATCGACAGCGGTTACGGCGATCGCCGTACCATCGAGCGCCGTATCCTGGCCATGCAAGACTGGCTGGCCAACCCGAGTCTGATGCGCGCCGATGCCGACGCCGACTATGCCGAGGTCATCGAGATCGACCTGGAGGAGATCAAGGAACCCATCCTCTGCGCCCCGAACGATCCGGACGATGCCCGCCTGCTTTCCGACGTGGCCGGTCAGAAGATCGACGAGGTCTTCATCGGCTCCTGCATGACCAACATCGGCCACTTCCGCGCAGCGGGCAAGCTGCTGGAGAAACAGCCGGCCGGCAGCCTGAAGACCCGCCTGTGGCTGGCGCCGCCGACCAAGATGGACCAGCATCAGCTGACCGAGGAAGGCTACTACGGCATCTATGGCCGCGCCGGGGCACGCATGGAAATGCCCGGCTGCTCATTGTGCATGGGTAACCAGGCCCGCGTGGCCGCCAAGAGCACCGTGGTCTCCACCTCCACCCGCAACTTCCCCAACCGTTTGGGTGACGGTGCCAATGTCTATCTGGCCTCCGCCGAGCTCGCCGCCGTGGCAGCCGTGGAAGGTCGGCTGCCCACCGTCGACGAATATCGCCGCTACATGGGTGAATTCGACGCCATGGCCGGCGAGATCTACCGCTACATGAACTTCCATGAAATCGAGGAGTATCAGAACGCAGCCTCCAACGTCATTCCCGTGACCCAGGAAGCCTGATACCCTGTCCGTCGACTCCGATGCTCGCAACATCGAAGGCCGCTCTTTGCGGCGACCGGAGCCGAAGACCGAAACGCCCCCTGGTGGGGCGTTTTTTCGTTCTCGCCCTCAGCCAAGGTCTCATCCCCACCCTCGCCGTCATTTATGGCATTATCGGCACATTGCCCTCTCATCAGGAGCCCCTCCATGCCCCCTGTCATCACCCCCGATATCTGTGACGCTCATCCCGACGTCCGGGTTCTCGATCCGATCTTCGTCAACTTCGGTGGCATAGAAGCCTTCTTTGGCCCGATCCGCACCGTCAAGTGCTTCGAGGACAACTCCCTGGTCAAGCAGGCGGTCGCCGAGCCCGGTGAAGGTGCCGTCCTGGTCGTCGATGCGGGCGGTTCCCATCGATGCGCCATGCTCGGCGACATGCTGGCCGAACAGGCCGTCGAACAGGGCTGGGCCGGTGTGGTGTTGTACGGCTGCGTAAGGGATGTGGAGGTTCTCGCCGAGACCGAACTTGGCATCCAGGCCCTGGGGGCCCATCCCCGCAAGAGCGAGAAACACGGTGAAGGGCAGCGCGATATCCCGGTGACATTCGCCGGCGTGACCCTGACCACGGGACAGTGGCTCTATGCCGATAACAACGGCATCGTCGTCGCCGACACCCGTCTGTCGCTGAATGATTGAAGGCAAACAGGAGGTCGTCGGAGTATCGACATGCCTTCGCCCATGCTGGCCCTTACCCAACTGAGTGGTGATCTGCTGCGCACCCTGCGCGAGCACCTCAGACCACTGATCGCCTATCACCTCTTCTTTACCCTGCTGGCATCGAGTCTGGTGTTGCCAGGGGTAGCCTGGAGCCTGGCCTATCTGTTGGGTCGCTTCGGGACCCCGATCATCACCAATGCCGAAATGCTCGACATCCTCATGACCCCGGGCGGTATCCTGTGGTTACTCGCCGCTGTCGGCGTGACCTTCCTGGTACTCTTTCTGCAACAGGCCGGAATGATCCTGGTCGCCGTTCGTCCCCGGGACAACCACTACCGGCTGGCCTTCGAGGCCCTCTGGGCGAGCCTGCGTCGTCTGCCCTCCCTGGCCACCCTGGCGGGGTTGCAGGTCGGGGCCCATCTCGTGCTGCCCCTGCTGGTAATCGGGATTTCCCTGAGTGCCACCCTGTACTTCCGGTGGTTGCTGGCACTCCCGGTACTCATGCTGGAAGATCTCAGGCCCCTGTCGGCACTGAGGCGCAGCCATCACCTCACCCAGCGACGTCACCTGCCCGTTGCCTTGGCCGTGATCGCCCTGCTGGTGGTGATCATCGCCCTGCCGATCATGGCGACCACGCTATTCGACCGACTCTTCACGCCGCTGCTCTGGTGGTTACCGGAGCGCAATGCGGTTCTCGTACCGGCCATGCTCGCCTACCTCACGACCTATGTGTTGCTGACACTGGCGATGACCTTCATCGGCATCGCGGCCAATGCCCTCCTGGCCGCCTGTCTCTACCTGCGTATCGCTCACCGGGAACTCCGTCCTGCTCCCCCTCCAGCCGATGCTCACCCGGGAAGGCTCGCCTGGGGCGTCGAGATCAGTGTGATCGGCTTCGCACTCTTCCAGGCCTGGCTGATCGTCAACAGCTTCGAGTTGCGCGACGAGGTCACTGTCATCGCCCACCGCGGAAGTTCCCTGGTCGCTCCGGAAAACACCCTCGCCGCCGTAGAAAGGGCCATTCAGGACAGGGCCGACATGATCGAGATAGATGTACGGATCACGGCCGATGACCAGGTCATGCTCTACCATGACCGCAGGCTGACCAGACTTACCGGGGATACCCGGAATCTGGGCGAGCTGACCAGGGAAGAGTTGGACGTATTCGATGTCGGCAGCTGGTTCGGGGATGCCTACGTCGGTGAGCCCATACCGGGGCTTGATGAGGCGCTGATCGCCGTCCGGGGTCGCAGCCGCCTGATGATCGAAATGAAACCCGATCCCGGCCGCGAGGTGGCGCTGCTGGCCCAACTGATCCTGCCGGGCACCCTCGACCGTCGCAGTTTCGATGCCCTGGGACTGCGTCACAACCGGATCACCGACAATGAGATTCGCTTGGCCAGTCTCTATGACTACGAGATATATGCCTGGACCATCAATGACAGAACCAGGATGTCTCAACTGATCGATCTGGGTGTGGACGCCATCATCACCGACCGCCCGGAACGGCTGGCCGAGTTGATCGATATCCGCCGGGAGTTGAGCGACGGCAGCCTGTTGCTGGTGAAGATGCGCAACTGGTTGCGTAACTGAGTGCCCGGCGCTTACTCGCCCATCACCATGCCCTCGCGCCGAGGATCGGCACCACCGAAGAAACCCTCCTCGGTTGTCTGAATCGCCTGCAGGCCACTGGTCAGTTCTCGTTCCTCTACCTCATGGCCCAGGGCCCTCAAGGCGTCGAAGGTGGCCTGAGGAAAGCGCCCTTCCTCGAGGAACACCGACCCGCCCGTGGTGATGGCATGGGGCAGGTCGAGCGCCTCCTGGGCATCCAGTCCCCAGTCGAGCATCGCCACCAGGGTCCTGGCCGTGTAATGGATGATCGCCGCTCCCCCGGGGGAGCCGAGGCTTGCCACCAGGTCACCGCTCTTGCGGTCGAATACCAGGGTCGGACTCATGCTGGATCGCGGCCGCTTGGCCGCCTCGACACGATTGGCAATCGGATTGCCGGCCTCATCCTCGGG
>NZ_JBDNGD010000207.1:0-7083 GCF_041689495.1 Halomonas sp. | reverse complement strand
GCAGCCACAAGCGACGCTTTCCAGCCCTGGAGCGAGGAGCCGACGGAAGAACCGGATATCCGCCGGGCGCGGGCTCACATCGGTGGGCTGCACTGTTCACTGTGCACCGGCACCATCGAGCGGGCGCTGGGCCAGAAGGTGGGCGTAAGCCGAGTGGCGGTCAGCCTCACCCACGAGCAGGCGCTGGTGGAGTTTGACGCCCGCGAGACCAGTGCCGAGACACTGATGGGTACCCTGCAGGACATCGGCTATACCCTCAGCGACCCGCGCAAGGTGGAGCCCTACGAGCGCCAGGAGCGTGAACTGGCGCGAGAGCGCAACCGCTTCCTGGTGGCCCTGGCCGCCAGCCTGGCGGCGGTGGGACTGATCGTGGATACGAGTTCGCCCTGGACCCTGGGGCTGTCGATGCTGGTCTACGTGAGCCTGGTGGCCTTCGGCTACGCGGTGCTGCGTGGCCAGGGTAGCGCTGCCGCCTTGGGTGGCAGCGCCCTGTTGGCGGCGGGCGGCGCCAGTCTCTTCGCCCTGCGGGCCGGAGGCGTCCTCGCAGGCTTTGAGGCGTTATTGGTGGCCATTCTCGCCCTCGCGACGGTGTTTGGCATCGCCCGGCAAATGCTCGGCATGGCATGGCAGTCCCTGCGTCGGGGCATCCTTAACCAGCATGTGCTGGTCGAGATCGGCGCCTTCGCGGGGCTGATCGGCGGCGGCATCGGTTCGCTGATGCGTCTCGAGGGCTATCCCACCGCCGCCTTCTTCGCCGTCACGGTCATGGTGCTGACCTATCACCTGTTCTCCGAATGGCTCTCGCTGATCGTCAAGACCCGTAGCTCGCAGTCGGTGCGCCGGTTGTTGGACCTGCAGCCGGAGACGGCACGGGTGATCACCGACCAGGGCGAACATGACATCCCGATGGCAGAGGTCGAGGAAGGGATGAGGGTTCGCATCCGTCCCGGCGAGCGGATTCCGGTGGATGGCGAGGTCATCGGCGGCGGCTCGGCCGTGGATCAGTCCCTGGTCACCGGCGAGCCGCTGCCGGTGGAGAAGGCGGTGGGGGATACGGTGGTCGGCGGCGCCATCAATGGCGCCGGCACCCTGGTCGTGCGGGTCACAGCCACCGGTGAGTCCAGCTTCCTGCAGCAGGTGGTGCGCAGCCTGGAGGATGCCCGAGCGCTCAAGCCCGGCCTGCTGCACCTGGTGGATCGAGTGCTACGGGTCTATACACCCACGGTGCTCATCGTCTCGGCACTGGCGTTCGCCTTCTGGATGAGTGCGCCGCCGCTGTGGGGCGCCACGGTCGATCTCGAGCGGGCCGTGTTCGCCGCCCTCACCGTGCTGGTCATGGGTTATCCCTGTGCGGTGGGCATCTCCGCACCGCTGTCCATCGTGCGCAGCGCCGGCGAGGCCGCCGATCAGGGCGTCTTGATGCGTACCGGCGAATCCTTCCAGGCCTTGCGGCGGATCACTCGGGTCGTCTTCGACAAGACCGGCACCCTCACCGAGGGGCGCCCCGCGGTGCGGGAAGTGATGATCGGCATCGATGGCGATGAAGGCACGCTGCTGTCGTTGTCGGCTGCCGTGGAGTCGGCCTCGGAGCACCCGCTGGGGCGGGCCGTGGTCGAAGCCGCCCTGGCGCGGGGCCTCGACATCCCCGATGTCGGCGACTTCCGGGCCGAGTCCGGGCGCGGGGTCACGGCGTCCATCGCCGGCCAGGGGGTGTGGGTGGGTAGCCCGGCCTTTCTGTCGGAAAACGGTATCGATCTGACCTCGCTCGCCGAGGACATCCAAGGCGCAGAAGCACAAGGCCAGACGGTCATCGTCGCCGCCCGCGGCGAGCGGCTGCTCGGCGCCATCGCCCTGGGGGATGCGTTGCGCACCGACGCCGCGGAGACAGTGCGACGGCTCGCAGCGTTGGGCATCGAGACGGCCCTGGTGACCGGCGACAACGAACGCACCGCCCGGCACATCGCGCGGCAAGCCGGCATCGAGGAGGTGCACGCCGGGGTGCTGCCGGAGCAGAAGGCCGACCTGTTGCGAACGATGCAGCAGAACGCCTGCATCGCCATGGTGGGCGACGGTATCAACGACGCCCCCGCCCTGATGCAGGCCGATGTGGGCATCGCCATGGGCAGCGGCACCGATATCGCCATCGACGCCGCCGACATCATCATCCTCAACGCCCGGTTGAGCAGCGTGGTGACCGCCTGGGAGATCAGCCGCTGGGGCTATCGCAAGATGCTGCAGAACGTCTCGCTGGCCTTCCTGTTCAACGGCATCGGTATCCCACTGGCAACCACCGGCCTGATCTATCCGGTGTGGGCGATGGTGGCCATGGCCGCCAGCGTGACCGCCATCTTCGTCAACTCGCTGTGGCAGCGGCCGTCGCTGTTCTTCGATGCCGTGGCCAGCGTGCGCTCGGATGACCGTTAGATCCATCAGCCGAAGCACCAGAATCGGGCTGGATAGGAAAACCCATCAATCCACGAAGGTATGCCGTCATGACATTCAGGATTCACGCAATAGTCTTAGCACTGGTCGTCGCTGTCCTCTCGACCGCCGCCATCGCCGCCGGCCCCAGCTACCGGCTGGAGGTCAACGGGCTCGCCTGCCCCTTCTGCGCCTATGGCATCGAGAAGCAGCTCAACCGGATCGAGGGCGTGGCGACGATTGAAACCGACATCAAGTCGGGTGCGGTGATCGTCACCATGGAAGACGGGCAGGTGCTCGAGGAGTCGCGAGCGTCACAAGCGGTCGACCAGGCCGGTTTCACGCTGAGAGACTTCGAGGAAATCGGCTCGCCGGCCGGCGCCGGCGCACCATAACAAGGGGAATCTCATGATCAGTCATTCACACGACGGCCCTTTTCCCTTCTGGCTCCGTGCCATGGTGATGTCAGGCGCGTTGGCGCCCGGCATGGTGCAGGCGGGGGCCCAGACGTTCAACACCGCCTTGCCGGTGGCGGAAGGCAACTTCGTGTTCCGGGAGCAGTTCCTCTATCGCGGGGCCAGTGACGACCCGAGCCCCGCCGATCGGGACCTGAGTGTCAGCGGTGCCATCTCGGTGCTCGGCTACGGAGTCACCAGTGACCTGACGCTCTTCGGGGCCCTGCCCTATCTCGACAAGGAGCTCACGCTCGACGGTCCGGGTGGACAACGCCTCGAGCGGGGCAGCCACGGGATCGGCGATGCGCGGCTGTTCGCCCGCTATACCCTGTTTCACGATGACGCCCCGGGGCGAACTTTTCGGATCGCCCCCTTCTTCGGTGTCGAGACCCCGACCGGCGACGACCATGCGGCAGACCGCTTCGGCCGGCTACCGCCACCGCTGCAGTCCGGCTCCGGCTCCTGGGATCCGTTCGGCGGCCTGGTGCTGACCTATCAGACCCTCGACTACGAGCTCGACGCCCAGCTCGCCTACCAGGCCAACACCGAGGCCAACGGCTTCGCGTTCGGCGACGTCACGCGACTCGATGGCGCCGTTCAGTACCGCCTCTGGCCACGGCAACTGGGCGGCGGCGTGCCCGGCTTTCTCTATGGAGTGCTCGAGTCGAACCTGATCCACCGGGACAACAACGAATTCGATGGCAAGGGGGACGCAAACTCGGGCGGCACCCAGCTATTCCTGTCCCCGGGATTGCAGTATGTAACCCGTCGTTGGGTCGTGGAGGGCATCGTCCAACTGCCTGTTGTGCAGGATCTGAATGGCACGGCGCTGGAGGACGATGTCATCGTCCGCGCCGGTTTTCGCGTCAACTTCTGAGGGAGCATTATGAAAGCCAAGCAATTCGCCGGGGCCAGCGCGGCAGCCCTGGGTACACTCCTCCTGCTTATCGCCGTGACGGGATGTACGACCGGTACGACCAGCCGTGGCTTCGAGTTCGTGACGGCCTGGGGCAAAGCGGGGAACGCTCCGGGGGAGTTTCATGACCCTACCGGTATCGCGGTGACCATGGATGAGGTGTTCGTCGCCGATTCGCGCAACGGGCGCATCCAGGTCTTCGATCATGAGGGCCGGTTCCGGCGTGAGTTCGGCGCCACCGGTGAGGCGCTCGGCCAACTCGGCCGGCCGATGAACCTGACGATTCGAAACGGTGAGCTCTACGTGCCCGAGTACATGAACGATCGTATCCAGGTGTTCGGACTGGACGGCGAGCCGAGGCGCACCCTCGGTCGGCCCGGTGAGGGGCCAGGCCAGTTCAATGCGCCCGGGGGTGTTGCCGTAGCAGAGAACGGTGATCTCTTCGTCGCCGATTTCTACAATCACCGGATCCAGCAGCTGAATGCAGACGGCACCTTCGTTCGCCAGTGGGGCTCCACCGCGGAGGCTGGCATCTGGGCGGAGGAATTCACCTATCCGACCGATACGGCGCTCGCCGCGGACGGCACCCTCTACGTCGCGGACGGCTATGCGGACCGGGTGCAGGTTTTCGACGCCAGTGGTGAGTTTCTGCTCAAGTGGGGCGGCCCCTTCGCCATGAATATCCATGGACCCTTCCGCGGCTGGTTTTCCACCGTCACCGGCATCGCGCTGGGGCCGGCGGGGAAGGTGTTCGTGGCCGACTTCTACAACGATCGAATCCAGGTGTTCTCGGCGGATGGCGACTTCCTCAGCGTCTTCGGGGAAACCGGTGACGGGCCTGGGCAGTTCAACCACCCTATCGCCGTGGACGTGGCGCCGGATGGGAGTGTGTTCGTCGCCGATTTTCAGAACAACCGCATCGAGCAATGGCGTCCGATCCCCGAGTAGTGGGCCCGATAGGTCACGATGTTGCCGTCGTCCGTGCGAGCGCGCATTTCACCAGGCTGACACTTGAACTTCCTGTAACTGGAAGTGGTAGCGTGCCAACCTTGACGGGAAGGAGACGAGCCTATGCCGAGTGAGACGCTGTCGATTGGGGAAGCAGCCGCCGCCTCGGGGCTTTCCACCAAGACCATCCGTTACTATGAAAAGGTGGCACTGATTCCCAAGGCCCGCCGCAGCAATGCGATTGCCCGCACCGGGGGGGATCGCGTGTATGCCGAGGCCGATGTCGGTCGCCTGCGCTTCATTCGCCATGCGCGCCTGCTCGGACTGAGCCTGGATGCGATTCGCGACCTGCTGGAGCTGGCCGAACATGGCTGCCCGGGAAGACAGCCCGAGTATCGCCAGACCCTCGAGCGACATCTCGCGACCATCGAGGAGCGTATCCAGCACTTGCTCGGCCTGCAAACAACGATCCGGCAGCTCCTGTCGTCCGAGCCCTCGAGCGGCGCCACGGACGATGGCTGGAAACACTGCGGCTGCCTGGCCATTCCCGCGCCGACTCACGGCTGCACCTGCGCAGGCTGCCAGGAAAGGCGGGGCGGTGAAGGGGCGGCATCGTGAAACGCTTGCTCTGGTCGCTCGCACGCACGCTGATTCGGCTTCGCCGCGGGCGCCAACCGCCGGTGTCGCTGCAGGGTCCGGTCTGGTACTTCGCCTACGGCTCGAACATGAACGAGCGACTCTTTCGCCGGCGCCGGCACATGACCTGGCAGGAGGCGCGTGTCGCTCGCCTCGACGGTTACCGCCTGGTCTTCAGCCGCACTGGTGGCCGGTATCCCGGCACCTCGGCACCGGCCAACATCGTTAAGGCCCCCGGCGAGAGCGTCCACGGGGTGCTGTACCTGCTGCCACTGCACAAATTCGCTCGCCTCGACAACAGCGAAGGCCAGCAATACGCCTATGTCTGGACCGAGGTCGAGGATAGCGAGGGTCACCGCGTGGCCGCGGTGACCTACCAGGTGGCGGATGCCGCCCCCGCGGGTCGGCCCAGCCGGCCGTATCTCGACCTGCTCCGCGAGGCGGCGCGTCAGCGTGGCTTGCCCGCCGACTACGTCGCCTTTCTTGATCAGGTGGAGGCCCGAGAGTGACCGACACGGCACTAACGAAGCGGCGCTGGCGACGCTGGTGGCCCTGGATCGGCGGCGTGATCGGCATCACGGCGCTATTCTGGGTGTTCGGCCGCATCGACTATCAGCGCTTCCTGGCGGTGCTGGCCGAGGCTAGTCCCGGCTTTGTCCTGCTGGTGCCGGTGGCGATCGCCGCGGAGCAACTGCTCCGGGCGTGGAAGTGGCGTCAGCTGCTATCCCCTCTCCGCACCATCGGGGTCCTTCGCCTGTTCGGCGCCATCATGGGGGGCTATTTCGCCAACCTGGTCATTCCGGTTGGCGCGAGCCCTATCGTGCGCTCCTGGCTGGTGGCCCGCTCCCAAGGCCTGGCGACCAGCGCGGTGTTGGCGACCGTGGCCATCGATCGCGTCATCGACGGCATCGTCTTCACCGCTTTCGTGCCCATCGTCTTGCTGCTGTTCGTGATCCCCGACCCCAGCGGGGCCATTCGTGCCGGGCTGAGCTGGGGCGCCGGAGGCAGCTTGCTGCTCTTCATCGTGCTGCTGCTCGCCTTGGCAGGGTACCGGTTGCAGGCGACGCACGACACCGGCTGGCTGGGGCGCTGCGTCAGGCGCCTGCCGCCTCGACTCGTCGACCCCGCACGCCGATTGATCCACTCCTTCGCCGAGGGCATCGTATGGCCGAGGGAACCCTGGCGACGGGCGGGGATCCTGTCGGCCAGCGTGCTCATCAAGCTGATCGCCGCCACCCACTTCCTGTGGGCCGGGCTGGCGCTCGGTGTGCTGCTGGCGCCGGTCGAGTACCTGTTCCTGCTGGTCTTCTTCGGTTTCTTATCCATCATCACGCATTTCGCGCGCCTCACGGCGGGCTTCACGGTCGGCGCCGTGTTCGCCCTCGAGCTGCTCGGCGTGAGCCAGGAGCGGGCGCTCGCCATGGTGCTGATCGTGCAATTCGCGAACCTGCTGACGGTGACCGTCACCGGCGGACCGGCCCTCTGGCGGCGTGGCGTCAGTCTCAGGGAGCTGCGCGCGGTGGAGGAGCACGATGCGTGCTGAGGCGACAGCGAGGCGACGGTTCCGACGCATCACCATCGCCGGCATCTTCTTCCAGGGCGGTGCGGCCAGCGTCGATACCGGCACGATCGTGGCGGCCCTGGTGCATGGATTGACCGGCAGCACGCTGGCGGTCGGCGCGGCGGCTGCCATCGCCCGCTATGGCT
>NZ_JBDNGD010000206.1:0-5405 GCF_041689495.1 Halomonas sp. | reverse complement strand
CAGCAGCTCGCGCACCACCAGTGCTCTGGCCGCCTTGAGCTGGGCGCTGCCGGCGCTGTCCGCCGGGTGGTACTGCATCTCGCCGGCGATCGTGGCCTCTTCGATGATGGACTCGCCGACTCGGATGGGAGGGGGGCTGGCGCCCCCCGGGATTAGTTCGATATCGATCTTCTGCATGATGGAGACTCCTTACCCTCTTCGCCGTACGAGCTGGTAGCGCCGGGCGATATAGCCGAAGG
This sequence comes from Halomonas sp., assembly GCF_041689495.1. GTDB lineage: Bacteria > Pseudomonadota > Gammaproteobacteria > Pseudomonadales > Halomonadaceae > Halomonas. The sequence continues at coordinate 5,166 of NZ_JBDNGD010000206.1, read as the reverse complement.
GCACGCTCCATACATGGACCAGGCGGGTGAAGGGGAACACCAGCACGATGGTCAGCCCCACCAGGATGTGCAGCTTGTAGATCAGGCCGACCCCGTCGAGGTAGCCAGCAGCACCGCCCTGGAAGAAGACGATGGACTGGCCCCAGTGAGCGAGCTCGAGCATCACGCCGCCATCCAGGTGGCTGAGGGCGGGGATGATGGTCAAGAGACCCAGCGTCACCTGCACCACCAGCAGCACGATGATGAAGGAGTCCATGGTGCTGGAGGAGGCCTTCACGCGAGGGTTGGTGAGGCGCCGATACGCCAGCATGGCGCCCCCCACCAGGCACATGACGCCGGCGATACCACCCACCAGGATGGCGATCACCTGCTTGGTGCCGGCGCTTATGAAGGGCGCATACACCCAGTGCGGCGTCAGCATGCCGAACAGGTGGCCGAAGAAGATCACCAGGATGCCGATATGGAAGAGGTTGCTCGCCATGCGCATATTCTTCGAGGTCAGCATCTGGCTCGAGCCGGTCTTCCAGGTGTACTGGCCGTGATCGAAGCGCATCAGGCTGCCGATCAGGAAGACGCTGCCGGCGAGATAGGGGTAGAGCCCGAACAGCAGGGTGTTGAGGTAGCTCATGACTGGTCTCCTTGATGCCTGGCGTCGGCGGATGCGGGATCGAGGACCCGCACAGCCTCGCTGTGCGTCACGTTCTTGCGTTCGGCAAGCCGCCGCCCCTCGGCGGACTGCAGGGCGCAATCCTGATCCGACTCGGCGGAGAAACGCACCGCCTCCTCTTCCCAGACCGCATCCAGGGCCTCGGGCGTGTCGTCGGGTGTCTCGGCCTGCACCTCCGGGCGATGAGCGTCGACGTCCCCGTCGGCTCCGATCAGCGCCAGCAGCGCCAGTGGCACCAGGGCGTGGTCGGCGTTGCGCTCCTCCAGCCGGGCGGTGAGCAGCGCCAGGATGTGGCGGATCTCGCCCAGCCAGCGGCCGATCTCGGCCTCCGGGCAGGTGGAGAGGTATTCCAGGAACAGCGGCAGATAGTCGGGCAGTTCCCTGGCATCGAGCTCGAAGCCCGCGGCGTTGTATTCGTTCATCAGGTCGACCATGGCCTGGCCGCGGTCGCGGGACTCGCCATGGACATGCTCGAAGAGCAGCAGCGAGGTGGCGCGTCCCTTGTCGAATACCGCCACATACTCGGCCTGCAGTTCCATCAGATCGGCCTCATGGAGGCGCTGGCACCAGTCCATCAGGGCGGTGCGCAGCGTCGGGGAAAGCCGACGTTCACCGTCGAGGATCTCGATCATCTCACCCGCGGCGGCCTGCAGCGGTGCCGTGGGGTAGTCGAGCAGGCGGGCCAGCACGCGCAGGCTGCGCAAGCCGAGGCACGGCTCGGCCATCTCGAGAGCGGCCTCAGTCATGACGCACCTCCTCGGCTTGCGGATCATAGGATTCCACCGGCTTGACCAGGGTGGTGGTCGTCTTGCGACCGCCGAAGAGGCTCTCGCTGCTGTCGCCATGACAGCCGTCGCCGAAGCTGAAACCGCAGCCGCCGCGCTCCGGGAAGGCCTCGGTGGCCATCTCGCGATGACTGGTGGGGATCACGAAGCGGTCCTCGTAGTTGGCGATGGCGAGATACCGATACATCTCTTCCACCTGGGCCACGGTCAGTCCCACTTCCTCCAGGACCTCGGCATCGGGCTTCCCTTCCACGTGCTTGCCGCGCATGTAGACGCGCATGGCCATCAGGCGCTTGAGGGCCAGGACCACCGGCGCCTCCTCACCGGCGGTGAGCATGTTGGCCAGGTACTTGACCGGGATGCGCAGCGACTCGATCTTCGGCATCACGCCGTCGAACTCGACGTTGCCGGCCTCGGCGGCGGACTGGATCGGCGACAGCGGCGGCACGTACCAGACCATGGGCAGGGTGCGATACTCCGGGTGCAGTGGCAGTGCCAGGCCCCAGTCGATGGCCATCTTGTAGGCTGGCGACGCCTGGGCGGCGGCGATCACGTTGTCCTGAATGCCGTCCTTCTTCGCCTGCTCGATCACCTTGGGGTCGTGGGGGTCGAGGAAGATCTCGCACTGGCGATGGTAGAGGTCGCGCTCGTCGGGGGCGCTGGCCACTTCCTCGATGCGATCGGCGTCATAGAGCAGTACGCCGAGGTAGCGGATGCGCCCCACACAGGTCTCAGAGCAAACGGTCGGCTGACCGGCCTCGATGCGCGGATAGCAGAAGGTGCACTTCTCGGATTTCCCGCTCTTCCAGTTGTAGTAGATCTTCTTGTAGGGGCAGCCGGAGATGCACATCCGCCAGCCGCGGCACTGATCCTGGTCGATCAGCACGATGCCGTCCTCCTCCCGCTTGTAGATCGCCCCGCTCGGACACGAGGCCACACAGGTCGGGTTGAGGCAGTGCTCGCACAGCCGCGGCAGGTACATCATGAAGGTGTTCTCGAACTGGCCGTAGATATCGGCCTGGATCTGCTCGAAGTTGGCATCCTTGCGGCGCTTGGCGAACTCGGTGCCGAGGATCTCCTCCCAGTTGGGGCCCCATTCGATCTTGTTCATGCGCTGACCGGAGATCAGCGAACGCGGCCGCGCGGTGGGCTGGTGCTCGCCCTGCTTGGCGGTGTGCAGGTGCTGGTAGTCGAAGGTGAACGGCTCGTAGTAGTCGTCGATCTCCGGCAGGTCGGGGTTGGCGAAGATATTCGCCAGCACGCGCCACTTGCCGCCGATGCGCGGCTCGATGCGCCCGTCCTGACGCCGCAGCCAGCCGCCCTTCCACTTCTGCTGGTTCTCCCACTCCTTGGGATAGCCGATGCCGGGCTTGGTCTCGACGTTATTGAACCAGGCGTACTCCATGCCTTCACGGCTGGTCCAGACGTTCTTGCAGGTCACCGAGCAGGTGTGACAGCCGATGCACTTGTCGAGATTGAGGACCATGCCTACCTGGGAACGAATCTTCATTTCACTGCCTCCTGCACGGTGTCATTGCCCTCGCCATCCAGCCAGTCGATATGCTTCATCTTGCGCACCAGGACGAACTCGTCACGGTTGCAGCCGACGGTGCCGTAGTAGTTGAAGCTATAAGAGAGCTGCGCGTAGCCGCCGATCATGTGGGTCGGCTTAGGGCAGATGCGGGTGACCGAGTTATGGAGCCCGCCCCGCGTGCCGCTGACCTCGGAGCCGGGGATATTGGTGATGCGCTCCTGGGCGTGATACATCATCACCATGCCGTTCTTGACCCGCTGGCTGACCACGGCACGGGCGGTGATCGCACCGTTGGAGTTGTAGAGCTCGATCCAGTCGTTGTCCTCGATACCGATCGACTGCGCATCGTCTTCCGACAGCCAGGCGATGGGGCCACCGCGTGACAGGGTCAGCATCAGCAGGTTTTCGCTGTAGGTGGAGTGGATGCCCCATTTCTGGTGGGGGGTGATGAAGTTCAGCGCCTTGGTCTTGTAGCCGTTGTCGGCCGGCAGGGTGAAGCCCTGCGCCGTCTTGGTATTGATGGGGGGCCGGTAGGCCAGCAGGCTCTCACCGAAGGCGCGCATCCAGGGGTGATCCTGATAGAACTGCTGACGGCCGCTGACGGTGCGCCAGGGGATCAGCTCGTGGACATTGGTGTAGCCCGCGTTGTAGGAGACGTGCTCGTTCTCGAGGCCGGACCAGGTCGGGCTGGAAATGATCTTGCGCGGCTGGGCGACGATATCGCGGAAGCGAATCTTCTCGTCTTCCTTGGGATGTGCCAGATGGGCGTGATCCCGTCCGGTGATCTTCGACAGCGCTTCCCAGGCCTTCACTGCCACCTGGCCGTTGGTCTCCGGCGCCAGGGTCAGGATCATCTCGGCGGCATCGATGGCCGACTCGATCTGCGGGCGTCCCTTGTGGGGTCCTTCGGTCTTGCAGTGGTTGAGCTTGCCCAGCAGATCCACCTCCTTCTCGGTGTTCCAGCTGATGCCCTTGCCGCCGTTGCCGATGCTCTCCAGCAGCGGGCCGATGGAGGTGAAGCGCTCATAGGTCTCGGGGTAGTTGCGTGTGACCTCGATCAGCGCCGGCATGGTCTTGCCGGGAATCGGTTCGCACTCGCCCTTCTTCCAGTCCTTCACCTCGACCTGGGCCAGTTCGGCGGGGGAGTCGTGCTGATGCGGCAGGGTGACCAGGTCGGTCTCCTTGCCCAGATGCCCCACGCAGACCCTGGAGAAAGCCTTGGCGATGCCCTTGTAGATATCCCAGTCGCTGCGCGATTCCCAGGCCGGGTCGGTGGCCGCGGTCAGCGGGTGGATGAAGGGGTGCATGTCGGAGGTGTTCAGGTCGTTCTTCTCGTACCAGGTTGCCGTGGGCAGCACGACATCCGAGTAGAGGCAGGTCGTCGACATGCGGAAGTCCAGGGTCACCAGCAGGTCGAGCTTGCCCTCGGGCGCCTCGTCGTGCCACTTCACCTCTTCCGGCTTCTGGCCGCCGACGTCGCCGAGGTCCTTGCCCTGGATGCCGTGGCGGGTACCCAGCAGGTACTTGAGCATGTACTCGTGGCCCTTGCCGGAGCTGCCTAGCAGGTTGGAGCGCCAGATGAAGAGGTTGCGAGGGAAGTTCTGGGGGTTGTCCGGGTCCTCGGCGGCGAAGGCGAGCTTGCCGCTCTTCAACTGGTCCACGGCGAAGTCCTTGGTGGACATGCCGGCCTCGGAAGCTGCCTTCGCCAGGCGCAGCGGGTTGGTATTCAGTTGCGGAGCGGAAGGCAGCCAGCCCATGCGCTCGGAGCGCACGTTGAAGTCGATCAGGCTACCCGGATAGTCCTCGGCCTTGGCCAGCGGCGAGAGGATTTCCTTGATTTCCAGCTTCTCGTAGCGCCACTGGGAAGAGTGGTTGTAGAAAAAGGAGGTGGAGTTCATGTGCCGCGGCGGGCGCTGCCAGTCGAGGCCGAAGGCCAGCGGGGTCCAGCCGGTCTGCGGGCGCAGCTTCTCCTGGCCGACGTAGTGGGCCCAGCCGCCGCCGCTCTGGCCGATGCAACCGCACATCACCAGCATGTTGATCAGGCCGCGGTAGTTCATGTCCATGTGGTACCAGTGGTTCATGCCGGCACCGACGATGATCATGGAGCGACCCTGGGTCTTGTTCGCATTGTCGGCGAACTCACGGGCAATGCGGGTGGCCTGCTCGGCGGACACGCCGGT
>NZ_JBDNGD010000205.1:0-6337 GCF_041689495.1 Halomonas sp. | reverse complement strand
CCGTCAAGATGAGCCCATGGAAGACGCCGGAGCGGGGTCATAGGAGAGGACGGGGGAGAGCCAGCGTTCCAGTTCACCAGTCGGCATGGCCTTGTGCTCGGCGATCACCTCGACCTGGTCGCGTGTGATCTTGCCGGTGGCGAAGTACTTCGAGCGAGGATGGGAGAAGTACCAGCCGGCCACCGCCGCCGCCGGCCACATGGCGAAGTTCTCGGTGAGTGTCAGGCCACTGTTGGTCTCGGCATCCAGCAGTCGAAAGAGCGTCGCTTTCTCGGTGTGATCCGGGCAGGCCGGATAGCCCGGGGCCGGGCGGATACCCTGATACTTCTCGGCGATAAGGTCATGGTTGTCCAGCGCCTCATCCGGCACATAGCCCCAGAATTCCTTGCGGACCCGCTCGTGCATGCGCTCGGCGAAAGCTTCGGCCATCCGGTCGGTGAGTGACTGGACCAGGATGGCATTGTAGTCGTCGCCGGCAGCCTTGTACTCCTCCGCCAGCGCCTCGACGCCATGGCCGGCCGTGACGGCGAAGCCGCCGATCCAGTCGGGCTTGCCGGTAGCCTTGGGGGCGATGAAGTCGGCCAGGCTGTAGCAGACTCCATCCCGATTCCTGTTGGTCTGCTGCCGGATATGATGCAGCCGCTCGAGGACCTGGGTACGCGACTCGTCGGTATAGACCTCGACCATGTCATCGTCGACGCTGTTGGCGGGCCAGAGACCGATCACGCCACGGGCCTGGATTCGCCTTTCGTCGATCAGCTTGCGCAGCATTGCCTGGGCATCGGTGAAGAGGCTGCGCGCCGCCTCACCGACCTTGGCATCGTCGAAAATCTTCGGGTACTTGCCGGACAACTGCCAACTCATGAAGAAGGGGGTCCAGTCGATCTGGTCGACGAGTTCCTCGAGGTCATAGTCATCGAAGACCTTGAGGCCGAGAACCCTTGGGCGAGGCGGGGTATAGTCCTGCCAGCCCATGTCGGGGTTTCTCTTGCGCGCCTCGGCATAGCTCAGGTTCGCCGCCTTGGGACGGCGCTTGGCATTGCGCTCGCGGACCGCCTCGTACTCGGTACGAATATCGGCCACATAGGCGTCCTTGAGGCCGGGGGAGAGCAGCTTGCCGGCCACCCCCACCGCCCGGGACGCATCCGCGACATAGATGACCGGATGCGCGTACCCCGGCTCGATCTTGACGGCGGTATGGGCCTTGGAGGTGGTGGCGCCGCCGATCATCAGCGGCAGGGTGAAGCCCTGACGCTGCATTTCCCTTGCCACATGCACCATCTCGTCAAGCGAGGGTGTGATCAGGCCGGAAAGACCGATGATATCGGCGTTCTCGTTCTTCGCCGTCTGCAGGATCCGTTCGGCAGACACCATCACGCCCAGGTCGATGACCTCATAGTTGTTGCACTGGAGCACCACGCCGACGATGTTCTTGCCGATGTCATGGACATCCCCCTTGACCGTGGCCATGACGATTCGACCCTTGGCTCGAGTCTGCTCGGACTTCTCTGCCTCGATATAGGGGATCAGGTAGGCCACGGCCTGTTTCATTACCCGTGCCGACTTGACTACCTGGGGCAGGAACATCTTGCCGGCGCCGAAGAGGTCGCCGACCACGTTCATGCCGTCCATCAGGGGCCCTTCGATGACCTCGATGGGGCGTTCGGCACGCTTTCGAGCGAGCTCGGTATCCGACTCGATATGGGCGGTGATCCCCTTGATCAGTGCATGCTCGATGCGCTTCTCGACCTCCCAGCTTCGCCATTCCAGATCCTCCTTCCTGGCACCCGTACTGCCGTCACCCTGGTACTTGTCGGCGAGGTCCAGCAAACGCTCGGTGGCGTCGCTGCGGCGATTGAGGACCACGTCCTCCACCGCCTCGCGCAGCTCCGTCGGCAGGTCGTCATAGACAGCCAACTGACCGGCGTTGACGATACCCATGGTCATCCCCGCGCGGATCGCGTGGTAGAGAAACGCCGAGTGGATGGCCTCGCGCACCGGGTTGTTGCCGCGGAAGGAGAAGGAGACATTGGACACGCCGCCCGAGATCAGGGCATGGGGCAGGCGCTCACGGATCCAGCGGGTGGCCTCGATGAAGTCCACGGCGTAGTTGTTGTGCTCCTCGATGCCGGTGCCGATGGCGAAGATATTTGGGTCGAAGATGATGTCTTCCGGCGGGAAGTCCAGCTCATCGACCAGGATCCGATAGGCACGCTGGCAGATCCCGGTCTTGCGGGCGAAGGTATCGGCCTGGCCCTGCTCATCGAAGGCCATGACGATGACGGCGGCGCCGTACCGCCGGCAGGCGGTGGCCTGCTCGCGGAAGGCGTCCTCGCCTTCCTTCATCGAGATGGAGTTGACGATGGACTTGCCCTGGACGCACTTCAGACCCGCCTCGATGATCTCCCACTTGGAGGAGTCGATCATGATCGGCACCCGGGAGATGTCGGGCTCCCCGGCGATCAGGTTCAGGAAGCGCTCCATGGCCTCCTGGGACTCGAGCATCCCCTCGTCCATGTTGATGTCGATGACCTGGGCGCCGTTTTCCACCTGTTCCAGGGCCACTTCCAGGGCGGTGGTGAAGTCCTCGTCGACAATCAGGCGCTTGAAGCGTGCCGAGCCGGTGACGTTGGTGCGCTCACCGACGTTGACGAACAGGGAGTCGGCCTCGATGTTGAAGGGTTCCAGTCCGGACAGACGACAGGCCCTCGGACGCACCGGCACCTGGCGAGGCGTCACGCCCTGGATGGCCGCATGGATGGCGGCGATGTGCTCGGGGGTGGAGCCGCAACAGCCACCGATGATATTGACCAGGCCGCTCTCGGCGAACTCGGCCACGATGGCGGTCATCTCCTCGGGGGTCTGGTCGTATTCGCCGAACTCATTGGGTAGCCCGGCGTTGGGGTGGGCGGAGACAAAGGTATCCGCCTTGGTAGAGAGTTCCTCGAGATAGGGTCTCAGTTCCGCGGCCCCGAGTGCGCAGTTGAGGCCTATGGAAAAGGGTTTGGCATGACGCACCGAGCTCCAGAAGGCCTCGGTGACCTGACCGGACAGGGTACGCCCCGAGGCATCGGTGATGGTACCGGAGATCATCACCGGCAAGCGCTCGCCGCGGGTGTCGAAGAGGAGTTCCAGGGCGAAGATGGCTGCCTTGGCATTGAGGGTGTCGAAGATGGTCTCGATGAGGATCAGGTCCGTACCGCCCTCGATCAGCGCTTCGGCGGCCTCGTAATAGTTATCGCGAAGCTGGTCGAAGGTGACATTGCGCATGGCCGGATCGTTGACGTCCGGCGACAGCGAGGCGGTACGCGACGTTGGTCCCAGTACGCCGGCCACGTAACGCGGCACCCCGGTCTCCTGGGCTACGGCGTCACAGACCTGGCGAGCCAGGCGCGCGGCTTCCCGATTGAGTTCCGGTACCAGGTCCTGCATGCCGTAATCGGACTGGGAGAGGCGGGTACTATTGAAGGTGTTGGTCTCGACGATGTCGGCGCCTGCCTCGAGGTAGTCCCGATGGATACGGACCACCAGGTCGGGGCAGGTGAGGGCCAGAAGATCATTGTTACCCTTGAGATCGGACGGCCAGTCGGTGAAGCGCTCACCCCGGAATTCCTGCTCGGAGAGCGAGGCATTCTGCAGCATCGTGCCCATACCGCCGTCGAGCATCAGAATGCGCTCGGCAAGGCGTTCGGTCAGGGTAGCGGTCAGGGCAGAAGGGGGGGCAGCCATGGGTCGGGGGTCTCTCCAGCGAAATCTCGAGGGTATACCGTCTTGCCATTGCCGAGTGAATCTCGGGGTAAGCAATCGGAATGGCGCACAATCTTAGCAAAAGTCTGGCGGCCGGGGCAGGGCACAACCTACAAAAACCCAGTAATCCACTCGGGATTGTCTCACCCTCTCGACTGGCTTAACATAGGGACGTGACATTCATGGCTCGCGGTGGGTGATTCGTCCGAGACGATGACCTGCCGCGCGCAGACACGAACAGCGAGGCTCTCATGAGCGAGAACATCCAGATCACCGACAGCGCCCAGGATTACCTTACCGAACTGCTGGAAAAGCAGAACGTCGAGGGAATTGCCATTCGCATCTTCATCACCCAGCCCGGCACTCCCTATGCCGAGACATGCCTGGCCTATTGCCGTCCCGGCGAGGAAGAGCCCAGCGACGACCTGCTGGAGCTCGAGAAAATCCGTGTCTATCTGGACAAGAACAGCCTGGCCTTTCTCGAGGAGGCGGTGGTCGACTTCAACGCCGATCGCATGGGTGGCCAGCTGACCATCAAGGCACCCAATGCCAAGATGCCCAAGGTCAATGCCGACAGCCCCATGGAGGACCGCGTCAATTATGTCCTTTACAGCGAGATCAACCCCGGCCTGGCGTCCCATGGCGGCGAGGTCAAGCTCGTCCAGCTCACCGAGGACCAGGTTGCCGTACTGTCCTTCGGCGGCGGTTGCCAGGGATGCGCGGCGGTGGACATCACCCTCAAGGATGGCGTGGAGAGGACCCTGATAGAACGCATTCCCAAACTGGCCGGCATTCGCGATGTCACCGACCACAGCGACACCACCAACGCCTACTACCGGTAATCCCCATGAGCGCCGAGAGTACCGCAGAACAGGCTCAGCAGGAGCTGCTCGAGGATTTCGAGATCTTCGACAACTGGATGGACCGATACCAGTACATCATCGACATGGGCAAGCAGCTGCCGAGCTTTCCGGAGGAATGGAAGGTGGATGAGCTCAAGATCAAGGGATGCCAGTCGAATGTCTGGATGCGCCATCAGTGCCAGGGCGACACCCTTCATTTCGATGCCGTCTCGGATGCCGCCATCGTCTCGGGATTGATTGCGGTGCTGATGCGCATCTACAACGACCGTCCGGTTGAACAGATTCGTTCCACCAGCCCGCATTTCATGACCGACCTGGGCCTCGACAAGCATCTCTCGCCTACGCGCAGCAATGGCTTGAGTGCCATGCTCAAGCGCATCTACGAAGTCGCCGAGCAGGAAGCCGCCTGAGCGCTAGCGATCCGTGGCCTGCGGTCTGACGCGAAAGTCGTCATCCAGTTCAGGGTCTTCCCGGCACAGGGCCTCGCTGGGGCCACCTGGAACCGGATCGATCCCGCCCTCGCAACCGGGATGGCAGCGCAGGATACGCTTCACGCCCATTCCGGCACCCCTGAGCGGCCCATGCACCTCGATGGCTTCCCTGGTGTAGCTCGAACAGCTCGGCCAGTAGCGACAACGCTGACCGAGAAAGGGACTGATCACGACCTGATAGAGACTGACCAGCCCGATCATGGCTAGAGCCGTCAGGCGGGAAAGACCGCCAAGCAAACGGCGGAGCAGGGGGCCAGTGGACCTCATCGAGCGCCTTCAGTGAGAGCGGTCGGCAGTCGCATAGAGGCTGTCCGGATCGATGATGGGGTCGCTTTTGATACGCGCCTGGTTGCTTTCCAGAGCAACATAGAAACAGCTGCGCCGACCGCTGTGGCATGCCGGACCGGTCTGATCGACCTGCATCAACAGGGTGTCCCCGTCGCAGTCGAGGGCCGCACTGACGAGATGCTGTTGCTGGCCCGAAGTCTCGCCCTTGCGCCACAATTTGCCGCGTGATCGCGACCAGTAGCAGACCCGGCCGGTGGAAAGCGTCTCTTCCAGGGCCTCGCGATTCATCCAGGCCATCATCAATACGTCGCCGCTGTCGTGCTGCTGGGCGATGGCAGGGATCAGGCCATCGGCATTGAAACCCGCGGCGTCAAGAATCTCGGCAAGGGGATAACGGCTGTTGGCACCGGCCTTTTCCAGGCGTTTGAAGAGATCACTCATGAGGACTCCGAACGTTACCCTCGGCCGATGGCAGGCAGGTCTCGCAGTGACCCAGCAACTCGATGGTCTGTCGCTCTACCCGGAAACCCAGCTCTCGCGCCTGTTGCGACAACTGATCCGAAATCTCTTCCAGATGCAGTTCCTCGACCCTCCCGCAACGTCGACAGATCAACAATTGAAAGCCATGCACATGATCCGGACAGGGGCAGGCGACATAGGCATTCAGTGATTCAATTCGGTGCACCAGCCCCTGATCGATGAGGAATTCCAGTGCGCGGTAGACGGTCGGTGGTCGCGCCGCAGCATGCTCCGTTGCCAGGAGATCGAGCAACTCATAGGCCTTGAGCCCCCCGGTAGTATCCGCGATCAATTCCAGAACCCGACGGCGAATCGGGGTGAAACGAACACCACTTCGCTGGCATTGACGGTCGGCCTGCGCGAGAAGCTTTGGTGTAGCGGTCATGGAGGCCAGGGCGGTCAATGAAAGGAATTGCTCATTCTACCCGT
>NZ_JBDNGD010000204.1:0-1367 GCF_041689495.1 Halomonas sp. | reverse complement strand
TCGATGAGCCAACCGGCCGCCAGTTTCACCCTGCCATCGGCTCGCGGGAAATGCGGAAGATCGGGATTATCGGCCAGCAATTCACCTGCCGTTATCGCATCCACCAGGGGATTCTTGAAGAAGCTCCCTGCATTGTTCAGTACAGCGGGATCGGGCAGTTTCTCGCGGCGGATGGCACAGACCGCCTCTGCCACCTCCAGCGCCGTGGGATCGGAACCGACACGGCTCGCCAGGTCACCATAGCCAAGCCGGGGTTGCGGTAAACGGGACAGGCGAAGCGCCAATCGAGTGATCACCACCCGGGCGTCCAGGTTTGTCTTGAAGATACTGTCCCGATAGCCGAAGCGGCAGTCGGCGGCAGAAAAGACCGCCTCGCGGCCATCGTCGAGATACATCAGGTGCACGGACTCGAGGACATCACCCAACTCGACACCATAGGCGCCGATATTCTGGATCGGGGCGGCACCGCAATGGCCGGGAATCAACGCCAGATTCTCGATGCCCCAGAGCCCGCGAGACGCCAGGGTCATCACCAGGTCATGCCATACCATCCCTGCCTCGACATGCACCAGGCGCTCCTCTCCCCTTTCCTCCAGCCACCAGGCATTCATCGCCGGCTGGAGGACGAGGCCGGTCAGGTTATCGGGCAGGATGAGATTGCTTCCCCCGCCCAGCAGCGTCAGCGACCAGCCGTGATCAGCGGCCCGACGAATGGCCTCGCCAAGGGCATCATGATTTTCGGCAACGGCAAAGCGCTCGGCCACGCAGGGCAGACCCAGAGTATTGGCGCTCGACAGGTCCTTGTCTGCGACGATCGTCAGGCTCAAGAGGCGGCTTCCAGGCGGCCAAGGATGTCATCGAGCAAGCCCCGGGAGGCGATCTCGACCAGGTCGAGCACCTCCTCGAACCCCTGGTCACCCCCGTAATAGGGATCGGGGACGGCGCGGCCGTCCAGACCCGCGAAGCCCAGGAAGAGCCCCAGGTGGCCAACGACGTCCTGCGGGGCTCGTGACCGCAGGACCGCCAGATTATCGTGATCCATCGCCAGCAGGTAATCGAAGCGGTGGAAATCGGTATCGGCCAACTGACGGGCTCGCAGCGCCGAGATATCGATGCCACGACGCTCAGCTGCCTGCCGGGCACGGTCATCCGGCGCCTTGCCAAGGTGCCAGTCACCGATCCCGCAGGAATCCACCTGCACCCTGTCGTCGAGGCCGCGTTCCTCGAGCAGGCGACGGAAGACACCCTCGGCGGTGGGCGACCGGCAGATATTGCCCAGACACACGAACAGCACTCGCATCATTGATCTCCTGCCTGACCATGGAGAAATTCACGCACACGGGCCAGGTCGTCGGCGGTGTCCACCC
>NZ_JBDNGD010000203.1:0-10659 GCF_041689495.1 Halomonas sp. | reverse complement strand
GGTCTTGTCGAAGACGACCTGATGCTCAAGGCGACCGCCATCCCCCAGGCGTCAATCGCCCTCGAGCCGGAAAGCCATCGCCTGGTTCTGGTCTTTTGAGACGACCCAGGGCGTGAACGTCGCCTTGTCACAGAGGAATCCATGTACCTGCACACCTTGAATCGCTCTCCAGCCACCAGTCGTGTCTATCAGCAGACGCTGGCGGCAATGGGTCCCGATGACCGTCTGCTTCTGGTCGAAGACGCCGTCCAGGGGGCCCTTCCGAAGTTGATGCGCTACTTCACGGGCCTGGAAGGTCGTCTCTTTGCTCTGCGTGAGGACCTGGTGGCACGGGGCCTGGAAGGGCAGTGTGATCCCTCGGTACAGATCGTGGATGTGGATGGCTTCGTCCTCCTGACCGAGGAGGCAGACAATACGGTGACCTGGTACTGATGCCGACCACCACAGTGTCACGTTATATCGCGGCGCAGGGTCACGAGATTGCCCTGGATCCAGAGGGACACCTTGTGGACCTCAATGATTGGTCTCCCGCCATCGCCGAGGTCCTGGCTCAGGAGGAGGGACTCACCCTGACGGAGGCGCACTGGGAGGTAATCGAAGTGCTTCGCTCCTTCTATGCACGTTACGAGATGGCTCCGGCCATGCGGCCCCTCGTGAAGGCCGTTGCCCTGGCACTCGGGGCCGACAAGGCCCGCTCCATTCACCTGATGCGCCTCTTTCCCGGTAGCCCGGCAAGGATAGGAGCCCGGCTCGCGGGTCTTCCCAAGCCGGCGAACTGTCTCTGACATGAATTTCCTGGCCCATGCCTGGCTGGCCCGCAAGGGAAGTGACGACTTCCTCTATGGAAACCTGATCGCCGATGGGGTCAAGGGCAGTGACCTCTCTGCCCGGCACCCGCTCGACTGGAAGCCATGATGCCGGTCCTGCTGGAGCAGGACTGGCTGCATCGCTATGCGGACTTCGCCTTCACCTGCCGGGCCATCAGCGGCATTGGCTGTCGCCTCAGCGGCCCCAATCGTCTCGCGGAACTGATTCCCTGGCTGGAAGCGGATTATCCCGCTCTGGCAGATGATTTCGACGATCTCTGGCCATCACTGAAGGCAGAGTTGGCGATCCCTGGCTGAGGCTGAACACCTTCAGTCACTCCGCAACCAGAGGCAGTCAATGATATCGCCGCGGCAGATCCGCGAGTCAGCAGGAATCTCCGCCAGGGCATCGGCACTGATGCAGGAGGAAAGAACACTGGAATTCTGATCACGGAAGGCGTGGGCCTTGATCCCTTGTTCGCCGAATGCCAGGGCTACGCGCATGTAGTGACGCCTCGGGCCGGTCTCGGTCTCGAAGTCCGCGATGGCCGAGAGCCGGGGGAGGGTGGCAAGGGCGGGACACCCCAGCAAGGCCCCCATCAGGGGTCGCAGGAACAGCCAGGCGCCGACGAAGCTGGAAACGGGATTGCCGGGCAGGCCGATGAAGCGGACCTCACTGAGATCCTTCCGGGGCAGGCGACCCAGTGCCAGGGGCTTGCCGGGACGAATGGCAAGGCGCCAGAGGTCCAGTCGGCCCAGAGATTCCAGGGCCGCCTTGACGTGATCCTCCTCGCCCACGCTGACGCCTCCGGTGCTGACAACGACATCGGCACGCTCGCTTGCCTCTGCCAGCAGACGCAGCGTGGCTTCGCGGCTGTCGGGCACCGAGGGCGTCCATACCACCTCACCACCAAAGCGTTCGAGCAGACGCCGGAGCATCGGGCGGTTGGAATTGTAGAGCTGTCCGGCCTTCAGTGGCCGACCCGGATCGACGATCTCGTCACCGGTGGAAAGCAGGGCCACACGGGGACGACGGCGTACCGCTACCTCGGTGAACCCCTGACCGGCCAAGTGACCCAGGGCGGCGGCCTCGAGGCGTTCGCCAGCCATCAACAAGGGCTCTCCGCTGGTGACATCGCGGCCACGGCGGCGGACGTTGTCGCCGGCGGGAATGGCGTCGGGTATCAGGGCCTGCTCACCGTCCACTCTGACCCTTTCCTGCATCACCACGCAATCGGCGCCAGGCGGGATCTCGCCTCCAGTAAATATCCGGGCACAGGTGCCGGGCTGGAGTGGGCGAGCGGGCGTTCCGGCCGTGATGCGTTGGCTGATGAGCCGCCACTGGCCGGCATCATCATGCGCCAGTGCGTAGCCGTCCATGGCGCTGTTGTCGAAGGGCGGTACATCCAGGCGGGCGGTGAGCTCCCGGCCGAGGATTCTGCCCGCGGCGGACTCCAGGCACAGGGTCTCGCAGGGTAACGGCGTGACACCGGCGAGCAGTGCCTCCAGCGCTTCCTCCACGGGCTTCAGCTCAGCCATGCTGACCTCTCCCGGGAATTACTAGATTGGCCAGAAGGTATGAAGAGTCGCATGGCTTGTGACGACCTTTGGTTCCCTTAACCATGCTGACCTCTCCCCGGAATTACCAGATTGGCGAAGTTGCATGGCTGGTGACGACTGTCCAGCTGCTCCAGAAGAATGCCCTTCCAGGCGGTCTTGCAGGCACCGGTGGATCCCGGCAGGCAGAAGATCACGGTGCCATTGGAAAAGCCGCCCAGACTGCGACTCTGGATGGTGGAACTGCCGATTTCTTGCCAGGAAAGTTGACGAAACAGCTCGCCGAACCCCTGGATCTCCTTGTCCAGAAGAACAGAAACCGCCTCGGGGGTGGAGTCGCGGCCCGTGAAGCCGGTACCACCGGTGGTCAGGATGACTTGCACCTCGGGATCGGCGATCCAGGCCGCGACCACGGCACGGATACGGTAGACGTCGTCGATGACGATCTGCTTGTCCGCCAGTCGATGGCCGGCCTCGGTCAACCCAGCGACCAGGCTCTGGCCGCTGCGATCGGTTTCCTCGTTGCGAGTGTCTGAGATGGTCAATACCGCGACATCGAGGGGAATCATGGGTTCTTGCCTTCAGATTGTTTGCGAGCCTGGCGTGCCTGCATGGCGGCCAGTTGCTCAGGAGTGGCATCCTGCTGGTAGTTCGCCTTCCACTTGGCATAGGGCATGCCATACACATAGTCTCGCGCCGTTTCGTAATCGAGCTCGGTGCCACGTTCCTGGGCGGCATTGACCAGCCATTTCGAGAGACAGTTGCGGCAGAAATCCGCCAGGTTCATCAGGTCGATGTTCTGCACCTCCTTGTGCTCGTCGAGGTGATCGAGCAGTCGACGAAAGGCGGCCGCCTCGATCTCGGTACGGGTGGCGTCGTCAAAATCTCGCATGGTTTCGGTGTCCTGTTCGGTGGATTCGGTCAAGCATAACAAAAGACACCGCCCGTAGGCGGTGTCGAAGGCAGGGTGCGACAGGATATCAACCCGAGCGTGGGGCGGGTTCATCGCCTCCATGGGCAGCTCCCCGCTGGGCGGCGAGGTCCGCTTCCGGAATCGCCTGATCCTTGACCCCTTCGTACCAGAGGTTGTGGTGTTCCTTGGCCCAGGTCTCGTCCACATAGCCGGTGGCCATGCCCTCGATAGAGCCCTCCGTACCGATGGTGCCGATGTAGATGTGGCTCAGGGCGACGGCGGTGAGTCCCAGCGCACCGATGGCATGAATGATGTTGGCCCACTGCATGGTGTCACGGGACTGACCATAGTTCGGGAAGTCCAGGACGAAACCGCTGGCAACCACAGCGATACCCGCTGTGGCCAGCAGCCAGAACCAGACCTTCTCGCCGCCATTGGCAAAGCCCGCGTCGACGTGGCCCTTGCCCACCAGGCCACCCCCTTTCTTGAACCACACCAGGTCATGTTTCTTGGGCCAGTTGTGGTGCAGCAGGCGCAGCAGCAGGATTACCAACAGGACGCCGAAAATGGGACCCAGGTAGTTGTGGATCAGCTTGGTGCCGGACATCATCGCCGCCCAGAAGCCGTCACCGAACAGCGGACGGAAGACGGCATTGCCATAGGAGAGGTTGAGCCCGGTGAGTGCCAGCAGGATGAACAGGGTGGCCACCGTCCAGTGCAGGGACCTGACCACCAGGGACCAACGCAGCAGCTTGCGGCCAGTCCGAGGTTCATCGAGCTTCTTGCTTCCGACAATCAGGTAGAACAGCACGATCAGGCCCAGCATGCCGCCAACGGCGATCAGGCCGAAGGGGGAGACCCAACGGTTGCGCAGTTGTCGCCATGACTCACCACTGGCGTTGATCAGGTTGTAGTTGCTGTCGAAGCGGGAATCCCGGTAGTTGGGACCGGTTTCCCCGCTGCGAATCTGACGCCAGGCATCGGCATCGATCGTCGGCACCGCCGTGGCGATCTCGCGGTCGGGATCGGCCTGGGCCAGTGCCTGCTGGCCCAGCCCCAGCCCGACGACCAGCGCCAGGGCCAACAGACCCATGCGCCACAGGGTCGACCAGGTTTTGGAAAGTTTCATGACATGACCTCCTTACCCCTGTTGGGTGGCGTCATAGGCCAGTGAATCGGCATCGGCCCTGGGATTGCCTGACCAGCCGCCATCCTTGTGACCACGCTGGACGACCCGCTGACGGAAGATGTCCGCCACTTCCTGGGCATCGCCGGCGAGCAGAGCCTTGGTGGAGCACATCTCGGCACAGAGCGGCAGCTTGCCCTCGGCGATCCGGTTGGCCCCGTACTTCTGGTATTCCTCCTCCTTGGTTTCCGCCGGGCCGCCGGCACAGAAAGTGCACTTGTCCATCTTGCCGCGCTCACCGAAGGCATTCTGCTTGGGAAACTGCGGTGCGCCGAAGGGGCAGGCATAAAGACAGTAGCCGCAGCCGATACAGAGATCCTTGTCGTGGAGCACGATGCCGTCATCGCGCTGGTAGAGGGTCTCGGTCGGGCAGACGGCGATGCAGGGTGCATCGTCGCAGTGCATGCAGGCCACCGAGATCGAGACCTCGGTAGGCTCCCCGTCGTCGATGGTCACCACGCGACGGCGCTGGACGCCCCATTCGACTTCATTGGCGTTCTTGCAAGCCGTGACGCAGCTGTTGCACTCGATGCAGCGTTCCGCGTCGCACATGAATTTCATTGTGGCCATGTTGTTCTCCCTGGCCCGGGGATCGGCGTCCCCGGGTGATCAAGTGGTTTCGGGCCTCAGCTGGCCTTCTCGATGCGGCAGAGCGTGCACTTGGTTTCCTGCATCTGCGTCACGCTGTCGTATCCATAGGTGGTAGCGGTGTTGGCCGCCTCACCGAGCACGTAGGGTGCCGTTCCTTCCGGGTAACGATCATGCAGGTTTTCACCCTGGAACATGCCGCCGAAGTGGAAGGGCATGAAGACCACTTCGCGAGCCACCCGATTGGTCACCAATGCCTTGACGCGGACTCGGCCGCCCTCGGCACCCTCGACCCAGACCATGTCGCCCTCGGCGATACCCAGGTCATTGGCCAGTGCCGGATTGATCTCGACGAACATCTCCTGCTGAAGTTCGGCAAGCCAGGACATCGAGCGAGTTTCTTCGCCGCCACCTTCATACTCGACTAGGCGTCCGGAGGTCAGGATCGTCGGGTATTTACCGGTGACATCATTCTCCTGAATCGACTTGTAAAGCGTCGGCAGACGGTAGTGCGAGGTCACGTCGTCCCAGGTCGGGTAGTTCGCCACCAGATCGCGCCGGCTGGTGTAAAGCGGCTCGCGATGCTTGGGGATCGGATCCGGGAAGGTCCAGACGTTGCAGCGCGCCTTGGCGTTGCCGAAGGGCGCGCACTCGTGGGCGATAGCCACTCGCTGGATACCGCCTGACAGGTCCGTCTTCCAGTTCTTGCCCTCGGCCTCGGTCTTCTCGGCGTCGGTGAGATCATCCCACCAGCCCAGGTCCTTGAGCATCTGAGCGGTGAATTCCGGATAGCCATCCTCGATCTCGGAATCGAGACTGTAGGAACCATCGGCCAGAAGGTTCTCGCCGTTGCGCTCGATACCGAAACGGGCTCGGAAGGTCAGGCCACCTTCGGACACCCTCTTGCTGGTGTCGTAGAGCAGCGGCGTACCGGGATGACCCATTTCGGCAGTCCCCCAGCAGGGCCAGGGCAGGCCATAGTAGTCGCCGTCGGCCGGTCCACCCTCGGCCAGAGTGGTGTTGAAGTTGAAGGTGTGCCAGTTCTGCTGATGGAGCTTGAGGCGTTCGGGGCTCTGACCTGTATAACCCACGGTCCACATGCCGGCATTGAATTCCCGGGTGATGTCCTCAATCAGCGGCTCGGTACCGTTCATCTCATAGTTCTTGACCAGTTCGTCACCGAATCCGAGCTTCCTGGCGAGCAGGTACATGATCTCGTGATCCGGCTTGGCCTCGAACAGCGGCTCGATGACCCTGTCACGCCACTGCAGGGCGCGGTTGGTGGCCGTGACGCTGCCGTAGGTTTCGAACTGTGTAGCTGCCGGCAGCAGGTAGACACCGTCCTGGCGATCGTGCATGACACCCGCCACGGTGGGATAGGGGTCGACGATGACCATCATTTCGAGCTGCTTCATGGCCTGGCGCATTTCCGGACCACGGGTCTGGGAGTTGACCGCGTGACCCCAGTAGAACATCGCCTTGAGCCGTGTCCGCTGAGAGATGGCCTCTTCTTCCTCGAGAACGCCGTCGATCCAGCGCGATACCGTGATGCCGCTGCTGAACATCGGCTTGCCGTCGGTATACTCCGCCGGATCGAAGCGACTCTCCAGCCAGTCGTAATCCAGGTCCCAGACCCTGGCCCAATGCCGCCAGGCCCCCTCGGCCAGACCGTAGTAACCCGGTAGCGAGTGAGACATCAGCCCCAGGTCGGTCGCGCCCTGGACGTTGTCGTGCCCACGGAAGATGTTGGCACCGCCGCCGGACTTGCCGATATTGCCCAGCGCCAGCTCGAGGATGCAGTAGGCACGGGTATTGTTGTTGCCCGTGGTGTGCTGGGTACCACCCATGCACCAGACCACGCAGCCGGGACGATTCTCGGAGATCCTCCGCGCGGTATCGCGCATCTGGTCTTCCGGCACACCGGTGATGTTCTCGACCACCTCGGGGGGGAAATTGGCGACTTCCTCGCGCACCTCGTCCATGGCATAGACGCGCTGGTCAATGTACTCCTGATCCTCCCATCCGTTCTCGAAGATATGCCACAAGAGGCCCCAGATGAAGGCCACATCAGAGCCGGGGCGAATCCGCACATAGCTGTTGGCCTTGGCGGCGGTGCGAGTGAACCGCGGATCCACCACAATGATGTTGGCGTTGTTCTTCTCCTTGGCCAGGAGGATATGCTGCATGGCCACAGGATGGGCTTCGGCGGGATTGGAGCCGATGAACATGATCGACTTGCTGTTCTGGATGTCATTGAGCGAGTTGGTCATCGCCCCGTAACCCCAGGTGTTGGCCACACCAGCGACCGTGGTGGAGTGGCAGATGCGTGCCTGGTGGTCGGTATTGTTGGTACCGGCCAGAGCGGCAAACTTGCGCATCAGGTAGGCCTGTTCGTTGTTGAACTTGGCCGAGCCCAGCCAATAGATGCTGTCAGGGCCGTGCTGCTCAGTCAGTTCAAGCACCTTGCCGCCGATCTCTTCGATGGCGTCTTCCCAGCTCAGGCGCTGCCATTCGCCACCCACCAGCTTCATGGGATACTTGAGGCGCTTGGTGGAATGCCCGTGCTGACGCAGAGAGGCGCCCTTGGCACAGTGTGCGCCATGGTTGAAGGGATGGTCGAAGGCCGGCTCCTGCTTGGTCCAGATGCCTTCCTGAACCTCGGCATAGACACCGCAGCCCACCGAGCAGTGTGAGCAGATGGTACGCTTCACCTCGATGGGTGAATCGAGAACCGGGGTGGTCTTGCCCTCGGCCTCGGCGCGCCGCATCATCGGCGCGCCCATGAAGCCGGCAGCCGCCAGGCCACCGGTGGCGGCACCGCTGCGCTTCAGGAACTGACGGCGGTTTATACCCAGCCCAGAGGCCTTGGGGGTATCGGATTTGCGATTCAAACGCATGGTTTCGATCTCCTGGCTGAGAGGCCGTCAGTCACGCAGGGTGGCGTAGAAGGCACGAATGTGGTCGGTTTCCCGGTACTGAATGGACTGCTCTGGCGCCTTGGCCGTCGTCTCCTTTGGCTCGGCCTGTGCCAGGGTGACGTGTCCGACGGCGGCTGCCGCACCGGCGGCTGCCGTACCCACACCCAGGGTCTTGAGGAAGCGGCGCCGCTCCGGATTGCGAGTCTTGTTCATGGTTCTCTCCTCGATCGTGCAGTGGCCGTCGATGGGCCTCTATTTGTGGTTATTGCACCACAGTCGGTTTGGTTTTCGGGGTCAGGGTTCAACGATCCTCACGGGGTCACGATTCGCCTCGCTTTCGAGACGGGACTTCTCGCTTTCCATGAAGGCCGCACCAAGCCGACCGACACTAGCATAGAAAGCGTACTCGACGCGTCCCAGATCCGCCAGGCAGTCGACGGCCCAGGGCGCGAGATGGGACATGAAGAAACGGGGTTCATTGAAGGAACGGCTTTCGATGAGCATCGCCATCACTTCACACAAGGCAAGCAGGTGATCCTCGGGATCATTGGTATGATCGGCTCGCTGGAAGCCGAGTACCTTGAGATCACGACGAAGCGCGACCAGGGCGTTATCCATGAGCTCACCGTTGAGATACCAGGAGGCATAGGGAACGACATCGCCCTCCACCACACCAACCAGATGCCGAAAATGCGCGCGGGACAATTCCTCGGGAGTTGCCTGCGCGGCAGCGCTCGCCAGCGCCGCCCAGCGTTCCGCCAACACGCCGCCATCCTGTTCGATCTGAAGTCCGGCCAGCCAGTCCAGTAAGGCCTGGTCCGGCGGCTCCCGCAAGAGATCGGCCACGAGCCGATAGACATCGGCCCTCAGGGCATCGGTATCGCTGAGCTCCTGGCGGGGAGTGTGGGGTTCAGTGGACACTTGCGACATGGCGCTCATACCTTGAGTTGTGCGTCGGGGTTGCGGGCCATTTCATGCCAGATATCCTTCACCCGGCAGTCCTCGCACATCTCCAACCTGGCCATGGCGTCACCGGAGAAGTAGGGATGATCCGCCAGCTTGGTCTTGATGGATTCGACGGTGCTGACAGTTGCAAAGGGTTTGCCGCAGCGAATGCACTCGAAGGGCGCTTCCTCGTGGCAGACGCGACGTTCGCTACGGGCCGCATCGGCCAGGAAGCCGGGCATCAGGCGGATGGCATCCTCGGGACAGGACTGGGCACAGAGCCCACACTGGACACAATCGGCCTCGCGAAAGCTGAGCAATGGGCTGTCTTCACCGGCGGCGAGAGCCGGGGTAGGGCAGTTGGTTACACAGGCCAAACAGAGGGTACAGGCGTTCTGATCGACGTCGATGTTGCCATAGGCAGCATTCCCGCCAAGCCCATGGCGTTGACCATCGGGCTCGCCGAGCCGGCTCAACCGATCCAGGACGATATTGAGACGCTCGCGTTTGTTGGTGGAGCCGAAGGTCAGCGCTTCGTCGGTCAGCGGCGCCTCGGAGGGCAGGGCATCCCGGGCGCCGGTATCGCCGGCATCGAGTCGCTGAATCCGTGATGGGCAATGCCCCAGGGCCCGGAGCAGGCCCCATGCCTGGGTCAGTTGGTCGTCGATGAAGTCAGTCAACCGCTCGGGCATGCCCGGATGACACTGGACACGGACCTGGGCGGCACCGCCGGCTAGGGCCGTCAGCCACTGGTCATGGCCGGCAGCGCCCAGTTCCTGCAGGGGGACGTCCAGGACATGCCCGGGGGTGTCGCCTTCCCCGGAGAGGTCTTCGGCTTCGCCGAAACGCACTACCGGCGCCGTTCCAGCGGCCTTGCGGTACGCCTCCAACCAGGCCAGGAGCGTTTCCTGCTGGCGGTGTGTCTCCGGCATGCGGAACTGGATGGCGCCGGTGGGACAGGCACTGCTGCAACTGCCGACGCCGTGACAACGGAAGGGGTCGATCTCCACCCAGGATTCGATACGCCCCTGGTGACTGGTGATGGCATCGGCGGGACAGACATCCAGGCAGCGGGTACAGCCGACTTTGCCACTGGCGGAATGGGCACAGAGCTCCTTGTTGATCTGGAAGTAGCGAGGCTTGTCGAACTCCCCGACCAGACCGGCAAAGGCTTCCAGTTGATCGTCACGATCCACGGCGGTCCATGGCATGGCCACATAGCCGGGAGGCGGCAGTTCCAGGGTCAGGAGGGGAGAGCGGCCCAGGTCGAGAATGGCATCGAAATGCGCAAGCCCGGCCAGCGCCCTGGCCAGGTCGAGGGCTGTGCCGTCCTTCATCAAGGTCACCGAGAACTGGCCGAGATGGCCCTCGATTCGCAGCTGGCGCAGCTGATCCCGGAGGAGGACATGGTGGGTCAGGTGGGCGGTGGCGGACAGCAGATCGTCATCCTGCGGCGTTTCGTCCTCGGCAACGGCCTCGGTGAAGACCAGCGTCACGGACGTCGGCCCCTGACCCTCGAGGGCACGGGCAGCTAGCCTGGCATGGTGTTCATTGCCCAGGATCAGGACATGGCCATCACTCTGATAACTGACACTCGCCGGCGCCAGGTTGACGGGCCATGAAATGGAATGTCGTGCTGCCTCCCTGGCATGGTGGTTTTGCTGCTCATCCACTGGCAGCAGGTCGATTCTCTGATTCATGAACACTCACGGACTGGGGTTGCATTCATTGTTTTAGTAAAAGTTT
>NZ_JBDNGD010000202.1:0-3829 GCF_041689495.1 Halomonas sp. | reverse complement strand
GGCTTCACTGTCGCCCTGGGAGTTGGAGCTGGCTCATTGGGGAGAACGGTTGAATGTGCTGCGTGAAGCCTGGGTAGAAGACTTCATGCCTGTTTTCGAGCTAGCACTTCAGGGGCTTATGCCTCTTCAGGGCCTCGAGCTGCGATATTATCGGGGTTGGGACAAGCGACGTTCGCTCGCCGAAGCGCTTTACCAGGGGCGAGACACCGACAGACGGATGGGTTTCACGCAACAGGGACCGCAGCGAGCAGATCTCGGCATTCGTCTCCATCGACGACCTGCCGTGGAGATTCTCTCGCGGGGCCAACAGAAATTGGTCGTGAGTGCCCTCAAGCTGGCGCAAGGAACGCTTTTTGAAACAATGACTGGACGCACCTGTATTTATTTGATTGATGATTTGCCGGCTGAACTGGACAGTGCCCACCAAAGCACCTTCTGTGACTGGCTGGAACGAATGCATTGCCAGGTGTTCATCACCAGTGTGGATCCGAATGCCCTGACAAACAATTGGCGAGCCACTACCCCGGTGTCGAGGTTTCACGTGAAACAGTCGAGCCACGGTGAAGGACTGTTGGCGCCACTCGATAGACAGATTTCATGACGGAGCGGTCAATGAGCGAGCAGGCTTACGACTCAACGAGCATCAAGGTGCTCAAGGGGCTGGATGCGGTACGCAAGCGTCCCGGCATGTATATCGGCGATACGGATGATGGCACAGGCCTCCACCATATGGTCTTCGAGCTGGTGGACAATTCCATCGATGAGTCTTTGGCAGGTTACTGCACGGAGATAAGGGTGATCATCCATCCGGATGAATCCATAACGGTCACCGATGACGGTCGAGGAGTTCCCACTGACCTCCATGAGGAAGAAGGGGTTTCCGCAGCCGAGGTCATCATGACGGTGCTTCACGCCGGGGGAAAGTTCGATGACAATTCCTACAAGGTGTCGGGTGGCCTGCATGGTGTCGGGGTCTCGGTCGTCAATGCGTTATCCGAAGAGCTGAAGCTGACAGTCTGGCGCTCAGGGCAGGTATTCGAGCAGGTCTATCACCATGGGGTTCCCAGGACACCCATGAGCGTAGTAGGAAAATCGGAAAAGACAGGCACGAAGGTGCATTTCAAGCCTTCAGCAGAGACCTTTTCAAGTATCGAATTTCATTACGATATTCTCGCGAAGCGACTTCGAGAACTGTCGTTTCTCAACTCGGGTGTCGCTATCCGTCTGACCGACGAGCGTGACGGCAAGGAAGAGGTTTTCCATTATGAAGGTGGCTTGAAAGCCTTCGTGGACCATCTCAACACCAACAAGACGGTGATCAATCCGGTATTCCACTTCAACGCAGAGCGAGATGACGGTATCGGTGTCGAAGTCGCCATGCAGTGGAGTGAAGCCTTCACGGAAAATCTCTTCTGCTATACCAACAATATTCCCCAGAGTGATGGTGGTGCCCACCTGGCGGGTTTCCGGGCAGCGCTTACCCGAACCCTGAATAACTATATCGAGGCAGAGGGCCTGCTCAAGAAATCCAAGGTCAATACCTCTGGCGACGATGCCAGAGAGGGGCTGACCGCGATTATTTCCGTCAAGGTGCCGGACCCGAAATTTTCCTCACAAACCAAGGACAAACTGGTGTCCTCTGAGGTCAAGACAGCGGTTGAGCAGGAGATGGGTCGCCTGTTCTCCGAATACTTGATCGAAAAGCCCAATGAAGCCAAGGGCATCGTCAACAAGATGCTGGATGCAGCGCGAGCTCGTGAAGCGGCCCGAAAGGCGAGGGATATGACACGCCGCAAGGGCGCCCTGGACATTGCCGGGCTTCCGGGGAAACTGGCGGATTGCCAGGAGAAGGATCCGAGCCTCTCCGAGATCTTTCTGGTGGAGGGCGATTCGGCGGGCGGGAGTGCCAAGCAGGGTCGCGATCGTCGGACACAGGCCATATTGCCGCTCAAGGGCAAGATCCTCAATGTCGAGAAGGCCCGTTTCGACAAGATGCTGTCTTCCGCCGAGGTGGGAACCCTGATCACGGCCCTGGGTTGCGGGATCGGTCGCGAGGAGTTCAATCCCGACAAGTTGCGCTATCACTCGATCATCATCATGACTGACGCCGACGTTGACGGCTCGCATATCCGCACCCTACTTCTTACCTTCTTCTTCCGCCAGATGTCGCAATTGATCGAGAGAGGACATGTCTTCATCGCACAGCCGCCACTCTACAAGATCAAACGCGGTAAACAGGAGCTCTATCTGAAGGATGAGCAGGCGATGATCGACTATCTCACCACCACCGCTCTGGATGGTGCACGACTTCATGTCAATCCGGAAGCGCCGGGTATTGGCGGCGAGGGTCTGGAGGCACTGGTTAATCAGTATCGTGATGCGATGAAACGTATCGATCGCCTGTCGCGTGTCTATCCTAACGCGGTCCTGCGTCGTATCATCCATGCGGCACGACTGGATGGTGAGAGCAGCCTGCGTGATCGACAGATCATGCAAGGATGGATCGATCACCTGCAGAAGGAACTGGATGATCTCGTCGCCTACGAAGGCGGACCTCGATATACCTTCAGGATCGAAGAAAATACCGAAAGAGGCCTCTTTCTGCCCGCGGTGATTCTCACGGCTCACGGTGTCACCACGGACTATGTCTGGGGCATCGATTTCTTCACCAGCGCCGACTATCGAGCCATCGCTGACCTCGGCGAAACCCTGGAGGGCCTGCTCGAACAGGGGGCATATGTTGCCCGTGGTGAAAGGAAGAAGGAGGTAAGTACCTTTTATGAGGCGCTCGACTGGTTGATGAGCGAGGCACAGCGGGGGCTTTCCATTCAGCGTTACAAGGGGCTGGGTGAGATGAACCCTGACCAGCTGTGGGATACGACCATGAATCCCGATACACGCCGGATGTTGCGTGTGACCATTGAGGATGCCGTGGCAGCTGACATGATGTTCAATACCCTCATGGGTGATGAAGTCGAACCTCGTCGCGATTTCATCGAGCGGTTTGCGCTCGTGGCCAACCTGGATATCTAATCGCTATTGACATTGTTTCATGTGAAACATACTTGAGCGTCAAGCACCCCAGTAGAGATGAAACACCCCAGCGTGCATCAGTCGCGTTGGGGTGTTTCCTTATGGGATCTTCATTGTAGCGAATGATTCTCTGGATAATTCTGTGAAGGATTATTCAGCAGCCAGCTGACGAACGCGGCAAGATCCTCAAAGACGTTTGCATCTTCCAGCCCTTTGCCCGCGGCGAGGGTTTTCTCTCCCTTGCCGGTTCTTACCAAAACCGTATAGCAACCCACAGCTTCGCCTGCCTGAAGGTCACGAAGGCTGTCCCCCACCATCCAGCTTCCTTGCAGTGTATCGAGACCCAGGGCGTCACGGATGTCGAGAAACATGCCCGGAAATGGCTTTCGACAGCTGCAATGATCATCCGGGCCATGGGGGCAGGATGCGATCATCGCGATCTTCCCACCTGCCGCTTCAACCCTTCTGATCAGATCACGGTGCATGGACTCCAGTACGGTGACATCCAGGTAGCCCCTGGCGATGCCCGACTGATTCGTCGCGACGGCGACTACCCACCCGGCCTTGGTCAAACGAGCAATGGCGTCGATGGCTGACGGGTAGGGATGCCATTCCGACAGCGATTTCACATAGTTATCGGAGTCCTGGTTAATGACACCATCCCTGTCCAGAATCACGAGTCCTTGGGAAGTTGCCATTGGTGGCGGGCCCTGGTGGAGAAAGGTCTTGCTAGTGTTTCACGTGGAACACTCTCTGCCAAGCGCCAAGCGCCAAGCGCCAAGCGCCAAGCGCCAAG
>NZ_JBDNGD010000201.1:0-1969 GCF_041689495.1 Halomonas sp. | reverse complement strand
CCTGGGTGACATCGCCGGTGATCACCGCCGTCGAGCCGAAGCCGATGCGGGTCAGGAACATCTTCATCTGCTCACGGGTGGTGTTCTGGCTCTCGTCGAGGATGATGAAAGCGTTGTTGAGGGTGCGCCCGCGCATGTAGGCCAGCGGCGCGATCTCGATCACCTGGCGCTCGATCAGCTTGGCGACCTGCTCGAAGCCGATCATCTCGTAGAGGGCATCGTAGAGGGGGCGAAGGTAGGGGTCGATCTTCTGTGCCAGGTCGCCGGGAAGGAAGCCGAGCTTCTCGCCGGCCTCCACCGCCGGACGCACCAGCAGGATGCGACGTACCTCTTGCTGGTTGAGCGCCTCGACGGCGGCGGCCACGGCGAGGTAGGTCTTGCCGGTGCCGGCGGGGCCAATGCCGAAGTTGATGTCGTGGGCGCGGATGCTCTGGACATACCCTTGCTGGTTGAGACCCCGTGGCTTGATCAGTGCTCGGGGTGTGCGTAGCAGAACCTCTTCCTCGGGTTCACCTTCTTCCTCGTCGAGTGCCTCGAGACCCGACTCCTGCAGAAAGAGATGCACGGTGTCCGGGTCCAGGTCACTGGACTGGGTTTCCCGATAGAGATGTTCCAGCACGTTCGCGGCCGCCTTGACCCGATTCACGGGGCCGGCCAGCTGGAAGATATTGCCTCGATTGCGCAGGGTGATGCCGAGCCGCGATTCGACAAGCTTCAGGTGTTCGTCACGCTGGCCGCAGAGGTTGGCCAGGCGGCGTGGGTCATTGGGCTCGAGGTTCAGGGTGATGATGCGATTGGCCTGGGTGGCTGGCTGGCTCAAGACTGGGAGATCCCCGCATGGTGTATGTAGTATCAGCTTACTGCCCCGGCGGTCGCCGGGGCAATCATGGGGCTCAGAAGCGTTCGGGGGAAGCCAGTTCGCCGCGCAGTGAATTGGGCAGGGCCTCGCTGATCTCGACATCGACGAAATAGCCGATCAGCTCGGCGGGATTGGCGGCACGGAAATTCACCACGCGGTTGTTCTCGGTGCGCCCCGAGAGTTGCCCGGGATCCTTTGGCGAGAAACCGGTGACCAGGATACGCTGGGTGGAGCCCACCATGCGCCGGCTGATCTGCATGGCCTGCTGATTGATGCGTTCCTGGAGGATGGCCAGGCGCTGTTTCTTGGTGCGCTCCGGGGTGTCGTCGGCAAGCGAGGCCGCCGGGGTTCCGGGGCGAGCCGAATAGACGAAGCTGAAGGAGACATCGAAACCGATGCGACCGATCAGATTCATCGTGGCTTCGAAGTCCGCCTCGGTCTCGCCGGGGAAGCCGACGATGAAGTCCGAGGAGAAGCTGATGTCGGGACGCAGGGCTCGGATGCGCTCGAGCTTCTCGATGTATTCTTCGACGCCATGGCCGCGTTTCATCGCGGCGAGTATCCGGTCCGAGCCGGCCTGGACCGGCAAGTGCAGGTGACTGACCAGCTCGGGGATCTCATCGTAGGCTTCGATGAGGCTCTCGCTGAATTCCACCGGGTGAGAGGTGGTGAAGCGAATACGGTCGATTCCTTCCACCGCGGCTACGCAGGCAATAAGTTCGGCAAGATCGATCTCGTCACTCAACTGGTTGAGTCCGCGGTAAGCGTTGACGTTCTGTCCGAGCAGGTTGATCTCGCGTACCCCCTGGTCGGCCAGGTGGATCACCTCGTCCATCACCGCTTCGAAGGGGCGCGAGACTTCCTCGCCACGGGTGTAGGGCACCACGCAGAAGGTGCAGTACTTGGAACAGCCTTCCATCACCGAGACGAAGGCGGTGGGCCCGTCCGATGACGGCATGGGAAGGTGGTCGAACTTCTCGATCTCCGGGAAGGTGACATCCACGACGGAGATCTGGTCGTTGCGACGGGAATCGAGCATGGCGGGCACGCGATGCAGTGTCTGGGGCCCGAAGACCATGTCGACATGGGGCGCGCGCTTACGCAACGCCT
>NZ_JBDNGD010000200.1:0-9992 GCF_041689495.1 Halomonas sp. | reverse complement strand
GGCCCCTCCCTCCTCGCGGGGCGCCCCGATATCGGCGATCTCGGGGCGCGTCGTCACCCCGTCCGGGGTGGCGGCGCAGCCGGCCAGCAGCAAGGCCGCCCCCAGCAGGACCAGGAGACGGGCGGCGGAAGCGGTGTGACGAGACATGAAGGCTCCTTGCGTGTCGGCGATGTTCCCTGAACCACCAGCATACCAGCCGTCCCGCCCCTGCGCGCCGGCTCCCGGCTCAACGCTTGGCATCAGCCATGGCGACGCCTCAGCACCCGCGCCGCCTCGACCATGTTGGCCAGGGCCAGCTCCACCTCGGCCCAGCCGCGAGTCTTGAGACCGCAGTCAGGGTTCACCCAGAGTCGCTCGACCGGGATGCGCTCGGCGGCCTTCTCCATCAGCGCCACCATCCAGGCCACCTCGGGAATGTTCGGCGAGTGGATATCGTAGACGCCCGGGCCGATGGCGTTGGGATAGGCGAAGTCCTGGAAGGCATCGAGCAGCTCCATGTCCGATCGCGAGGTCTCGATGGTGATGACATCGGCATCCAGCGCCGCGATGGAGGCGATGATGTCGTTGAACTCCGAATAGCACATGTGCGTGTGGATCTGCGTCTCGTCACGCACGCCCGCCGCCGCCAGCTGGAAGCACTCGACGGCCCAGTCGAGGTAGCCCTGCCACGCGGCGCGGCGCAGCGGCAGCCCCTCGCGCAGCGCCGGCTCATCGATCTGGATGGCGCGGATGCCCGCCGCCTCGAGGTCGAGCACCTCGTCGCGCAGCGCCAGGGCGATCTGCCGGCAGGTCGTCTCCCGGGGCTGGTCGTCGCGCACGAAGGACCACTGCAGCATGGTGACCGGCCCGGTGAGCATGCCCTTCATCGGCCGGTCGGTGAGCGACTGGGCGTACTCGCTCCAGCGCACCGTCATGGGGCCGGGCCGGCTGACGTCGCCAAAGAGGATCGGCGGCTTGACGCAGCGCGTCCCGTAGCTCTGCACCCAGCCGAAGCGGGTGAAGGCATAGCCCTCGAGCTGTTCGCCGAAGTACTCGACCATATCGTTGCGTTCCGGCTCGCCGTGCACCGGCATGTCGATGCCCAGCGCTTCCTGGTGGGCTACCCCCCGGGCGATCTCCTCGCGCATCCGCGCCTCGTAGGCCTCGGCCGGCAGGTCGCCGGCCTTGAAGGCGCGCCGGTCGGCGCGGATCTCGCCGGTCTGGGGAAAGGAGCCGATCGTGGTGGTGGGAAACAACGGCAGGGCGAGATGGCGCTGCTGGGCCAGGGCCCGTTCGGCAAAGGGACGCCGGCGCAGGGTATCGGCCGCCGTCACGCCGGCCAGCCGCTCGGCCACCGCGGGGCGATGCAGTTGCGTGGCCTCGCGGCGGGCCTGCAGCGCCAGGCTGGCGGCCTCGAGCCGCTCGCGCTCGCATGGCGTGTCGCGACCATCGAGCAGCCGGGCGAGGGTCACGATCTCGTCGAGCTTCTGGCGTGCGAAGGCCAGCCAGCGTTTCAGTTGCGGGGCAAGCTCGCGCTCGTTGTCGAGATCCACCG
This sequence comes from Halomonas sp., assembly GCF_041689495.1. GTDB lineage: Bacteria > Pseudomonadota > Gammaproteobacteria > Pseudomonadales > Halomonadaceae > Halomonas. The sequence goes on along the minus strand of NZ_JBDNGD010000200.1, from coordinate 8,458 downwards.
GCACATGCAGCAAGGAACAGGACGCCGACAGCCATAGCCGCTCGCCCAGGCGCCGGTGTGCCTCCACCAGGCCCTCGCGTAGCCGGGCCAGGTCGGCCCGCCAGATGTTGCGCCCGTCGATGGCACCCACCGAGAGCACCTTGTGGGGCAGCAGGCGGTCCAGCACCGTCTCCAGCTGGTCAGGGGCACTCACCACGTCGATGTGCAGCCCCGCCACCGGAAGCGTCACGGCGAGACCGAGATTGTCGCCCAGGCCGCCGTAGACACTGGCCAGCAGCAGCTTGACCGGGGCGCTTCCGAGCACGTGGTAGGCACGCTCATAGGCTTGTCGCCAGGCGCGGGGCAGGTCCTGCACCAGCGCCGGCTCGTCGAGCTGCACCCACGCCACGCCCTGTCCGGCAAGCCGTTCGAGGATCTCGCCATAGACCGGTAACAGTGCCTCCAGCAGAGCCAGGCGGTCGAACTCATCGTCTGGCAACGGCTCGCCCCTGACCTTGCCCAGCCAGAGCCAGGTCAGCGGCCCGATCAAGGTCACCTTGACCGGATGGCCAGCCGCCAGTGCCTCGTCGACCTGGTCGAACAGTGCCGAACTGGCCAGGCGAAAGGCCTGTCCCTCATGCAGCTCGGGCACCAGATAGTGGTAGTTGGTATCGAAATACTTGGTCATCTCGCAGGCCGCGGCCGGCTCGCCACTGGGGGCCCGTCCCCGGGCCATGCGAAAGGCGGTATCCAGCGACACCTCGCCGCCTGCCACCTCGTCCTCGGCACCGAACCGGGCCGGCACCGCCCCCAGCAGCACCGAGACGTCGAGCACCTGATCGTAGAAGGCGAAGTCGCCCACCGTCACCAGGTCGAGTCCGGCCTCGCGCTGAGCCGTCCAGTTCGTCAGGCGCAGGGCGCGCCCGGTGGCCTCGAGGGCCTCCTGGTCGAGCGTTCCCTGCCAGTAGGCCTCGGTGGCGCGCTTCAGTTCGCGATCCGCGCCGATGCGCGGATAGCCGATGACATGAGCCAGCGTCATGATGACGTCCTTTCTGCATGAATGATGCAGGGAAGTATCGCTGGCCAGGGAGTGTGCATCAAACTAAACTTTCACATCTTTAAGATGAATCAGGCTCACTCGAATGCTCGAACTTCGCCACTTGCGCACCCTGGTTGCCCTACGCGATGCCGGTTCTCTGGTCGAGGCCGCCGAACGGGTTCACCTGACCCAATCGGCCCTTTCCCACCAGATCAAGGATCTAGAGGAACGACTGGACAGCCAGTTGTTCATGCGCAAGACCCGACCGGTGGCCTTCACCCGAGCCGGGCAACGGCTGCTTACCCTTGCCGAACAGGTACTGCCCCAGGTCCGCATGGCCGAACGCGACCTGGCCCGGCTGGCCGGCACCGAACAGGGACGCCTGCACATGGCCATCGAATGCCACAGCTGCTTCCAGTGGCTGATGCCGACCATCGACCACTTCCGCGACCACTGGCCGGAGGTGGAGATCGACATCCCCGATGGCTACCACTTCGATCCCCTGCCGGCCCTGGCCCGGGAACAGCTCGACCTGGTGATCACCGCCGACCCCCAACCACTGGCGGGCATCTTCTACGAACCCCTCTTTCGCTATGAGGGGCTCCTGGCAGTCGGCCGCCAGCACCGGCTCGCCGGCAAGTCCTTCGTCACTCCGCAAGACCTGGCCGAGGAGACTCTTATCACCTATCCGGTGGAACACGCCCGCCTTGACGTCTTCACCCAGTTCCTCGACCCCGCCGGGGTACGCCCGAGTGAACTGCGCACGGCCGAGCTGACCATCATGATGATGCAGCTCGTCGCCAGCGGCCGGGGCGTCTGCGCACTACCCAACTGGGCACTCACAGAGTACCTGGAGCGCCATTATGTCCGCGCAGTGCCGCTGGGCGAAACGGGGGTCTGGAGCACACTCTTCGCCGCCATCCGCGAGGAGACCCGAGAGGCACCCTGGATGCAGGACTTCCTGCGTACCGCCCGGGAGACATCCTTCGCGGTGCTCGAGAGCATCAAGCCGGCGTAGTCAGGCGTCGGGACACCAACAGGGTGAAGCGCGCGCCACCCAGGGTGGGGCTTTCGTCGACCGAGGCGCTGCCGCCATGCCAGGTCATCACCTTCTGCACGATGGACAGGCCCAGACCATACCCGCCCGAACGACGCGTGCGACTGTCGTCCAGCCGGGCGAAGGGCTTGAAGACCTGCAGGCGCTCCGCGGGGGGGATGCCGGGGCCGTCATCTTCCACGTCCAGGCGGACCAGTCGGGCCTCCCCATGGAGGCGGATCACCACCCTGGACCTCGCATGACGACAGGCATTGGCCACCAGGTTCTGCAAGGCCCGTTGCAGGTAACGCGATTCGGCCTTGACCTCGACCTCATCCCCGTCGGCGAGCTCGATCCGCAGGTGGCCATGGAGTGGACTCAGGGCATCGATCACTCGCTCAGCCATGGCGCGGCAGTCCACCAGGGTGAGTTCGAGTTCCATGCCATTGGCGGACTCACTCCCCAGCCTCGCATAGGTCAGGATCTCGTCGATCAGGCCGTCGAGCTCGTCGATGTCGCCGTCGATACCCCGCAGCTGACGTCGAATCGGCGCGTCATCGGTCATGTCCTCGACCATCTGGACGGCGAAGCGGATACGCGCCACCGGGGTGCGCAATTCATGGGACACGGCCCGGATCATGTCCTGCTGGGCGCGCAACAGCGACTGCACCTGGGTCGCCATGCCATTGAAGGCCATGCCCAGTCGCCCCAGGAAATCACTGCTCTCGACCTTGACTCGGGTATCCAGACGCCCACCGGCAATACGCGTCGCGGCCAGCTCGAGTCGCGCCACCCTCGCCTCCACCCCCCGCACAATCAGGTAGATGGTCACCGCCAGAACGCCCAGCAGGATGAAAAGAAGGAACAGCTGAAGTGCTCCCGGCATGGGCTCGAAGGCCGTCACCGGGCCGATGACCAGCCAGCGGACAGAGGTGTCCGGACCCTCGAGACGCAGAAACATCGACATCGACCAGCGCCCCGGCAACAGCCGGATCACCACCTCGCCCTCCTCCAGCCGTGACATCTGGCGGGGATAGAGACCTTCCGGCACCCGGTCGCTGAGCTCGACCGGGATGCTGCCTCGAGCGACCCGCTGCAAACGCCGTTGACGCTCCTGGCCCTGGACGCCGGACAGCCAGTCGCCGAAAAGCTCGGTCAAGCCGTGCAGTTGCTGCTCGCTGAGCCCCGCCAGGTGCACCTCCAGCAACTGGTCACTGCCCGGCAGCAACTGCTGGAGGCGCCAGCCATGGTCACCACGGGACTTGACCAGCACCCGGCCGTTTGTCAGACGGGTGCGTTCAAAATAGTTCAGGGAGATGGCATCGGCGGGATAGAGCGTCATGGCCATGTCCAGTTGCTCGGAGTGCTGCTCCAACCAAGGGATTCGCTGTTGCTCGGGAAGGTCCACGAGAACCTCCACCAGGAGTTGCATGGGCGCCTGGGCGAGTTGCTCGCGGTAGTGTTCGCGCCGCACCTGATCGACCATGGCCAGACCGATCAGGGCCAGGCCGAAGGTCAACAGCAGCGCCAGAGCCAGGAGCACATAGACACGCAGGAAGGTGCTGTCGGCCAGGGAACGCCGCATGGCTCAGCTATCCCTGACGAAGAGATAGCCCTTGCTGCGAACCGTCTTGATGCGATGCGGCTGGTTGGGATCGTCGCCGATCTTGGGGCGGATTCGCGACACCCTCACGTCGATGGAGCGATCCTGGCCATCATAACGGATGCCCCGCAGCTGGGAGAAGATCTCCTCGCGGGTCAGGACCCGCCCGGCATTGCTCGCCAGTAGCCACAGCAGGTCGAACTCGGCACTGGTCAGATCGATGCGTTTACCACTCAGCCAGGCCTCGCGTGTGGCACTGTCGATATCCAGGTTACCGAAGGCAAGGCGCGCACCTCCCTCGGGCTCGATGATGTCGGTGCGTCGCAGCAGGGCCCGCATTCGGGCCAGCAGTACCCTGGGCTGGACCGGCTTGGAGACATAGTCATCGGCGCCCATTTCCAGGCCCAGCACCTGATCCATGTCGTCGGTGCGGGCGGTCAGCATCATGATGGGGCCGGGATAGTCGGGACGTACCCGGCGACAGATCGACAGGCCATCCTCCCCGGGCAGCATCAGGTCGAGGATCACCAGATCCGGCTGCAATGCCAGTATCCGTTCGACACCACGGGCACCATCGGCCTCGATCGAGACGCGAAAGCCGTTGGCCGTGAGGTAATCGCGGGTCAACTCGGCCAGCCGCTCATCGTCCTCGATGATCAACACATGGTCCTGTTCCTGAAGTTTCAAACTCTCGTCCATCCTCTGTATCCATCCTGACCGGCAGGTAAAAGTGACAGGCCGACGGCCAACAAGCCTCGGCAGCCGCCATTGGTTAAAGGATACCCGAAAACGACGATCGCGCCTGCCCATTGCAGATCGGCGACAGGCGGGGATTGAATATCTGACCGACGCGGGCTACCGTTGGAAACACTGCATATACCGGGCCGACCAAGGAGGCTCAAGCCATGAGCGAGCGCAAGAGTGTCATCAAGTGAGTCTTTGTTCCTGCCCATGCAGCAACCTATCATCGGCTACCATCGCGACGACGAAGGCCACTGGGTGGCCGAGCTGGCCTGTGGCCACAATCAGCATGTCCGCCATCAGCCACCCTGGACGGAGCGGCCCTGGGTGACTACCGCGGCCGGTCGACGCTCACGCCTGGGCCTGAAGCTATCCTGCGTGAAGTGCGACCGGAGCGAGCCCCGGGACAACCCCTTTGTGGATAATCCGCTTTCCGAATGACATCGGCCGCCCGAAGACGACCCGATGACTGACACTTGACGGATGCAAGCCCGCTATCCCTTGGGACCCAGCAGCAACCAGATGATCGAGCCAACCACTTCAATACCCATTCGACCTCTCCCTAGTCCAGGCGGCGGAATGCCGTCAGATATAGGGTAACCGCAGAAGTCGTCATTGACACCATCACGGCCGGTGAAGACTTGTCAGTGACGGCAGCGGGCGAGGGATTCCTCACCCGGGCAGCATGTGCCCGACCTTGACGTAGATCAGCGCGCCGTCCTCCCCGGTGAAGGGAGTGTGCTGGCTGCGATGGGGACTGCGCAGCCAGCTGCCGGCCGGATAGGCACCATGCTCGTCGTGGAAGGTGCCCTCGAGAACCAGGATCTCCTCACCGCCCCAGTGGGCGTGAGTCTGGAAGCGGGTGTTCGGCGCCCAGCGCACCAGCGCCACATGCTCACCTTCGATGTCATGCAGCGGCAGCACCTCGAGCCCGTCTACCAGACCGGGGCGCCATGACCCGGCACGGGTGTCGATGACCTTCTGGTCGGTATCGGCCGGCGAGAACTGGTGCAGCTTGACGAAGATCAGTGCCCCCGTCTCCCCGACCCGCGGGGCATGGGCAGACCCGATCGGGTTGCGCAGGTAGTGGCCCGCGGAGTAGCGACCATGCTCATCGGCGAACTCGCCCTCCAGCACCAGGATCTCCTCGCCACCGCCGTGTTCGTGGGTCGGGAAGGTGCTGTTGGGTGCATAGCGCACCAGAGAGGTGGCGCGGGCCACCTCATCGCCGACGCGGTCCAGCATCATGCGCTCCACACCCGGCATGGGAGACGCCACCCAGTGGTACTGATCGGGGGTGACCACCGCTCTCTGGTGGAAATCGGCATTGAGCTGCATCAGGTTAACCTCTAGTTGCAACTGGGCGTCCTGCGCCCGGTGGGAATTATTTTCAAGGATCCGCTGAATCCTGTCATCCGCCCAATTGCTGCCACAACCGAGGCAATACCCCCGGGTCCAGCAGCAGTGTTATCACGACACCGCCCAGCGCACCCCCCAAGTGAGCCTCATGGGCCAACCCGCCGACCTGATGCGGCCCGCGTTTCTGCATCGCCATGACAGAAATCGCCACGAACCCGATGGCAAAGGCGAAGGCGGGGATGGGGATCACGAAGAAGAGATAGAGCAGGCGGAAAGGCTCGTAGAGACAGAAGGCAAAGAGCACACCACTGATGGAGCCCGAGGCACCGACAGCAGAATATCGAGCATTTCGTCGCTGGATGACGAGTGACAGGCCGTGTGCGGCGATCTCGGAACCGAAATAGAGGATCAGATAGCCTATCGGACCCAGAGCGATCTCCAGCCAGGGACCGAAGAAGTAGAGGGTGATCATGTTGACCAGCAAGTGCAGGCCATTGACATGCACGAAACCGGCCGTGAACAACCGATAGACCTCGCCGTGGCGCAGGATCCGTTCGGGACGAAAGGCGAGTCGGCTGATGAGCCCAGGCCCCCGGGACAGCACATAAAGACTGAGCACGATGTTGGCTACCAGCAATGCCAGGGTGATCGGCGTCTGCGTCAGGTCCAGCATTCGAGTTCTCCATGAATCGTGAGGCCGTATGGTAACAGCTCGACTATCACGACAGGTCATCTGGGGATGCTGGGCCGAGCGGGGTAGAATAGGCAGCTGACCCCACTTCTCTCACCGGCAGATCAAAGGAGTCACCCTTGGCCACCGACCTGCTGCTCAACGCCCTGATCTTCCTCGCGGCGGCGGTGCTGATCGTACCGGTGTTCAAGCGCCTGGGGCTGGGCGAGGTGCTGGGATACCTGGCCGCCGGGGTGGTCATCGGTCCCTCCGTACTGGGCCTGGTGGCCGATGCCGAGGCGGTGCTGCAGTTCGCCCAGGTAGGTATCGTCTTCCTGCTCTTCGTCATCGGTCTGGAACTCAAGCCCTCGCGCCTCAAGGTGATGCGCAAGGCCGTCTTCGGCTTCGGCAGTCTCCAGGTGGCGGTGACCACCGGCCTGCTTTCCCTGGCCGCCTGGTGGCTGGGCCTCCCTCCGGCAGCGGCGCTGGTGGTGGGTTTCAGCCTGGGGCTCTGCTCCACACCCCTGGTGCTCCAGCTGCTCGGTGAACGCAAGGAACTCCAGACCCGGCACGGGCGCAATGCCTTCGCCCTGCTGCTGTTCCAGGACCTGGCGGCGATCCCGGTGCTGGCGATCATCCCCATCCTGGCCGCCGACTCGCTGCTGGCCAATGGGCTGATACCCCTGCTCGCCGAGTTACTGATTGCCGCCGGAGCCTTCTCCGGGCTGATCGTCGGCGGTCACTACCTGCTGCGGCCGCTGTTCCACTACGCCGCCGCCACGCGCAGCCGCGAGGTCTTCGCCGGCACCGTCCTGCTGGTGGTGATCGGGGCCGCCCTGCTGATGGAACTGGCCGGGCTCTCCATGGCCTTGGGCGCCTTCATCGCCGGCGTGCTGCTCGCCGACTCGGAATATCGTCACAACATCGAGGCCGATATCGAGCCCTTCCGGGGCCTGCTGCTGGGGCTCTTCTTCATGGCGGTGGGCATGATGGCACAGATCGGCCTGCTGGCCGAGATGCCCCTGATCGTGATCGGCCTGACGCTGGGCCTGGTCGGCCTCAAGGCCCTGACCATGCTGATCGCGGCCAGGCTCTATCGCAACAACTGGAAGGAGGCCAGCAACCTGTCCGTGCTGCTGTCACAGGGTGGCGAGTTCGGCTTCGTGCTGCTCACCGCCGCCGCGACTGCCGCCCTGCTCGATCAGGGCCTGATGAGCCTGCTGATCCTGGTGATCTCGCTGTCCATGGCGACCACGCCGCTGCTCTTCCAGCTTCATGTGCGCGGCATCCGACAGCTATTCGTCTCGCGCCGGCCCAAGCCGGCCTTCGACAGCCCCACCGACGAGTCCCCGCAGATCATCATTGCCGGCTTCGGTCGCTTCGGGCAGATCATGGGGCGGGCCCTTCAGGGGCTGAAGATCCCCTACACGGTGCTCGACATCAACGCCGACCAGGTCGAGGTGGTGCGCCGCTACGGCAACAAGGTCTATTACGGGGATGCCTCGCGTATCGACCTGCTCAAGGCCGCCGGCGCGGAAAAGGCCAGGGTGATGGTGGTGGCGGTGGGCGATACGGAGGCCTCCATGCGCATCGTCGAGCAGGTCCGCCGCCAGTTTCCGCACCTCAAGCTCTATGCCCGGGCCCGCAACCGTTACCATGCCCACTTGCTGATGCGAGCCGGGGTCACTCATATCGTGCGCGAGTTGCTCCCGGCCAGTCTCGAACTGACCCGCGACGCCCTGATCGGCCTGGGCATTCCCCCGCAACAGGCCCAGCATACCATCGACACCTTCCGCCCCCACGACGAGGAGGCGCTGATGCGCCAGCTGGAGGTATTCGGCAACGAGAAGCAGCAGCGGCAGACCATTCAGGAAGCGGCCAGGGAACTCGAGACGCTCTACGAGGCCGACGAGGACATCGCCACCCGGGTGGAGGAGATTCCCCGCCAGCCCCGCTGACTCAGCCCCTGCCTAAGCGGGTACTACGGCCCGGAGGTCGCCGGGCCATTTCCACATTGATCAGGGCACCGAG
>NZ_JBDNGD010000199.1:0-1748 GCF_041689495.1 Halomonas sp. | reverse complement strand
TGCTGAATATCAGGGAGATGCGCAACATCAATGATGCCCATGGCTATGACATCGGTGACCATCTGCTGGTCAAGATGGCGCGTCACCTCGAAAAACGCCTCTGCCAGGCCACCCTGATCGGCCGCATCAGCGGCGACCAGTTCATCCTCTTCCTGCCCGATGACCCGGCCTTGCCACTCCGCGACCGTCTCGATGAACTGGCCGACATCTTCCATCAGCCGGTACGAATCATGGACTTCGTCATCGAAGTCGCGTCCCGCTGCGGCTACACCCTGCTCGGCGAGGACGAACGCAGCGCCGAAACCCTGCTGCACGAAGTGGAGATCACCCTGCACGAGGCCCGCCAGCAGGACAGCAGTGTTTTTCATCCCTACAATCGGGAGATGGACCTGGTCGCGCAACAGCGCGTCGCCCTGACCCGCGACCTTCGCCGAGCGCTGGAGGAGGACCAGTTCGAGTTGCACTACCAGCCCAAGGTGGATCTCGCCACCGGCGAGGTGATCGCCTGCGAGGCGCTGATCCGCTGGGTCCACCCCGAGCGCGGCATGCAGATGCCCGGCCAGTTCATCCCCGTGGCCGAACAGAGCATGTTGATCGGTCCGATCGGCGACTGGGTGCTCTTCCAGGCCTGCCGCCACCTCCGCGAGTGGCAGGAGGCGGGCCTCGACCTGGTGCGGGTCTCGGTGAATATCTCGGTAGACCAGTTCCGCCCGGGCGACTTCCCCCGGAAGGTACGAGAGGCCCTCGAGACCTATGACATCGACCCGGCGTCACTGACCCTCGAGATCACCGAAAGCATCTTCAGCGAACAATCCGAGGCGCTGCGCCAGCAGATCAATGACCTGCATGCCATGGGGCTGCGGCTCTCCCTGGACGACTTCGGCACCGGCTATTCGTCGCTGCTCTATCTCAAGCAATACCCCTTCGACGAGATCAAGATCGACATGGGATTCGTCCGTCGAATCCTCGACGAGCCCCTGAACCGCAACATCGTGTCGATGATCCTGGGCATCAGCAAGGTGCTGGGGACCGACACCGTGGCGGAAGGCGTGGAGAATGCCGCCGTGCGTGATGCGCTGCTCGAGTTGGGTTGCCGGATCGGCCAGGGTTACTATTACAGCATGCCCCTGGAAGTGGAGGACTTCCGCTGGCTGCTCGAGAAACATGCCCGCCTGCCCCTGGCGCCACTCCCTCCCACAAGGGGGTCATGAAATGATGCATGATGACCGAGGAAGCCCGCCGCGAGGAGATTCAATGAACGACACCGGCACGACAGCAGAGCACGGACTCGTCAAGCGAGCCACCGGCATTGTCCACCTGGACATGGTCACCCATGGCGGGTTGCCGGCCGGTGGCGCGACCCTGGTGCTCGGCGAACCCGGCTGCGGGAAGACCATCCTCGGCCTGCAGATCCTGGCCAGCGCCCTGACACGCGGCGAGGGCGGCGCCTTCATGAGCTTCGAGGAGTCCCGCGAGCAGATCCTGCGCAATGCCGATACCTTCCATTGGGGCCGTCGCCTGCGCGAGTCGTCGCGCTGCGAGATCATCGATGCCCAATCGATTCAAATGGCCGAATATTCCGGCGCCTTCAACATCGAGGGTCTGCTCGGGGACCTGGATCGTCCTCGACGGCATCGATCAACTGCTGCGTCGACAGCCGAACGGCCAGCAGGCCATCGACCAGATCGCCCGGCTCAACGACTGGAGCATCCAGCATGACTACTCGCTCCTGTTGACCGGCAAGCATG
>NZ_JBDNGD010000198.1:0-3994 GCF_041689495.1 Halomonas sp. | reverse complement strand
CCGGCACGCGGGCCGAGGTTCATGCTCTCGCCGCGCCAGCGCATCTCGACGCCGGTGGCGTTGCCCACGGTCAGACGAAAAGGGGGCTCGCCTTCGACGCGTGCCGTGGTGCCGGGTTCCTGAAGGCCGACGAAGACACGCTCGTTGGTGGCATCGAAGATCTCGGCCCAGGATTGCTCGTTGAAGGTGAGTTCAATCACGCCGGGGTCCGGGGCGGGTTCCGGTTCGGCTGCCGCCGTTTCGGGTTCGTCCGCCACGACCTCTGTTGCCTGCTCGGCGTCCTCGGCTTGTTCACGGGTGGCGAGGATCCCCGTGGCAGTGGTATCAACCTCCGCCGGCGTCAGGTCGGGATCATCGACAAGGCCCAAGTCACTGTCCTCTTCGGGCAGCGGTGGCAGGGCATCGAGATCCTGCGGTATTACAGGGGGGGGGTCTGGGCTCTCGGTGACGGTGGTGCTGCCGTCGAGGCTATCCACCGAGACTGGGCTGCTGTCACTGAACCCGGGCGGCTCATTGCCCCCGCGGCTTTGCCACCAGAGCAGTGTCAGGCCGATCAGGCCGGCGACCACCAGCAGGCTCACCAGGCGGAACAACCAGGCCCCTAGCCGTGATGGCGGGCGGGTGACATTGACCGGCGTGACCTTGCGTTCGCTGTCGGTGCTGCCGAAGCGGGCCCGGTAGGCATCCAGCACGGGGTGTTCGTCGATCCCCAGCAGGTTCGCATAGGAACGCAGGTAGCCGCGACGATACGCGGCCACCGGGACCTCATAATAGCTGTCATCTTCGAGACCCTGGATGACCGCCGGGCGCAGGTTCAGGGAACTGGCGATCTCCTCCCGCGAGAGGCCCTGGGACTCGCGCTCGCGCTTGAGCTGCTCACCCGGAGATACAGTCGTGGCGAAGTCGGCATTGTCGGTGGTTGGGGTATCGCTCATGGCTGAGCAGCCTTCGTCGAGATTCGGTAATCAGGGATCGCCACGGGTATTGTCCAGTTGTTCGCTATAGAAGGCGGCGGAGGCCTGGTCGCCCTGGGCCCGGGCGATGTCACGGGCGAGCCTCACGGCAGCGACATTGGGGCCAGCCAGGCGCATGTAGGTCTGCAACTGATCCTGAGCGCTAGCATGATTGCCCCGTGCATGTTCGATTTCGGCCAGGGTGAAATAGCTCCTCGGGCTGCGCGGGTCGATGGCCTGGGCGCGCGCCAGGCTGGTCCGGGCCGCATCGAGGTCGCCGAGCTCACGCTGACACTGGCCCAGGTTGGCGAACAGCTGGGCTCGGTTGGGGTACTGGGTGTCCCCTGACGCCTGCTCCAGTTGCTGGCAGGCCTCACGAATACGCCCTCGATCATACAGGAAGGCGGCGTAATTGTTGCGGGCCCTTGTCAGGCTCGGATCGGCAGCCAGGGCACGCTGGAAGGTCTCGTCGGCGAGCCTTTCCTCCCCCTGGCGCTGGTAGACCATGGCCATGGCCTGCAGGGCCTCGGCGGCGTCGGGATCGGCCTCGAGGGCGCGATCCAGGGCGCTCATGGCGCGCCTCAGGTTGTCTCGCTCGAGATAGGCGACGCCCAGCTCGGTGTAGGCCCGGGCCGCACTCTGCTCGGTACCGTCCTGCAGGCCCACCTGAGTGGCACATCCGCTGATCAGGATCGACCCGAACAGGATGATGATGGCAGGGGCCCGCACTAAACCGGTCAAGCAGGGGCGGCGCGTCATGGTGTCCTCGCGTCTGGCGTCACGACATTGCCGGCGACGAATCGGGAATGATTCGCTGCCGGAAGAAAAAAAGGCCTGTCCATCAAAGCGCTGTGTCTTGTCGAAGTCAAGGCAGACGCGGGGTCGTCAGTCGGCATCGATCTGGATCGACTGGATGTATCGTTCATGGCGGCGGGTACGATCCTTGACACGACCCACCAGCTGGCCGCAGGCGGCGTCGATATCATCGCCCCGGGTGGTACGGATTGGAGCCGTGTAGCCCAGCTCGTAGAGCCACTGCTGGAAACGCACGCACTGGTTGCGCGATGGCTTCTCGTAACCCGAATGGGGAAAGGGATTGAACGGGATCAGGTTGATCTTGCAGGGTAGCTCCTCGAGCAGGGCAGCGAGTTGCTCGGCATGGACCTGTTGGTCGTTGACATCCTTGATCAGGGTGTACTCGATGGTGATCATACGGGTGTCGTCACACTTGGCCAGATAGCGGTGACAGGCATCGAGTAGAGAGCGGATGTTGTACTTGCGGTTGATCGGCACCAGTTTGGTTCGCAGCTCATCGGTGGCCGCGTGCAGCGAGATGGCCAGGCTGACGTCGATCTCGTCACCGAGCCTGTCGATCATCGGCACCACCCCGGAGGTGGAGAGGGTGACCCGCCGCTTGGAGAGGCCGTAGCCGTCGTCGTCGAGCATCAGCTTCATCGCCGGTACCACGTTGTCGTAGTTCATCAGCGGCTCGCCCATACCCATCATCACCACATTGGTGACCGGGCGGTTGGCCGTGTCCTTGCGCGGCCCCACGCTGCGCTGGGCCACCCACACCTGGCCGATGATTTCGGCGGCGGTGAGGTTGCGCTGGAAGCCCTGCTTGCCGGTGGAGCAGAAACTGCAGTCCAGCGAGCAGCCCACCTGGGAGGAGACACAAAGGGTGCGTCGCTTGCCATTGTCGGCCGGGATCAGCACGGTCTCGACATAGCTGTCGTCCTCCACCTCCAGCACCCACTTGCGAGTGCCATCACTGGAACTGCCCTCGTAGATCACCCTGGGGCCACGAATCTCGGCTACCTCGGCCAGGCGCGTGCGCAGGGCCTTGGAGAGGTTGGTCATGGCGGCGAAGTCGTCGCACCCCTCGTGGTGGATCCACTTCATGACCTGGGCGGCACGGAATTTCTTCTCACCGATGGAAAGAAAGAAGGACTCCATTTCCTGGCGGGACATGCCGAGCAGGTTGGTGATTCGTGGGGCAGTGGTGGTCATGGCAGTCGGCGAGTCGGTGAGGCAGAGCGGGGGTTGGGTAACCCCCGGGGGAGGAGGCGAGCGATCAGCCGCGTGGGCAGATCTCGCTGTCCTGGAAGAAATAGGCAATCTCACGCTCGGCGGACTCCGAAGAGTCGGAACCGTGCACGGCGTTGGCATCGATGGTCTCGGCGAAGTCGGCGCGGATGGTGCCCGGTGCGGCGTCCTTGGGGTTGGTGGCACCCATCAGATCGCGGTTCTTGTCGATGGCATCCTCGCCTTCCAGCACCTGCACGACGACGGGGCCGGAGGTCATGAAGCCGACCAGATCCTTGTAGAAGGGCCGCCCCTTGTGCTCGGCATAGAATCTCCCTGCCTGGTCATTGGAGAGATGCAGCATCCTGGCGGCGGCGACCTTCAGTCCGGCCTTCTCGAAGCGAGAGATGATCTCGCCGATTGCATTCTTGGCGACTGCATCCGGCTTGATGATGGACAGGGTGCGCTGGTTGGCCATGGGTGTGTCTCTCCAATTGCATGGGTGGTCGACGGGGTGTCGATGGATAGCGCCGCGCCGCCCTTCGGCTCATGTATCGAGAGCAGGGGGCGGCGCAGCGGATCGGCCAGCGTGCGCCGACCGGGCGGGGAGTATAACGCTCCTGGGCGGCGTTGAACAATCGCCGCGCCAAAGGGGGCCTTGGTCCCGGGGTGGGAAGTCAGACGTTGAAGCTTTCGCCGCAGCCGCACTCATCCTTGACGTTGGGGTTGTTGAAGCGGAAGAAGCGATTGAGCCCCTCGTTGACGTAGTCGACCTCGCTGCCGTCGAGCATCTCCAGGGCCTCCGGTGCCACGTAGACGGCGACGCCATGTTCCTCGAAGGTCACGTCATCGTTTTCGGCCTCGTCGGCGAAGTCCAGGACATAGCTGTATCCGGAGCAGCCGCTGGGCTTGACCGAGACCCGCAGGCCCAGGCCATGGCCGCGCTCGTCGAGTACCCGGCGGATCTGCTCGGCGGCAGAATTGGTGATCGAAAGGTTCGTCATGGTCTCTCTCCT
>NZ_JBDNGD010000197.1:0-1975 GCF_041689495.1 Halomonas sp. | reverse complement strand
CTCGCCGTTTTTGCTGGCGGCATGCGCCTTTTGGCTTTGCAGCAGGGCCGCGGCGCTGCCGAAGCCGCCGGCAAGCCCTGCGCCGGCGACGCCGACCACGCCGGTGTTGCGCAAGAAGTGGCGGCGCTCAATATTTTTTGGCGTGTTTGTCTTGTCATCACTCATGTCTTATTCCTCATTGTGGGTAGGGATGCGCTGCAGCGAGGCGCTGGTCGCGCCGGCAGCTGCGGGGTCGAAGGTTTGCGGGTTGCTGCTACCGGAAACCCGGGCCGCCTTCTCATAGCGCTTGCGTCGCTTGACCATCGGCGGGCAGCGCTGGTCGTCGTGGTAGGTGATCTGGCAGTCGAGACAGTAGTGGCATTCGTTGGCATTGATGCGCCCGTCGGGGTGGATGGCGCCCACCTCGCACTCCTGAGCGCAGATCTGACACGGTGTGCCGCAGCTGCCGCGGTGGCGCTTGAGCCAGTCGAACAGCCGCAGGCGGGAGGGAATGGCCAGGCCGGCGCCCAACGGGCAGACGTAGCGGCAGTAGAACTTGTGGTTGAACACCGAGATCGCCACCAGGGCCAGGGCGTAGAGCAGGAAGGCCCAGTCGCGCTGGAAGCGCAGGGTGATGGCGGTCTTGAAAGGCTCTACCTCGGCGTAGCGCTCGGCGGTGCCCAGCGAGTGCAGAGAGACGGCGAACAGCCCCAGCAAAATGATGTACTTCACCGCCCAGAGGCGCTCATGAAGGTCGAAGGGCACCTCGATCTGCTTGACGCCGAGCTTGCGGGCGGCCTTGTTGACCAGGTCCTGCAGGGCCCCGAAGGGGCACAGCCAGCCGCAGAAGACGCCGCGTCCCCACAGCAGCAGGCTGACCGCCACGAAGGACCAGAGGATGAACAGCAGCGGGTCGATCAGGAAGGAGGACCAGCTGAAGCCGGTGATCAGCGAGCTGGTGAAGGTGAGGATGTTGACCACCGAGAGCTGGGCCAGGGCGTACCAGCCGATGAACACCAGGGTGTAGACCAAAAAGCCCAGGCGCAGCGGGCGCAGGATGCGCGGGTAACGCACCAGCACGTCCTGGAACAGCATGATGCCGGTGAGGACCAGCAGGCCGGCGCCCAGTATGCCGATCTGGAAGGCCTTATCACGCCACACCTGTACCCAGATCGGCTCCTCCACCGGCGGGTCGGGCCGTTCGATGTAGGCCTCGGGAATGCTGTAGTCGGCGCTGAAGCGGCTGAACTCGGTGTCCAGCGGGCCCGAGGCGCGGCTCACCAGCAGCGCCAGCTGCCAGGGCCGGCCGGGGTCGAAGGCGGTGTCTCCGCGTACGATGAAGATATCGCGCTCGTCGAGCGCCGGCGCGCCCTCGATCGCCAGGTTGCCCAGCCGGATGTGGTCGCGGTCGTGGAAGCTGACGCTGGTGTTGCCCTGGGAGAGCTCGATACGATCGAAGATGCCGCCGCGCACATAGCCCGAACCCTTGAAGGAGTAGTCGCCGCGGCCCATCACGCCGATGGCGTGCTCGTTCTCGCCGAGCTCGGCCATCAGCTGCTCGTAGCCGGTGTCGCCCAGCAGGTTGCGGCCGGCGGTAGGCGGGTTCAGGTAGCTATAGTAGAGATCAATGAAGGTCCTGTCGGCGGGCTGCGGGGTGCGCAGGTAGTCCTCGGCGGGGGTGCCGACGAAGGAGTCGTCGACCTCGCCGTGGGTCAGGTGCAGTCGACGGATGGTGCCGTCGCCGGTCAGGGTCTGCCAATCGGCCGCCGCGAAGACATCCGGCTTGACGATAGCCGGCGGCTGAGCGGAGGGGTCGTCGATGATGCCGAGGGCGGCGGCGACCTCGCGGGCGGCACGCATGATGGTGTCGTTGACGACGATTACCGTGACCGTGGCGCCGGAGATGGCGTCCAGGTTGTCACCGATCTTGGGGTTATCGTTGACGCTGAAATTGGTATGGGCGTCGGCGAAATTCTGCAGCTTTCCCTCGGGGATG
>NZ_JBDNGD010000196.1:0-61132 GCF_041689495.1 Halomonas sp. | reverse complement strand
CTCCATCGTTCGATAGGCGCTCCCCGCTGCTGGGGATTGCCTACTCTAACACTCTATGCGTGACACCTTAATCCCTTCGGTAGAAATCGCGGTGACACGTTCGAGTGGTCTGCGGGTGGAGTAGGCCGCAGAAGCCGACTCGGGGATTCGAACCCCGATGGGTGCCAGTGTCGGTTACGGGTGGAGGGTAAACGCGTCAGCAGGAATACGTTCTCTAGACACGAGGGTAGTAACTCGATGAGCCCGGTGTTCAGTACCGTTCTCTAACCACGAGGTGTAGTACCGTTCTCTAACCACGAGGTGTAGTACCGTTCTCTAACCACGAGGGTAGTAACTCGATGAGCCCGGTGTTCAGTACCGTTCTCTAAACCCTTAGTGGTTGAACGGAGGGTTGCTACCGAGGGTATCCCTTAGAGGGTCACCCCCTCCGCGCGCCCGCACGTGGGAATGCTCGCGCGATAGCACGCGCACAAACAACGCGCGCAACATGGCCTGCACCTACATTCAGTCATCGTTCGGGTCGCCGGCCTCATCGGACTCCTGTTCGTCTTCAGGCACGAACTTGCTCTCTTCGCTCGGAGCAGCCAACGCATCCCAGAAGACCATCGTGTTACCGCCGACGACTTCCATCGGGACTTCGGTTCCCTCGATGTCGTGGACGGTATCTGCACCCGTCACGTCCATCAGGCGGTAGAGCAGCGAATCGTCGTCCGAGACGCCGCGCGGCAGGTCGAAGACCAGTGGGCCGGGGTCGGCGTAGTCGCTCGCAGTGACCGGAACGATGACTTTCCAGTCGTCCTGAAAGAAGCCACCGTAGTCTCGGAGTTCTGGTTCACCGAGCGTGGCGATGAAATCACGCTCCGTGATGTCGTTCATCTCGTTGATGGCTGCCTGCACGTCATCTGCTCCGAGGGTTCGTGGTTCATCCTTCGTGAAGAAGGGAGCGGCAAGCGATGCGCCGACGCCGAAAAGGTAGGCTGTAAGGCTCATGGTGTGTGTAGCGTTTCGCAGGTGAGGCTGTCGGCGCGACACTACAACGCGCCGACCAGACGCTCTCGGTGGGAATCGAACCACACCTTCAACCATTGAGAGCTTTCAGCCCGGTTGTAAGCCGGGCTGGTGCATGAGGCACGACCTATGGTAGCGTAGTACCTTGCCATGTGCGACTTGCAGTTAGGAACCCGCCCCTCTTAGGCGGGAGTGGAGGCTGGGGCCTCGAACCCCTTCGTGGAGTCATTGCTCCAATACTTTCGCCAAGCCGGGTACCTCGGCTACCTCCAAGTGAATTGGGGCGGTTTACCACCGCCCCGTGAAAAGCCCTACCGGAACGACGGCGGGACACAACCTATCGAGGGAAGCTCCCTCACGTAATCCGAATACCCGACCGCTCTTAAAGGTAGTGACCTTTGAGAAGGAGTCAGGGGAGGTGGGGGATTCCGACCTCGGGTAAGGGCCGATGAATAGGCGCGCGGGGTGACGCGCTTCATCACTGCCCTCACTATACAATTCGAGGCCAATGACTTAACTCCACCGATTGAAATCATCCGGTGAAATTGTTCTTTGGCGTGTCCTAAAGTCCATTAATCGTTGTTTACTGAGCTTAACTCGCCGAAATTCGAATTTAGGTACGAAACAACTAATGCTGCATGGCGCATTCTTTGCGTCAGGGACATGTGCCCAACCACTGCGGACACAACGAATCACAGCAACGATGAGCGCACGGTGCTTTGCCCCGCGAAGTACCCAGACGGTCGAATCTGCGGGGAAGAGAAGCTCGCTCGCGGCCTTTACCTCCACGTTCTTCGGAAGAGCGATGAGGCACACGGGCCGTAGAACGAGATGCCGGACGGGCTGGAACTCGATGAGGCCGAGACTGCTGGCACGCGCCGAGTCAGTGTCAACTACCCAGAGAGCAGAGCCAGCGAAGACGTGGCGCGACAATGCCCGTACTGCACGCAGGTCTTCAACGGGAAGGAAGGTGTCGCGATTCACTTCGGGCAGTTAGTCGGGCGTCGAAACCATCCGAAGGACCGCGACGAGTTCATCGACCCGGTGGACTGTCCTATCGTGCATCTCGATGAGAACGAGAACATCATTCACGTGGTCGAAGGCGATGCTACGATGCCGTCTACGAAGCGTCGGACTCTATGAGATGCCGTTCGTCTCGTTTTTCCAGAGGCTCCGAAAATACTCCGCAGTATGTTTTGAATCGGGTCCGTGACGTGAGTATTCGCGAAGCTCATCGGCTTTCTCCGCGAGTTCTATCAACCCCGCCTTCGTCTTGTGCTTATCCTCTGCTACTCCAGCGAGGATGTCGCCCATCACGATGCTTGGTTCGTACTTCGTGACGAAATACTCCAGCATCGGGTCGAGGAAGTTCACGATACTATGCGGGTCTGTCACGACGAACTCGTAGGACTCGTCAGCTTCGCGCTCGTCGTCGTTTACCCAGTAGCGCACGTGGTTCTCTTCGCAGTATTCGTCCAGTTTCCCCATCAGCGGGCCGTCCCACGGTGGACGGTGCATGCGAAGCATGGGCTTGTATCGGTAGCCGATTGCGTAGCTCTCTTCCTCTGAGATGTGGACGGTGATTGTACCCGATGCGTCAAAGATGCCAGCGAGGTGTGCTATGTCGGTTGGTTGCATGTCGGTTCGTTCGTTGCTCGGTCTATTGAGTCTTTCGTCTGTCATACCCAAAGATTTAAGTCAATGCGCGTTAATTGTTTAGTGAGGGCAAGCCTACCAGCGAGCCGTGGCTATTCTTCGCGCCTCCCTCCACCGCGATTTCGCTTCTGCTTTCGATAGCTACTGGTTCGCGTCTCTTGTCTTCAGTCCCCTTTATGGTCGAACACGTTAACGAGAAGCAACCTCCCGATGTCCTGACTTCGGACACCGAGAACGCCACCAAAATCGAACCCAAAGACGCACTGCCTCACGAGCGTCAGAAGTTCCGCAAATTCCGTTCGTACAACACGGGAATGTGGAACGGACCACGCCGTGAGAACAAAGAAATGATGTACCGACAGGATAACCTGCATCGGTACGACTCCATCGCCTCCCAACTCGAACTCACGAAGTACCAGAAGCAGCGCGGTCGCTCGATTCTGGACACCGTGAAGCCGTCGGACTTCGGGAAGCCCATCGACCAACTCTTGTTCGCTATCTGCATCATCGTTGCGAATGCCGATGCACGAGGGAAGCGGTACTGGCCGCATCCCAACAAAGGCGACAACGATAAAGCATTCACCAAGCTGGGTGAAGAACTCGGCCTCTCTATCTCCATGCAAATGAGCGCACTCATGAAACTCAAAAGCGAGACGGGGCTGTAATCATGTCGGTGTTTGCCATCCTCGTTGATAACCGAGAGCAGAAGCCGTGGACGTTCGACGGCTACCCCGTCGAGACCCGCAGCGTGACACTCGAAACCGCTGACTACACGCTGGAACGCTTCTGCGACTACGACGAGGAGAACGATACGTACATTCCTGAACTCGGCGTGGAGCGCAAAGCGCCGTCGGACTTCCTCAACTCTATCACTCACGGTCGGGAGCGATTCAAGAGTGAGATTATACGCGCTGAGTACTGGGACGACGAGCTTCAAGTCATCATCGAAGCCCCGTGGTCGAAGTTCCAGAACCGCTACTCCGACGTGCTGAAGTACCGGAAGGTCTACCCCAACCAGATTTCAGGCACAGTCGAAGAGTGGGAGAAGTGGTACAACGTGGTGTTTCAGTTCGCCGATAGTCGGCTCATCGCAGAGCGCGACTGCTTGCGCTACCTGATGACGGCCTACCGCAACGACTCGATGTAGTCGGCGGCCTCATCGAGTTTCGACACGTCCTCGTCGCTCATTTTTACCTGCACCCAGTCGTCTTTCCATACTGTGACTCCGGGTTCTTCGCCCGGTAAGTGACTGTCGTCCCATGTTTGTACCCAGAGGTAGCCACGCTTCACGATGTCCCGAAGCCACGAGACGATAACCCCACAAATTTCAGGGTGCCATCGTTGCTGGAACTTCTCGCCATCGTAGAGCGCGAACATCACGTCCGCCATCTCGTCGTCCAATCCGATGAGGCGGAAGTTCGGAGATACGTCTTCGACCACACGGTCGAGAACGATTGCTGGGCAGTAGTCGTGCAGCGTGAACGTTTCAATACGATACGAAGTCATGGTGCCATGCAGGCTGCGAGGTACGTGTCTTTACATACTGGGCAGTATTCTTCTTCCATGTAGATGTAATCTACTTTCATCGTTCTTCCCTCATTGCGTCCATCTTCATCTCTGCTGCTTCTGCCTTCTTCGCTTCTTCGTAGTCGGCTCGGTTCATCCCTGCGTTGGGACACATGAGATGTTCGATGTCCTCAGAACCGCATGCTGGGCAGACTTCGGTACCCAGTTCTTCGTCCCAGTCGCCGCACTCGAAGTCGCCGTGACCACACTCGTAGCACTCCATCGGATTGTGGCCGCCTTCGGTGTACGTTCCACCGCACTCGATGCACTCTTCTGCTGCCGGCTGGTTGTACGGCGCTCGTGGGTCGTTCTTTGCGCCCGGAGGGTAGTTGCCGCCCCAATCAACCATCGTCTTCCACCTCATCTACCAAGTACGGATTGCTTGTCGGTGCGAGGGTTGCGAGTACAGCGATAGAAAGTGAGGTGTTTTCTCTTCTGCTTATCCCCGCTTCATCGATGTGTTTATCGTAGATTTCCCTGAACCGTTCAGTGCTCAAGTAGTGGTTCTTATACCATTCTTCTGGATAGTCATCTGGGTTTTCTCGCAGGTCGTCGTAGTCCATCGGCGGCACTGCTTCTGCGTACATTTCCCGCACGATGTCATCTCGTAGTTCTCGTAGTTCGTCGTTAGTCATTTTTCTGCTCCTTCAGTCTCTCTTTTTCCTGTGCTATGCGCTCCGCCTCATCGGATAGCTGCTCCATCCGATACTCCGCCCACTTCTCCTCGATTTTCAGCGGTGGGTCTTCGTCGCTCATTCTTGTGTGTAATCTTCGGGGAAGAATCCGATGAGGCGGTCCAGCCGCTCACGCAGTTCATCGAATTTGGAAAACCCGACAGATTGCTCGTCTGCTTTTCCAGCGAGGTGGTTCAGCGCGTCTTCGTCCCCGTCTTTGAGGTAGTCACGAACCGCGTCTTCGTTCTCCATCGTGACAGCCAACGCAATGCCGTCGTAATGGTCGCGGAAGAGGTTCGGTGTCGCCACGATAATCACACGACCGTTGTAACTGAGCACCTTTCGTGCAGTCACGCCGTCGATGCCGTGGTCTTCTTTGAACCGCCGCTTCGCCACGCCAATGCAGGCGTTTATGTTCGTGTCTTGTGGGGGGCGAAGTTCGTACAGTTCGGTCGGTACATCAAGCGGAATCGGTAGTGTGTGTTCAAGCGCCATTGATTAGGTCGGGGTACGTCTCGCGGAGCTTCTTCATCAGCTTCAGCTTCGACAAGTCGGGATTGTTCTTCCGCACCTCTTTCGAAGTGCCGGAGTCGTCCTGCCGTAGCAGGTCCAGACACTCGGTGCAGAGGCCGTTGCTTGCTCCCGGCGTCTCGTTACCACACACCGGGTAGTATTCACACTCCAGCGCCTCATCGTCCGGCTCTGGCTCGTAGTTGTCGTAGGCTTTGTCCATCCAGTAGGACACTTTCGAGGCGCTGATACCGAGGACGTGTGCGATTTCGTACTGATAGTCGTGCTTTTTATCCAGTTTCAGCATGACCTTCGCGTCTTTCCACGGCTCGTCTTTCTTTGCGAAGAATGGATTCGGGGACGGCCCGAGTTCTTCTTCGAGGTTGCGTTCAGACTTCGTAGTCATCGGCGGCGCTCGGGGTTTCAAGCCCAGTGATGTCTCTTCCACTAACGCGGGTCAATAGTTCGTAGACTTGCTCTTCGTTCATGGTTGTGTCCCACTCGCTGTGGGAAGCCGCCGTGGGGTCGTGAACCCCGTGGGAGCGTTACTCCGTGGCGGTTGGTCCGTGGTCGAACTCGTTCAGCGAAGCGACCGGCGCGTCAGTCACCCTCGCTACGAGGTCGCGGACCTCATCGGGACAGTGCCGCGTTGAAAGCCCGTTATCCTGCATGATTTTCAGGCAGCAGGGCTTGCGCTGGGAGTCCACCTGCGGCGGCTCTTTGCCCTCGCCGTAGCGATGCCTGATGTACTCGTACAGCACCATGATGCCATCGACGCCCTGAAACACCCACTTTCGGGAGTACACTTCAGGGTTGTCCGGGTGTTCTTCGATGGTCAGCCAGCGTGGCACCGTTCGGTCGCTTGGCAGTTCAGTGTAGACTGCGTAGTTGTCTACCATCTGAAGGGGCGTACCTGCCATGTCACCGGGAACGTCCCGGCGCTGGTCCGGCGTCGGTCGGATGACTTCGCCGGGGTCAACGTCACTCATCGAACTTCCTCTGGTGACAGATTCAGCTTCCCTATGGCCGGAAGGATATACACGATGAAGATTCTGATTACACCGAGCGCGACTGTGAAGTCGCCGAACTCGCGCCATAGATGCTCGTTCACTGGTCGTCAGCCTCCGTCTCGCCGCCAGCACCCACGAGCATCGACTGAAGCTCCTCCTGCTTCGTCTGGAACTCGTCGCGCTGGTCGGAGATGGACTGCCGGAACGTCTCTACCTTCGTTGCGAAGGCCATCTCATCGAGTTCACCTTCGCCCTTCGCCGCGCGGCGCTTCTGTTCGGCGCGCTGCTGGGCGTTGTTCTCGGCGACGGTCACGGCCTGCGCTGGGTTCATCAGCAGGTCGTTGCTGACCTGCACCAGTTCGTTGTTGCGGCTGGTGTTCTCGCCACCGCGGTAGTGGTGCGTAAGGGCGTAGGTTGCCCCGCTGTGGACTTCCCACATCGTCGGGAGGAATTGGTTGTCTGCTCGGGAACGAACGTGACTGGACGCCTCTCGGGCCAGATACGTGGGGAATCCTGCGCTCTCGTAGAACGCGAGCAGGTCGTCGGAGTGACCCATCACTTCACTGAACTCCATGCCGAGGTAGTCGAGTTCAATCTGGTTGGCCTGCTCGATGAGGCCCGCCAGCCGGTCGGTCATCAGTTCCATCTCGGCGAGAATGCTGTCCCACCAGTCGCGCACTTCGCTTGTGTCGCCGACGTGGCGGCGCGTCTTTTCCTCCGTGATGGAGCGGATGGAGTTCGAACACCACGTGTCCTGTGCGAATCCTTCGGCGTACATTGCCGTACCACCGAAGAAGTCGTAGCCCGTTCGAATGCCGAGCAGGATGTGGCCGCCGATACCACCGTCAGCGACGGCATCACCGTCGTTCTGCTGCCGTCCCATTGCGTCGGGATTATCGATGCGGAAGCAGTCGAACAGCAGTTCCATGTGGACTTCACCGCCGCCTTTGTACTTCCGAATCTCACCGAACACGGCATCTCCGAGGTCTTCGTCGCGGAGTGCTTGTTCGAGCGGTTCGTAGAAGTCCAGCGGCGGAACCACAGTGTAGTCGTTCGATGGAACGTGCCACAGTGGGTCGTAGAACTGGTTGTTGTCGTCGCGTCGGTACTCACCCTGCACCCACTTCGTGAGCTTGTCGGGTGAAACTACGGACTGTCGGCGGTCGGTGCTGACGAAGACGCTACCGTCGTGCGTTTCGTGCAGGCTAATGCCATCCGGTGCGTCGTCGTTGATTGCCGCCACGTCGATGTTCTCGGCGACCTGCTCGGGGACTTCCCACGCATTCCCTGTGGACTCGGCGCGTTCGAGGTCACGGAGTGCGGTTGCGAGACTCGTTTCGGGCATCTCGTCGGGATAGAACCCGCCCTGCCGAGAGTGGTCACCAGAGGCAGCTTCCTGCGCTTTGTCTGAAAGCTGTACGTTGTTGTGCGTTGTCAGACCGGCGAACTGTACTACGTCGTCGGGGGTCGTGCTTCGGTTGCTCATAGTTGTGTCCCGCTCGTTGTTTTAGGACGCGGCGGGCTTACGTCCAGTGAACGCCGGGGTCATGAACCCCGCGAAGGCGTTACCTTACGTTCGGAACTTTTTTGCCGATTATGCGACCAGCCCTCCGTGTGGATTCTGTTGCGACCACTTGATGTAGTCGGGGTATTGGTGTTCAAGTGGCCCGTACCGCAGTTTCTTCTGGTTGAAGGCTTCGATAGTGTCGATTTCTGCCTTCGTCCAGCGGTAGCTATCGAGCGCCTTCTGTCGGTCGCGCAGATACGGCCACGCTGTTATGGCGATGCGGTAGCCGGCTTCGTGGAACCCAGCGAGGAGCCAGTATTCTACGCCATCGCCACGCGTCCAGTTGAATGCCGCACAGCCATCCTCGTTCACTCGGAGCGCCCCACAGGTGAATGTGCGGGCGATGACTTCACCAGAGAGGAACCGTTCTGGGTCTTTCATCCGCTGGCGAAAGTGCGTCGTGATGTGGTATTTCTCCGGCTGATGCGGGTAGTCACTGAGGGAGAAATCTTTCCCGCGCTGAATGTCGAGTTCGATTTCAGGGTTCACGGGGAATCACCGTGGTGTCGGGGTCTAGCATCGCCCGCTCGATGAGGAACCGCACGCCAATGTTTTCGGCCATCACTTCGTCCATCATGGCGTCGTTCTGGTCTCCCGTCCCCATCCCCAGTGTGACGCCTTCGACGGCGTTGGTTCGGGGCCAATCGTCGCCCTCGAACTTGATTTCTGCCCGTTTTGGGACGCTATCGAGGTTCGTGTGCTCCGAAGTCGTCGGGTCGAAATCGAGGTTGGTGAGATACTGTTCCACTTCTGAAGTTCGCTTTGTTTCGGTCATGTTGTGTCCCGCTATCGGCGCGGGAACGCACCGCCGGGGAGTCGAACCCCGGTTGCTCCAACGGTGCGGCCCCATCGAGTCCCAACCCGATGAGGCGGAGGTGCCCTCTCCAGCAAAGAATTAACTCACGATGCCTTAACTGTTACGCCGACTACAGCTTGGTGAAGTCTTCTGTTTTCGGTCCCTTATCAGCGAACACCACGTTGAAGGCCACTTCGTCACCTTCTGCGATGTCATCGAAGTCCGCTTCTCCCATGTGGAAGAACACCTCTCGGTCTACTGTGTCGGAGTCGATGAAGCCGCATCCCCCGGTTCAGTTGTAGAAGGACACAAAGCCTTCGTGGTCGTAGTCGTCGCCGGCCTCATCGGATTCCGACTCTTCCGAGATTGCCTCTACGATGATTTCACGGAGTTCAGCGATGTCGTCGCGGGTTTCCCCGGCGATTGGTGCGCCGTTTGCAGCACTCTTGATGTCCATCCACAGATTGTAGAACTCATCGAACTCGTCGCTGTTGTCGAGAATGTACTCGCCCTCTTCCTCGCTGATGGAAGACTCCGCGAAGATTTGTGGGTTCGTGACCTCTTCACTCGGCTCGGACTCCAGCACGAGGTTGCGGCGCGTCTGGCAGTAGCTCATGAGGGAGTCCGGGTCCAGCCCCAACACTGCATCGAAGTCTTCGTGCTCAAACACTGGCTGTGAGAGGTAGCCGAAGAAGTCGATGAGCATGGAGAGTTCGTTAACCCCGCAGTGACAGTACGGGCAGAACTCCATCTCTTCTACGAACTGGTCGGTTACGCCGAAGCCGGGGTCATTGCTCGCATACTCTTCGCGAATGTCGTGCTTGTGGTCTTGGTGCGTGTGGCCCAGCCCACAGATGTTGCACTCGAAGCGGGTTACTTGACTCTCTGAGATACCTTTCTTCGCTGCTGTCAGCACGTCAGCGAGACCGGGGTTCAGGTCTTTCACCTGATTGATAGCCGAGTCTAACTGCTCGGTATCGATGCCTGCATCTGCCGTGTGGCTGCCAAGCGACCAGCGACCGGCGCTGCTTTCGTACTTCTCGACCGGCTCTGGCTCTGGCGATTTGGACCGCTCATAGAGTCCACCGAGGAAGCTCGTGGCGCTTTCATTCTCGTTCTCGTTACCGCTGTCGTTGTCGTTGTTATCTCCAAACATAGGTCGTTGTCCCGCCGTCATTTGGGCAGAGCGCCCGGCGAGTGGCGCAAAACGTAGTCGGGGAGTCGAACCCCGAACCGGGCCTATCCCGCTACGTCACTCGAAGGCATTCACCGCGCATTAATTCTATGGAACTCGCTTCGTCTGTTTCGATGAGTTCGTAAGTAGAGGAAGCGCCCACCACAGTTGTGCTCATTGGTTTGGTGCCGCGGTGATGGCCCACATTGCCCGAGCAATGAAGTCCATCTCGGTGTCTGAGAGCCGATACTCCACGCCGTCGAGTTCAAAGTGCCGCTTCGCATCTTGTTGTGATTGCCACGTCGATAAATTCACGTGGTATGCCATTACGGACTGTCCATCGCCGATGATATTGCCCGAGCGAGTCTTCGACTCGGTGTTCGGATGGTAGAACTCACCATCCCATGTCAACAGCAGATGGTCGTTGATGAACCAGCCGCCGTCTTGCCTTTCAGCGTGCCCGTCAAAGGGCGGGAACTCGATGAGGCGGGAGAACAGCCGCTCCCGCACGTCGCTGTTTCGCAGCCGGTCGTAGAGTTCGGTGAGAGCCTGCTGTATGTCGTCGTTTTCGTGGCCCTTCATCAGCGCATCAACGAGTTCGGCCTTTTGGTGCGCTTCGAGGTGCAGCGGTTCGAACTCGCCAAGTTCGAGTGTGAATGTTCTGGCGTTTTCGCCAGGAATCAGCCGAACTTTCGGCTTCACTTCGTAGATTTCACTGCCGCTTCTGAGCACCCCCCACAGATTACGCTCCATGATGAGGCGGTTCATCGGCGATTTCGAAATCATATCGACGCTTCCATCATCGTACTTCACGAGATAGTTCGCGTCGTTTTCATCGACTATATCGACCATCTTACTTGTCTCCTGTTTTGATGTGGTTCATAGGCCATTCTGAATCCTCGTTCCACGTCCGGTCATCCATCGTCGCAACGAGGTTGCGGATGGATGTGTTGTCCAGTTGCATCGGGTCAAGCCCGATGTCGTGCATCCCCATTAGGACGCTGCCGGTGAAGTCGTCTGCTCGATTGCGGTTGAACAACCCGTAGACTTCACTGTCGTTGTCCCATTTCGGAGTATCCGCCTTCAACTTATACTCGTCCATGTCGCCATCGAGCGATTCCCAATCGATGTGGTCAACCCACTCCATTCGAGCGTGGTACCTGAACTTCAGCCCGATGATGTCGCTCCTTCGTGGGTAATCCTGAGCGAACGCATACGCGGCCTGCTCCAGCGTCTTCGCATCTGCCACACAGAACAACGGCTCGGTGCGAAGCGAGTTGCCATCATCGTCCGTGTTCCAGTAAGGCTGCTCGTTCATGTCTTCGGCGAGCAGTGCACGAAGTGAATCGTTCTCCTCGCTCAAGAGCAACTTGTGTTCCTTCTTGGTGGCGTAAGCGATGATGACGTGCCTGTCGTCCATCTCGATGAGGTCTTTCACCTTCATGCCGCCCTCTTCGGTGGCGATGACTGTGTTTTCAGCCCGCGAGATGAACTCGTCTTTGGTCATCACTCGTGGGTTGTCCTTCATCACCTCGTACTCCTGTGAAGTGACCGACGTGATTGCGGCCCACCGCTGAAGCCCGTAGTTGTCGCTTACGTTGTGTTCTCCGCCGCGGGGGAACACAACCAGCGTGCTTTTCCCGTTGAGCCTGCCTTCATCGAGCTTTTCAAGCGTCTCATCGACCGTTACCTTCCTATCGATGGTGGTGTTGCGGTTGTTCAACCGCAGCGAGAGCTTCCGGTCACCGATAGCATCAACCACTTCGTCGCCGGCCTCATCGGATGGCGACACGTCCCGTTTGTGCGCATTGTGAATGTGCTCCGGTACGTCGAAGTCGTGGTCGTCGCTCTGCTTCATCGGCACGTCGTTGAGCAGCTTGAAGCCGAAGTTCTCTTGGTACGGACCATACTCGCTGGTCTTCTTCGCAGCGATAATGCCTGCGGTATCGTGCGTGTTGAAGACGACTTTTGCGCGGTCTTCGTTGATGGTGCAGCCAACGTAGACGTTTTCACGTGGGATGTCAGCCAGAATGTCCCCGAGGCGCTTATTTTCACGGGAACCTTTGTTTCGCGGGTTGTGGCATACCCGACTCGCGTAGCTCACTTCATCGAACATCTCGTAAACGCGCTCTGCGGTTTCGTCGTCCCAATCTGCGAACTCGTCTCTGTCGTTTACGAAGTCCGTGAAGTTCACCATTCGAACGAAGACCTTCCAATCGTCCGGGTTGTTGCGAATGGCTTCTGCTGGGTGGTCAACCGCAGTTATTTCGTTCGTAAACTCGGTGACGAGGGCGAGTTCAGCAGACTTCACTTCCTGCGAGACGTACTCGAAGAACGCTTCCTGTTCGTCGTCCTTCTGAAGCCTGTCGCGGTCTGCCGTTGGCTCTGGAAGTACGATGTCGTCTTCGTGAAGGCCACCGTTTTGCTCAACCGGAGTGCGGTACTTCCCGCGGTTTGGTCCCGAGATAATGCGACCCTGTTCGTCGTGAATCTGGATGGCAACGTTCCAGAAACTATTCACGCTCGCTTTTGTGTTTCGGCTGATAGGCATTGACACCAGCCATGTGTCATCTCGGGTATCGTTGTACGAGAGCCGCCCAACCTTCACGTCTGGTCCGGTGACTGCCGTGAACTCGCCGGGACGGTCGATGGCAACTGGTGGTTCACCGAACGAGTCGATGAACTTCACGCCGCCGTACTCTTCCTCGCGGATTTTGGTTCCGTTTTCGTGCTCGGTGTAAGCGACCGGCACCTTCAGTTTTGCCGCATACTTTTTCACCCAGCCGTGAAGGTCGCTCATACTGACGCCGCCCTTCTCCGGTGTAAGCACCGGAATCTCGAAGCGCGTTCCCTGAAAGTCGTCGGAAACGTCGCCGGGAAGCGGGTTGAAGCCACCGAGATAGGCGCAGACTCGAATGCCTTCGTAGTCGTAATCCTCTGCATCAGGGCGGCACGTCTTTGTCGTCAAGTCCATGTCGCCCTTTTTCCCGGCGAGAGGGACGAAGGTGAGTGCCCCCATCCCCCACTTGCCGCCGGTATCGCCCTCGATACCAGAGCCGGAGCGACCCGTGAAGTTGTACGCTTCATCGAGTTCTTTGAACGTCATGCCGATGCCGTTGTCTTCCCACACGATTTCTCGCTCATCGTGGTACACGTCCACCTCGATGGTTGGGTCATAGCCAATGTCGCGGGCTGCATCGATGACCGTTTCAATCTTTCGCGGGAGCGTTATCTTCGTGAGGTCATCATCGGCGATGTCGTACTCCGCGAGGATTCGCTGGCGGTCTGGCGTGTTGTTGACTTCGGTGATGGTCTCGTCGTTCTCTGCGTCGTACCACACCGTTCGGTTAAGGAACTGCGAACCGTACTCGGGGTGCTGTGAGAGCAGCAGCCGAGCTTTGCGAATGCACGCCGTTTCGGAGTTCTGCAAGAACTCCCGTGCGAATGCTGAATCCTCATCGTAAATCTGTTCGGCGAGGATTTCGTTCAGCCAGTCGTTGTCCACTTGGCGCTTTCTCGCATCGGTGGAGCCAGTCGCTTGTGCGACAGGGTGCGTTTCATCGACTACCGTGAAGTCCTTCGTGTCTGTTTCGCCCGAAGCGGCGCTTACGATGTCGTTGTTCTGGTAGGTGTGCACTTCTGCATCATTACTCTCCTTCTTCTGCATTTCTTTTGTCTCTGAATCCATAGGTGTGTCCCGCTATTATAGCGGGAAAGAACCGCCGGGGAATCGAACCCCGGTTACACCAGTCGGTTTGTCGTGCTCATTCGAGCGCTCTTATGGGCATTACGCGATGCTCGTCCAATGGAACGACGGTGTTGTGCCGTATTTCCACCTTCTGCTGAAGCACATGGCGACCGTTTCCGTTGTATCCATCGAAGATACCCACCGATTCCCATCTTTGTTCACTCACCGTATAGCTCCTCAGCCGCAGAATCGATGAGGTCGCTCATCTCACTCATGTTTTCTTCGAGTTCATCCCATTGGTCGGCTGGGAGGGTGTGTCGCAGTTTTCTGAACTGCTCAAGATGGTCGTTCCACTTTGCCGTGAAGTCGTCTTTGCCCTTTGCTCTCGTCATCGCTCGTTTTCCTCCATGAATACCAACGCTTGCTCTTCGACTTCAGTTCGGTCGTTGCTGTCGTGAATCACGTCGATAACCCGATGGTCATCCACGAAATTTTCGGGCAGCGTTACCGCACTGTAATCGGTTTGGTGGCCTGTTCCGAACTCGATGGACACAATGAGGCCATCTCGCGGTCGTTGAAATGCTTGCTTCTGTTGCGTGAACTCCGTGTTCAGTTCGTGCCAGCCGTCGGGAATGTCGTTTGGTTGAATCATTAGTAGGTCAGGACGAACTCTTCTACGTCGTCCATCGGTTCGAGTTCCGTGTTGTATCGCTTCATTGGTGTCGTCTCGGATTTGACCACGTGAAGCCAGTAGTCGCCGCCGTCAATCTCAGCGCGTTCGCTCCGGCGAAGCTGTTTGAGCACTCGATTGTGGAACGACGCGCCGCTTTTTCGCCATGCTTGCTCGGCATAGCTATCTTGCTTTCGTGCTTCTGAGTCGCCCTTCGAATCCTGG
Organism: Halomonas sp.; assembly: GCF_041689495.1. Classification (GTDB taxonomy): domain Bacteria; phylum Pseudomonadota; class Gammaproteobacteria; order Pseudomonadales; family Halomonadaceae; genus Halomonas. The sequence goes on along the minus strand of NZ_JBDNGD010000196.1, from coordinate 46,588 downwards.
ATTTCGTAGGCGAAATACTGCTCGTAGTACGTGAACTTGATGATGTGGTCCCACAGTTCGATGCGGTCTTCGCGGTTCTTCACGCCGTACTCTTTCGCGAGAATCTGCTGAATAGCAAGTTCATGTGCGAAGTCTTTCGGGTGGTCGTACATTCTCTATTTCGCACTGCTTAGTTCACTCCGGACTACCTCGGAGCCCAGCCACTCGGGGAGGCCGCCCGCTTCGCGCCGCAACTTCCACTGGTAGGTGTCGTTTTTGTAGCTGTGAAACGGGTGCTCTGGAATATCGCTCATAGTTCCTCCGGGGGAAGGTCGGTCAGCATGTAGCCGTCGCCGTTTTTCCACACGTTCGATTCATCGACTTCGAACTGCTCGCCGCCATCGGTAACGATGGTGCAGCGGGGGCCGTGGTCTACGAGTTCACCGAGAACGACGCCTTCCCACGGGATTTGCGCAAGCACTTCATCGCCGCGCTGCATTGCTGCGCTCATTGGGCTGCACCTCCGTACAGCGCCTCTTTGTTCTCAAGCCATGTAAGCAGGCTCATGAAGTCCGGAGACTTCATTCGCCCGCCAAGTGGAACTCCCTCGCGGCTCACTTCGATGCTGTCTAACTCCGTTCGGTTCACCATGAAACCGCGCCATCTTACGCACACGAACGTGCCATCCAGCAGTCCCGCTAAGAGGCCGATTTCTTGCTGCTTCGTTGGGTTCATGATGCTCTGTACTTTGCTCTCTTCGTTGTTTTCGTTCGTCATTGGTTGTGTCCCTTCAAAGGGGGCTGAACGTAGCAGACTGAAGGGTAGCCTGCCGTCATTGCCCAGTGTTCGCTTCGTGTTTCAGACCGTTTCGCCGGCCTTCAGTCGCTCTCGGTTACTCCGAGTGTCCTTCGCTCCATCAGTGTACTTCCCACTGCTTAGATGCCGTGGTTCGAACCCGTCTTCCCAGTCGGTACGGCGGGCAGCCTCATCGGGTTCCGACTCGTCCTTAGTGCTGTGGTTGTCCCTCGTAGGGTGGTACTGCTCTACCTTACCGTATCTTCGGGCATTGTAATTCGCGGTTACAGCGCGAAGTCCTGGGTCGGTTACGTCTTTGAACTGCGAACGGTGGTTCCAGTCGTTTTCTTCGCTCATCGCCACGAAGTCCCTGAAATGTCTTTGCTCTCAATTTCCGCGCATTGCATCTCGTAGTCGGTTGCTCTGTCTCGCTCTCGTACTTCTTTCCACAGCTGTTTTTCCTCGTCCGATACCTGCCTCGTCACTTCGTGCGTGTCGCTCTGCGAGGTGCGGCGGTTCACTTCCCGTCGTTGCCCTCGCTCTCTATCTTCGCGCCGTACTTCGTGCTTTCGCGCCGCTCTTCGCGCTTCTTGTCTTCGACCTGCTTCAGTACGTCCTGCACTTGGGCCTTAAAATCACTCATGGTTTCATGCGTATTTATGCCGGGCGGTCGCCACCGCATTGCTTTCGCCGGTCATGAACCGATGAGGCCGTTAGCCTACGAAAGCGGGAACCGTGGTTCGCAGCTTAGAGGTTGCGAACCTGTTCGATGGCTTCGCCTGCGTCCATGCCGCCGTCGATGAGGCGGTTAACCAGCGCCGCCTTCTCCTCGCCGCTCTCTGGGGCTGCTTCAGCCTCTTCGCTTTCCTGCGAACCCTCGTTCTTCGCGAGCTTGTTGCGGCGGCTTCGCAGCGCCTTTAGCGCCTGCTTTCGCCCGCCTTCGTAGCTCTCGTTCTGCTGCTCGGCGGTGATGTAGGCTTCAGCCTCTTCGACCGTGTGAATCTCGGTCACCATGTCGCGAACTTCGCCGACCGTAAGCTCCGTAATGCCGGCTTCGGGGCCAAGCTCTACGCTCTCCTCCTCTTCGCCGAAGAATGCGTTCGCCGTTTCCGCGCCTTCGGCGGGTGCTTCGCTCTCTTCCTCTTCGACCGGGGCAACGCCCGACTCTTCGGGAAGCTCTTCAAGCTGCTCCAGAGCAGCCCCAAGCTGCGCTTCGCTGCTAACGAAGCACGGCATCACTTCGCCGCCGAGAACGGGCAGGAGAACGGGCAGGCCGTTGCCAAGCTCTGCCGTAGAGCCTTCGGGCCACGTCTCGTCGCCGTCGTCGTCGGTTGCCTTCCCTTCCTGCGCTTCGAGGGTCGAGAGAATGCCGCCGTCGATGGCCTCCGTCTCGATGGTGGGAAGCTCGGAGCCAAAGGCTCCCGCGTACCAATCTTCGCTCCCGAAGCCGATGGCGACGTTGCCCTCTGCCTCTCGCTGTCGCTGGCCGAGGTCACCCTTCACTTCGTGAAGGGCCTTCACGTAGCGAAGCTGGGGGGACATCTCTCGCTCTGAAAGGCCGCTCCAGTTCGTGTCCATTGCCGGGTGCGCCTTCAGGAAGGCCGAAGCAACCGCCTTCAGGTGACCGATGCCGATGTAGAAGTCGCTCGTTTCGTTCGCAACGATGCTTCGCACGTTGCTGCTGTCGTCGGTGGATGCTGTCTGGCTCATGGTTTCGTTGTCGTTTTCGCTCGCAAAGAAGTCGTTTGCCGCGCTATCGTTGTCGCCGCTGTAATCTTTGTTGTATCGGGTCGTCATGGGGTTTAAGCCTCGCTGTGGTGGGGGACCGTTTCGCCTGCTTCGTGCAGTTCGAGCGCTTCCTGTACCTCTTTCGCTTCCTTTCGTGTCATTCGGTTGTCGTATCCCATAGTCTCTTTGCACTCTTTAACGGGAGCGCAAACCGTTGCCGGGGGAACGAGGGGCTTCCCTCGCTCCCTAACCGGCGGCGTTAATCGCCTGTCGGTTGCAGAGCATCATCGCCGTAAGCCCTCCGGACTCCCTGCCTCCTTCACGCCATCTTAAGTGGGTCGTGAAGACTCTCCGGGTCGGTTTGGCGCATAATTCTCGCGCCGTTTGGGCCGTTTCGCCGTTTGAAAGCGCAACTGGCTCCGGGGCTAACTGCTTTTAAGCAGGACTCCTCCGGCCTTCTTAACGCTGTGTTGCTCGCTCCACCGTCATTACTGGACTCTCCTCTCGGAGCCATTGTAGCGGCTTCGACGCGTCAATTTCCGCGGCGGTTGGCCGCACTCTTAATGAGTGCTTTCGCTCTGGGTAACATCTCGTGACCTTTGCCCCACTGCCCCGTAAGGGGCGCAGGATTCACGTCGGTCGGTTAACGCGTTCTTTGCTTTTCGACCCGATGAGGGCCGCCAAGAACGCGAGCCTTCGTAGCTTCATCAGAACACACTTCGCGGTCAAACTTCGCGTGTTCCTCGCCTGCCTCGGTTGCTACCCAGCCAATTACTGCCTCTCCTCCCTTTGCGGGTTTCAAGTACGTTCGTTGGTGGGGCCGATAGTCTCCCATTAGGGAGCGAATTTATCTCCGAATCCAGACCGGCTACTGCCTCATTAAGAGGGTTCACGATTTTCGCTGGGGGAGCGCTCCTGCTTCCACATTCGCGCGTTCCCCATAAGGGGTTCGCGCTTCGGGATAGCCCGAAGGCCGCGACGGGGCGTGCTTAAGATACACAGGGTTTTGGGGCGAATTAACGCGAGACACTTTAAGTCTTTCGCGCATTTAGGTATTCGACGCTTGGTGTTCCGCCAAGCGACCCACTTTGGCCCCCCTTACCCGAGACTGCCTTCGCGCGGTTAATCTTCGCGCGAAGCCCTTATCGGAACCGAGGGGGCTACCATTTGCGCTCGTTTAATGCGAGCGTTCGTAGCGTACCTCACCGCAGCGACCCAGAGGGCCTTTCGCGTAATGCGTGTGTGCGGTGATGTCGATGTCCCGCCGGACCAAGCCGAGTCAGGCAGCGTGCCGGCTGCCCGCGGGAGCGACGTATCAACAGACCCACCGGGGGATAATAAAGCTACCGATGGTCCGAAAGTCGCCGCCCTCTTGCGGTTTTCGACGGAATCATGTGGTGTGGTAGCATGGTTTTGACAGAGTGGTATCACCGGAGTATAAATCAGCAGTTTGAGAGTGATGAGAAGCTGAAAACGACAGTCTCCAGCCTCCTACTGTCGGAATCCTCAAATCAGGGAAATCCGACGAAAAGTGGATTCTGAGGGTAGCAGGCTCCTACCGTCCGATTTCGGCAGTCTCAGCGGTTTTGAGATACCCCGTTGACTCGGTGGTATCACTGGGTGGTATCGACCTTTCTGGCCCCCTTCGCGCGAGAGCGAAATGGAGCGAATCGGCGGCGGCTGCCTCATCGGATTCCTGCCGCGAAAGCCGTTTCAAGCGTCGAAACGCGAAGCCTTCGCGGGGCCTTTCGCGGGGCCTTCCCCCGAGCCATTTGCCCCTTACGGGGCCTTACGGCCCCCGATTCGCGCGATTTCCCGATTGGCGGGGCTGAAGCACGCCAATCGACGCGCGAAGTCCCTTAGCGCGCGCTATGGCGCGCGAAGGCGCGCGCTATGCGAGGCTCGCAAAAAAGGCCGCCCGCCCGCTTTCGCGCTTTCGCGCTTAATTAAGCGCGTCGGGGTGGATTTCGCGCTTTCCGGCCTTCTCGTGTTTCACACAAAACGTCGTGTTGAAGCCCTGACGGCCGTAATCGCAGCGTTCCCCGTTCGCTTTTTTCGCGGGGCAGCGCCCTTTCGCGTGCCTGTGCTCTTTCGTGCCCTCGCAAATTTTGTTCACCGTCTCGTCGTCTGCCATTTCGCGCAGATTCGCCCGCTCTTCGTCGGTCAAGTCGAACCAGCTTCCCTCGTGCGATTTTTCGCTCGTGCCTGCCTTCGCGAGCGAGGCTTTTTGCTCTTCAGTCTTCTTAGGCTTCGCGCCTTTTTCGGCCACGCCTTCGTGCGTAATTTCGTGCGAACCGAAAACTGGGTGCTCGACATTAATTCGCACGTGCGAAGGGGAGACACCGAGCGATTCTGCGATTTGGTTAACGGCCTGTGCCACGTCGTCGGCTGCCATGTCGTTTGACATTGCGATTCAAGAGATGCACCGCTTTGACTTATATCTGTCGATGGTTGAAATCGCAAGACGGCGGCGGGGCGACCACGTAGCGAGGGTCGCATAAGTCACCGCGCACGGGCACGGCTTGCGCGCGAAACGCACAGGCGTAGCGCGAGAGCGGAGCGAGGCTGGCGGCAGCCTCATCGGGTGTATTCTCCAGAGTTGAGGCTTGAGAGTGGAGAATCGCGATTTCACTGCGGGCCAGCCAGAGAGAGCGAAATGCCCCAGAGAAGGGCCAGAGAGGCAAGATTCCCCCCGAACTTCACCACTTCATGCGAAACCCGATATTGGCATGTCCATACCGGGCGACTTCACCAAGCCCTGAAACCCCCGATTTCGGGGGGCAGAGGGTGGGGGGTCCCCCCTGCTGCCAAGGCGCGCCTACCGCGCGCATTATGCGCATGCCGCGCGGGTTGGCACACGGGCGGGCGGGCGCGCGCAGTGTTAGTTAGTAAGTTGCACCGCGACGTGAACCCCGAAATCGCCTGATTTTCGGCCTTTTTGGTGAAACCGGGGTGAACACCCGAAATACACGACTTCAGGGCAAAAACCCCCCGGTATGCGCGCTAAATGAAGTCCGAAAATTTCTGTGAGTGATTTTTCGAGCAATTTTGCCGGTGAGCGCGCGCGAGAGGAAAATCGAGGGCAAATCGGCGCATTTTCGACCTGAAGCGCCCGATTTCACCCCCTGAATTTCGCCGATACGGGGTTGAGTATATGAATACCCCCCATCCCTATATATACCCGCTACCTTTCATAGGAGTACACCGACTCCCCCGAGGTAGTAACCGAGGGTGGTAACACACGAGCAGTATGATTCCTACACGGTAGTCTCCAACGCGTAGTGGTAGCGCGCAGTCAGTGCACCCACGGCGCGTTGGGGCGGCGGCCTCATCGGATTACGGCACGCGTCTGTACTGACGCGTAACTACAACACTAATGTCGTCCACAGAACTCACGGGTATAACCGCCGAGGAAATCCCCGAGCTACGCGAACAGCACGAAGGCGGTAAAACGCACTCTCGTCACGGCATCGAGTTCGAGACGATGTTCTGTTTGGACAAAATCGGGAAGCAACCCGATGACTACGACGGCCCGCAGCGTTACTGCACGCAGCGTGTCTCGAAGTACACGCCAGAGGAGTGGGCGGAGAAGTACGACGACGAGTACGACGCCTACGACGAGCGCGTCTACACGCCGACGTGCCGCTATCACTTCCGCGACAGAGGATTACACTCTGAAGGAAGACCCGAAAACCTGCTCGAACCCGGATTAGCGAGGATTACACACGGAATGTACGCAGAAGATTGGCGGCTGGCCGAGGATTTCTCCGAAGCCGACGCACAGATGTTCAACTACGTGATGTCGTGGGCGGACATCTACGGATGGCCTGAGAAGGAGGAAGACCCCGCCCGCTACGACCTGCTTGAGCAGTTCGCCTACGACCGGGTTCGCTCACTTCGCTCGGAGGAGTACTTCGAGCACGTGAAGGAGGAGAACGAAGCTGAGGGCAACGCCGGTAGCTCTGAGATTGAGTACCGTGAAGTTCACGACGACGATGGTGTTGTCGTGGGCGAGTTCCCCGTTCCATCCACCCTCACCGAAGACCTTCGCCTGCTCCGCAAGGACTTGCGGGACCAGATGAAGGAACTGAACCTCACGCCGAAGTCTCGCGGTGAGATGGACGCGCTGGAGTCACAAGCAAACGTTCACGATGCGGTCGGCGAGATGGTGCAGGAGGCCCTGTCTGGAGACACGGAGTACGACCCCGAGCAGTTCTCCGATGAGGCCGACGACGATGCAACTTGAATCTTTTTCGAGCGGATACTGGCTCGCGGGCGGTGTCACGGTAGACACGCACGAGGGCGAGTACGCGTTGATGGATGAAACCCTCTACGACAGCTTAGTTCAGACCATCGGCGACCCGCTCGTCGGCCACATCGACGGCCTTCACTACGAGTTCATCCCGACGAGGAATGTTCTCACGGACAGGGTTGCGGTTCCGGCGCGGAATCACAGCACTGACCGGGAATTGCTGCTGCTACTCGCAAAATGAAAGACCTCACACCAGAACCGGACGACGAAGAGACTGAATCTGAGTTCTCCATCACCGACGACGGAAAACTGAAGAAAAACCCTGACGCAGAATCGCAGGACATCGAGGAGATGAACTTCGATGGTTGACACTGAACTCAGCTTCAGCGTAACCGACATGGATGTCTTCGATGAAGCAGTTGGCATGGCCTACGTTCTTGGCTTGAGCCAAGGCATGCTCGTGGACGACTGCTGCGAGACCTGTTCGTGCGGCAGAGACATCGAACAATTCGAGACGGACATTCCGGCTTCGCTCGGAAAGGAAATTCTCGAAGACGACGACTACGTTTATCGGCTGGAGTTCACGCCCCAGCACGTCGTGGCGGATGTCTGTCGCTGAGGCGGGCCGCCTCATCGGAGGTCTGCGCGTATGATTGACGACCGCGACGGCCTCACGCCTGTTCGTCTTTCGACCGCAGAAGCCGGAGATGTAGCACCGCTGCCTACGGATGGCGGAGGCATTAACATCATCGAAGTGACCGATGTTGATGACGAACCTGCGGGCCTCCTCATCGAGTGGAAGTCCGAGAACGATTCTTGCTGGATGTGGGCTGAAGTCGGCTCATACGGAGACCTCATAGATTAACATGGATGGATTAGGAGACCTCGCTGAACGCTTCGCTGAACACGGAGCTGACATCGAGGATGCTGAAGCGATTCTCGAACGGTGGACAGGCCACCCGGAGAAAATCGCAGAAGACATCTTCCGTGTGCGCTCACAGGAGACACACAAGATAGAGCCGCTTCGGCTGTTCTATCCATACCAGCCGAAGCTGATGCACGCCTACTTCTACGGCGATTCACGGCTGACTAACGTCTACAAGGGCCGACGTATCGGCGTTTCGTTCATTTTCTGCGTGTGTATCGCAATTGACGCGCTCGCACACGGCGGGACCAACTACGCTATCGTTTCACGGACGAAAGCACAGTCTGAGGCCCGAATTTCGGACATCGCGGACCTTCTGAGCGAATCAAAGCTCGGTTTCACCGACCTCGACGCCGATTTACCGACGAACAACAACGGTGAACTGGAGTTCCCGAATGGGGCGAATATCAAAGCCTTCACGGGGGAACCAGACGGTGCGCGTGGTTTTGACTCCGCGAAAGTCGTTTTCGTGGACGAAATGGCCTTCTTGGACGACCAGAAGGCGACAATGCGGGCTTTCATGCCGTTCATCAACCTCGGAGACGCGCAAATGCTCCAAGTGAGCACTCCGCGTGTTGCGAACGACACATTCCTCCAAACCCACCGGAACGGGACTGAACAGGGCAAAGACGGCGTTATTTCGATAAAACAGCCCTCGTTCAAGAATCCAGAGGAAATCGACCCTACGAAGTCGCTTTTCGACCAAGATGCGGTCCCTGTGCGTCCAGACATGAACGTGCAGGCCGTCGAGGTCGAACGGGCGCAAGACCCGCAAGGTTTTGCACAGGAGTACCTGTGCCAGCCTGTTTCCGACGAATACCGATTCTTGTCGAAACAGAAGGTTGGAGACGCTATGAGGCGCGGCGCTGCGATGCCCGAGAACTACGAACTCGGCACATCGAACGGTGGCCGGCCAACGGGTCAGAAACACTACTGGCACCCAGCAACGCACGCTCGCTGCGGCGGCATGATGTCAATGGGCGTTGACATCGGCACAGACGGCGCTGACGACACTGCTATCACAGTCTTCGAGCACGTGGGCGAGGAGCGGTACCTTCGCTTCCACACGCTCCTCGACCGTTCTGACCTGCGTGCGCTCGATGTCTACCCCGAAGACACGGCCAACCCCGAGTCGGTGGCGAACTACGTCTACCGGCTGGCGGAGAACATGGGCGTGGACAAAGTGTTCATCGACATGACTGGTCCCGGCAAGGGGTTCCAGAAGTCGATTCAACAGCGACTCGGGAATCGAGCGCAGGGCTTCAACTTCTCGGACAAAAAGGAGTTGGAGCGCATGTGGGGCGACCTGAACTACGGGTTCCACAAGAATCTCGTCCATCTGGTCCCCGACGAAGACTTATTCGACCAGTTGTGCGCAATCGTGAAGCAGCAGTCGTACAAGGACCAAACGCCACGTTTCAGCGGCAAAGACCAAGCCGAGGATGGAAAAGACGACCTCGCAATGGCGACTGTTCTTGGTGCATATCCGCCTCACTTCGACGCAAATCGTTCAACAGAGGCACATGCACGCGAGAACGTCTCGGGCGAGTCGTATTCCGATGAGGCCGGCCCACAGAAGTCCGAAGGCGAGAAAGGCACACGTGAACTTCGTGTGCAGAACTCCCAGCGGCGTAGTTACGGCGACGATGTTCAGACCCCCGGTGGCGTAGTTCGACTCGCAGGGGGAACCTCGAAGCGCAGTCAGACACGCTACCAGAACCGTCATAACCGCAGCAATAGCCGTCGGCGCTACTAATCATGGAAAACCAAGGCAAATTCGTTTCCCCCTCTGAAGAAGAACAAGAACTCGGCTTCTATACCGATTCACCGAAGGGGGTCATCAAGAACGTACAGAACGCGGGCGCTGGCGCTGATAACTCGGTTGCGGCACCGCAGCGTGAAATTCAGCGACACCGCGAAATAGCATACGCCGACCCTCACGTCAAAGAGGCGGTGTGGACGCTCGTGGACTGGATTGCTGGAGACGGCTTCAACATCAGTCCGCAGTCGTTCGAAGATGCGCTCCAAGACGGCACGGGTGAAATCGCCGCGCTCGCCAGCGGCGGTGGACAGTTAGGTGAAACTGCGACACCGGAGTACCAGAAATCGGTTTCCGCGAAACTCGAAATGCTGATGAAGGCTTCGCCGTTCTGGCGAGTGTTCATCAACTGGATTTACTACGCCATCGTGGACGGTCACGCGTTCATGGAACTCATCGTGGAAGACGGGCGCTTCGAACCGCGTCTGCTTCCATCAGACCGCATGAAGCGGGAAACCGATGAGTTCGGGCGAGTCATCAAATACATCCTCGAAGCGCCGGGTGGCGGCGAAGACGACCCGGAGTACGAGCCGCACGAAGTCGCGGAACTCTACTTCCAGAAGGAACCAACCGAAGACTTCGGACGGTCCTTCATCGAGTCGATTGCTGAGGCTGCGAACATCCTTCGCGACCTCGAAATCGACTACGCTCGCTTCATTGCGACGAAAGCGTACCCGCCGATTCTCTGGCAGCTTGGGACGGAGGAAGACAAGTGGACGCCCACCCAGATTGACAACTGGCTGGAAACCCTCGATGCGATTGAGCCGGATTCGATGCTCGCAGCGGGCCATGACGTAGACTTCGACACCGTTGGTGTCACGTCTACTTCGTCCACTGCGGGCGCGATGCGACTCGAAGACACCTTCCTCCACTTCCAAGACCGCATCATCACCGGTCTTGGCGTCCCGGCGCTGCTCATGAACATGGAGGGCGGCGGCGGTAGTCAGGGTGAAGCTGTCGCGACGATGCCTTCATTCAAGCGTCGTATCCGCAGGCTTCAGACCATCGTGAAGACGGAGGTCGAAGAGCAGATTCTCCGCTCCCTGATGTTCAATTCGCTCGAAGTGGGCGAAGCACAGGGCATCATCCCGACGTTCGAGTTCGGCGAATACTCTGCGGCAGAAGAGCGGCTTGAAGCAGACGTTGCCATCAACCTGATGAACAACATGCTGCTCACGCCTGACGCAGCCGCGAGACGCGCAGGAATCGACCCAGACTCCGAGCTACCGGACATCTGGGACAACGTAAGCGGCGAGGAACAAATGGCTCTCCTGCAAGCTCTGGCCGGCTCAGGGGACAACATACAGAACCCGGACGGTGGCTCACCGACCGATACGGGTGGGGGTGCGGAGTCATCAGGTGGTGAAGTCACATCACGGCAAGACACAGGCGCAGATTCAAGCAATGGACGAAACAGGAAGTCAGTAACCGAGGATGAGAACGCCTGATGACATGAACGACCAAGAGCGCGGAAAACTGGACGAAATTCATTCTGATGTTCGTCAAACGCGCACTCGCATCGAAGTCATCGATGAGAGAACGCGGAGTATGAACTCCCGCATGAACACAATGGAGGAGGACATCAAGCTTAACTCAAACGACATCGACAAGCTTGAGGATACGGCCTCACGAAACTCCACGATTCTCGGGGGTTTCTTAACGGGCGCTTCAGCACTCTTACTGTGGATTTCAGACAAGCTGACAAAATTCGTGTAACATGACAGAAGAACTTGAACTGGACGCTGAACTGGACTTCGCTGCCTCTGCCGTGGACCCGGATGACAAGTCGCTCGACTTTGATTCCGATGAGTTCGTAGAGCAGGCTGGCACCGGATTCAACGAGTATGGCGTTCGGGAAAACTACGGTGAAGACGGCGACCTCGAATCAGTCGATGTCGTCTACGGTGCGATGGAACCCGGTCCACCTGACAGGCGGAACGGTGTCCGCATCCGAAAGAAGTTCCTCCGGCGCGTAGCCGGCAAGAACTATCGGCAGGAACCACCGCATCTACTGGACCACAGGGCCAAAGAGACGTTCGCCAACATGGGGACCGTCAAAACGGTCTGGTTCAGTGAACAGGCAGAAAAATTGGCGCTGATGGTTCGGGTACCGAACACGGGTGGGCCGACCCACTCGGAAGCCATCGCGCGCTATACCTACGAGCCGCCAGCCATTCGGAATGGCTCGGTCGGACTCGGACAGAACTACAAAGCCGTCCGCAACGACGACGGCGAACCCGAACTCGTGGACGGTAAGCTCCGCGAGTTCTCCGCCGTGAATTTCCCCGGCGGCTACGACGGTGGAGGGGTTGCCGCGGCGTTCGCCGAGGCAGCCACCTCCGCAGTCGGCGAGTTCGATGACGAGGCGAACGCGGACAATGCCTCAGAGAACTTGGCGACGGACAGCGAAACCGACGAGTTCTCGGTGACCACCGAGACACTCACCTTCTAACAACCCAACACACATGGACTTCAATCAGGTCAACTACGATGGCGACCTCGAAGGCCGCGATTCCGACGAACTCGTCGGTCTCGTGGAAGACTTCGAGAAGGCGCAGGAAGCAAACGTCGCCGAGTTCAACGACGCAAAGGAACAGATGCAGGAAATGCTGGGCGACGATGCAGACTTCGACGCCCTCTTCGGAGAGGTGCAGGACTTCGCTTCCGCGAAGTCGGAAATCATCTCCGAAATCACTGAGTTCGATTCGTTCGACGGTTCGCCCGTCAGCGAAGCCGACCTCAAGGACGCAGACTTCAACAAGGTTCGCGAGTACCACGTGTATTTCGCCAACCTCGACGCTGAGGCCGAAGAGGCCGATGCCAAGGAGGAGGAGAAGCCCGAGTTCAACGACATGGGCAAGCGTTCTCCCACTCACGACGACGACAAGGCGGACGAAGAGTTCGCGAAGCAGCACCTCAGCGGAATGCCCGGCTTCAACCCGCAGTAATACTTCACAATGGTAGACTGGAACATCGCAACTGGCGCAGAGGGGCCTATCAACCGGACGGGCCACCCGAACACTCAGGTTGTCGGCGAAGACGTGCAGGGCACGCTCGTCGGCTACCAAGACAACGGAGGCGTTGCTGAACTCGTGGAGGCAAACGCCGTGACGGGGGTTGCAGTCCCCGCTCTCGGCGTTCTCCTTCAGGAACAGGTCATCGACCTCGCGACCATCCCCACGGGTTCGTACCTCCAAGACCTCGAAGAGCAGCTTGTTCAGGAGAACAAGACGCTCAAAGACGACCGAGGTACCTTCGTGTTCAACGGCATCGAGATGGTCAACAACGACGACGACACCTCGTTCAACTACGGCGAGCCGGTGTATCTGGCAGAGGGAGGCGGCTTCACGCAGACGAAGCCCGCCGATGCCGGGGACATCGTGCAGTGTGTCGGCATGTGCATCCCGCCCAACGAGGATGCAGGCATCGGCACCGAGCAGGGTGACCGCATCCTGCTCGACGTTGACTGGGACTACACCACGGTATAAAGTCGCCGTAAAGACTTCAACATAGAGACTTAACTCATACATGGCACCTAACCCGCGACACCGCGTTACGACGAAGGACGGTGTGGACCTCGAAGACCTGCTCGAAAAGTCCCGCCGTCTCATCGACATCTACAACGAAGCAGAGCGACCTTTCCGCGACATGTTCGCAGAGGTCGTGGACCAGCAGACCTTCTACGACAACCCGAAGGACGCCGACGTGTACTTCGAGGAACTCGCAGAAGGCGAACACCCCCGCACCGTGGACCGCGATGCGGTGGACAATCAAATTTTCATCCGCGACAAGAAGTACGGTCGCTCTGTCGGGATGACGCAGGACTTCATCGAGAAGCACACCGAGGAGCGCGTCATGAAGAAGATTCGCACCATGCTCGAAGGTGCGGACAACACGATGCGCGAACTCATCATGTCTGCGCTGGAAGACGGCTACGCACAGGGCCAGCAGCTCTGGTACGACGTACCCGACTACGGCGAGTACAGCTTCTCGCAGACGCACAGCCACAAGTTCGAAGACACCGACGACCTCTTCGACAACGACGGCACCGACGACACGGCCTACGACGCCCACCAGCACATCGAGAACGCGAAGGACGAACTGACCCACCACGGGTTCAGCGGTCCCTTCGTGGCGCTCATCTCCAGCGGATTCAAGCGGAAAATCCGCAACGAAATCACGTGGGACGCGTCCTACCACATCCCGATGGCGACCGGGATGCGCTCGGCGGCGCTCGAAGACCTCGAACTGAACATCGACGGCGTGCGGCTGGTCGAGTCCCCGTGGATGACTGGCGACAAGTTCTGGGTCACGCAGGCGCAGAACGGCTCCCCGGTCAAAATCTACGAGGATTCGCCGGTCCACCTCCGGCGTGGCTCCGAGGGCGGCGGTCCCGTCTACTCGCCCGGCGACCTCGTGGGCGCAAACGCCTACGGGCGCTGGGGTGTGAAGAACGTGGACCCGCTCCGTGCAGTCCACGTGAACGCCACGAACATCACGCAGTCGTAGAGGTCGCTAACTGATGGCTTCCTCTGACGATGAGCTACTCGGTGAGGCCCGCATCCAAACCGGCTACTCCACCAGAACGCTGGACGACAGCGAATTTCTCGGGGTACTCAGCATCGCGAAGCGGCATATTCGGACTCGGAAAGCCATCGAGGAAGTCTGGTCCGAAGATGATTGGTACGCCAATCAGTATCGCGAGGAAGCCCTTTTTTGGTTCACCTGTCTGTTTTCGAAAGTCGCAACTGGCGAACTCGATTCACAGACGCTTCAAGTCGGTGCAGTAGACGCGAAATCTCTGCTCGCAAAGGAGAACGACGACGTGACGACGTGGTTCCGCAATGCGCGAACTGCGCTCAAGAGCGTTGAACCCGGCGAAAACACGGAATCCGGATTCGGCCACGGCATCGGTGGCGTGAGTCGAGAAGACCGTCTCTACGGCGATGAAGGCGACTACGGTATCCGTGGCTCATCGGAGGGCAACGCGGATGGGTTATAAATCACGGGCGGTTGTAGCCCAGGTTGAACGATTTGGTGAACTCGCGACACTCTACTCGCGGACTTCAGACGGGTCGGACGAGTTCAACAACACCGAGTGGACGTTCGACTCTGACCAGACGGTCTTGTGCTTTCGAACGTACCCGAACCGCAATACGGAAGTCCAGCAGAACGCAGGTGACCGCAATCGGGACAGTCCCGTGTTCCTGTTTCCGCTGGACGAGTACGAAGCTGTTTCTGACAGCGACCGAATCGGTTACCCGGACCAGAACGGCAACGAAACGCTGTATGAACTTCAGGCACCGACGCGGTACGCAACTCACGTAGAAATCTACGGCGAAGTCGTCACTAACTAAGCACTCATGGGAAAATTCCGACTCGACTACGAAATCGAAGGTGTCGAGCGGACCATGACCGCAATCCGTCGTGGTATCAACGATGGGATGCAGGACGCTGCTGGCGACCTCATCGACCGTGGACACGACGCCGCGCAACAGCAGATTTACACCACACGCCGCGTGTGGCACAAGGAAGTCTACAAGTACGGCTGGGGGTCCAAGGACGTAGATAACCTCTCACCGACCCGCGTGTCTGGCCGTATCACGAACTACTCCGAGCACGCCTACGTCGTTGATGAAGGGTACAAGGCCCGCTGGGGCCAGCCTCCCGTTCAGAACATCATCGAGTGGGTTCACAGCAAGGTGCAGGGCGGCTGGCGTCTCAAGGACGACGGCGGAGACGGTGGCACTGGCGACCCGCTGAAGACCCAACTCGACACCAGTTCGGTTGCTGACGGGGATGCGACAATCTCCGAAATAATCACCGGACGAGAAGCTGGATTCGAGCGGAGTGCAAATTCTGACAAGATTCAACTTGCAACATACGAACGGGGAGACAGGGCGATATTCAAACCGAACGATGTTGAAAGCTCGGTGACTGGTGTCGTAGAGAACGAGGAAGTTTTCTACGAGTTTGCCGACCGACTTGGCTGGACTGGTGATGGCGGATTCCCTGTTTCACGACAGCGAACTATCACCGACGTTAACGGGGAGCAATCCACCGGCAACTTGATGGAGTTTATCGAGAACGGTCGTGAAATCGGTGACGTTGTAAATAACGATTTCAAATTTGGCCACGAAACGGAACTAACCCCATCAGAGTTCGGTGAAGCTAACATCGAATGGTCTGCTCGCGTTGGTGTTCTCGACTACATCTTCAATAACGACGACCGGCACCTCGGAAACGTTCTGCTGGACGGCGACAACAAACCGTGGGCAATTGACTCCGGTGGTCACAATCCTCCGAACATGCAGTTTCAGTCTACGCGTGTAAAGAGGCTTCTCCCGGTCAGGCCGTTCAAACAACTCTTCCGTAAAGACAGAGATAACGAGTACGTTGTCAAAGACCCGGAGCGGATGAAGGCTGTCACAGATGCTATTTTTGATAGACAGGAGAAAATCTTCGATGAACTCCGCGACCTCGACACCCGTCGGGAGTTCGTAGAGTTCGCGGAGAACCTTCATCCAGAAAACTCCGAATGGAAGCTCCACTTCAGAGACTTGCTCTCACCCGATGAGCCGGGGTATTACCACATCTTCGGCGAAGAAAGCAAGTTCAACGATAAGGAACTCTTCCAGTACGACATTGACAACATGCGTGAACAGCTTCAGGAATCGCTCGAAGAGCGGAGAAGCCAAGACCCGCTTCCCGGCACTGACGAAGATAGCGGAAGTACGAGCAGGCCGGGACTCACATGGGACATGTACTCCCCGAGTTCATGGGACCCCGATGAAGTATCGAACAGCGACATGATGGACGAAATTATTGGAGAGTCCCCTGATGACAGTTGAAGTGTATAAATGGGTGAGCGACACCGAGGAATACACGCTCGCCGCTCGTCTCAACGACGACGGTACTGTTGAAGGCGACTCTTCCATGTCACTCCGACTTTCATTCGTGGTGGACTTCATCACGGAGTCCGGCGAAGACCCGGCAGACTACCACGATGAAATCAGAAAGAGACTTCACGCCAACTGGGTCAACGGATTCTACCGGGTGACTTGGGACTGATGGCTGAATCAGACTACGACCCGGCAATACAGGCGATGATTGACCAGTACGGGCTTGAGACAGTCCGCGTGTCCTTCGCTATCGCTCGAAGTATTGGCAACAAGGGCTATCCGGGGATTCACTTCTCGGAGGAGGCCCGCAAGACCATCCTTCAGTCCTACTACGGCGTGACACACGAAGCGATTCGCCGTAACGTGAATCGTGAACTCAGGGGTCTCTAACATGGACACAAAGACAGCCATCAAAACGCTGGTCAACCACCTGAAGGCGGACATGGCAGTGCCAGTTCGCGTTTCAGGCATGGAAGACGAGCGACCAGTTCCGGTCGTGCTCATCTCCGACTGGGACATCACAGACTACACGTATCACAACACGGCGTTTGCTGGGCAGGAAGTAGACCCCACCGACGACGTGGAGAAGCAATGGTATCGCTTCTACTACGACATGCGGATAGAGATTACCGTGCGGTACTCCGATGAGGTCGCCGCCCACTCTCTGCTGGACGACCTTCGTTCCTCGCTCCGCATGGTCGGGGAAGACCCGCTTTCATTCCACGAGCATCTGAACGACTTGATGCTCCGTGGTTCAAGCGGCATTGACCACCAGTTCCTCGAATCGACGGAAACGGAACTGAACCAGAGCATCGTGCTGAAAACGTTCAACGAGAGCACGACGCCTGCTTCACAGTACACGACCATCGATTCGTTCGTGAACAACATCGACATCATACCCTAACTCATGGTTAACACTTACGGCGACGAAACTGAACCCGGCATCATCACCGAGGAGACCTCAGCGAACAACATTGTTTCGACTGGGAACGCTCCCTCTGATGCCTGCATCGTTGGTCCTGCCGACCTCGCAAGCGCGACGAACGCAGCGACCCCCGACCAAGTGTACGAAATCACGCAAGAGCGAACAGCGAAGGACCGCTTCGGCGAAACTTCGCTGCTCACACACGCGATTGTGGACATGCTGCGCGAAGGCGCTGCACCAGTCTATGCGGCTGCGCCGGCCTCAACGGATGAGGTCGCGGAAGACCACAGCGCAGACTCGTCCACGACCATTTCGCTCGCAAACGCACCAGCGAGCGAGAACGGAGCCGACTTCACGGTGAACTTCGGCGGCTCTGCGCTGAACGTCAACCTCACTTACGAGTCGGTTGGCGGCAAAAGCCCCTCCGCTGGAGAGTGCTTCGTGAACCCGGTTGATGCCGAGGTCGAAGTTCCCTCCGCGCCTTCGGGCGTCTCTGGGATGGACGTGGACTACACGTGGTACGACTACAGTGCCACGCTGGACGCTATCAAGGCGGACATCGAGGTCGCAGAAACCATCGACTTCCTCACAGCGGTACAGGAGAACTCCGCAGTGCAGCAGGACGTTCTCGCAACCGCAGAGGAGATGTCCGACGACCAGAACTACACCATCGCGTTCGTGGCCCCCAACGCCACGGTCATCGATGCGTCGAACTACACGAACACCTACGACTCTTCGCGAGCACAGGTGGTCTACCCCACGCGATTCTCGGACACCACCTCTGCTCTCGCAGCCTACACGGGCAAGCGCGCAGAACTCGGTCTGACGCGAACCGCTGTGGGCCAGCAACTCGACAGCGACAAGCTGCTCATGCAGTCGCTCACTCGGCAGCAGCGCGGCGACCTCATCGATGAGAACGTCGTTCCGCTGGAGAACCGTACTGGGGGTGCGGAAATCAAGGACGACAAGACGGCAATCGCAGACGACAACACCGACGAGCAGCACATCGACTACGGCTTCAAGCGACTCGTGCTGGACTACGTGTACGAGACTGCACGCGCGAACGAGCAGCCCTTCATCGGGCGGCTCAATCAGGTTCACATCCGGAACACGCTCCAGCACCTCATCGCATACCAGCTTACGGGACTGCGGGAGTCCAACCTCATCGAAGACTTCAGCGTCCGTGTGTACGAGGAGTCGGCGACGAAGGCTCGTCTGGAACTGAACATCGTGGCACCCGACCCGCTCCGGTTCATCGAGAACAACGTGGTCGTGGGTTCGGCCTAAAGACTTCACACACGAGACATAACTCATGCCAACTACCAACACCACGCCCAACGGCGTTGACCGCATCGAATCGGCGGCAAACATCAGCCTTCAGGTTTCACGGGGTGCAACGCAGGCAACCACCGACAACACGAGCGACGTGGATGCGGCCACGCAGGAGGTTCCCATCTCCCGGCTGGACACCACGAAGGACATCGAAATCACCGAGATTCGCGAGTCCAGCGTGAAGGCAACCGGCTACTCCATCACTGCAATCTCCTACTCGGGGACGATGATGTTCAAAGGCAGCACGCTCACGCGGCTGTTCGAAGACGGGACACAGGGAATCTATAAGCTCGTGTACGACGAGCAAGGACTTCCTGAGCCGGTTTCCATCACCATCACTCACGAACTCAACAACGCTCCGGAGACCTACCAGACTGTCCTCGTTACGAGTGAATCCTACCAAGTTCGCTCGGAGGAAGTCACAGAGACAGCGTTCGACTGGGTTGCGATGGACCGCACCACGGACCAGCCCGACGCGTAATAGCGCACTAACCACCTTCACTTTTCACGCATACACATGACCGATTCAACACTCACCGAAGAGACCGACGAACAGACCGACACGCCGAACATTTCGAAGCTTCGTGAGATGGCGCTTCGAGGCGACCAGTACCGCGATGTCATCGAAGACTTCACGTACTACGGCATGACTGGCGACCTCTACGTGAGGCCGCTCACAGACCCCGAGTTCCTGCCCATCGCAGCCATGCTCGAACAGCGACTCGACATGGACCCCGAAGAGGCGCAGGACGCACTCGAAGAGGAGAAAGACCCCGACACGGGCAAAATCGACGCATCCGCGTTCGACCGTGAGTTCGTCGTCATCATGGCGGAAGCAGCCGTCATGGGTATCGACTACACGCAGGGTATTGCCGAGGGTGAAACCAAGGAAGGGATGCGCGAAATCTTCGGCATCGCTGGAGAAGACGACGACGAAGGCATTGGGCTTCAGGGTGGCAAAACGCTCGTCATCGCGGAGCGAGTTCTGTCGATTTCCTCGGACGCAGACAGTGCGAAATCCTTTCGCCGAGACGGGAGCGGCAAATAGCTTTCTCGCAAACTTCGAGGAATTGGGAATGGGCTTTCGTGGGTCCGATTCCCAGCTATCACTGACTCCCTTTCAGCGCCAAGTTATCGACGCAGAGCGAGTTCGCCGGTCGAAACAGAAGCAAGAGCAGCGCGAAGAGATGATGAATCAGGGGCAGGGCGGCCAGCAGTCCCAACCCCCGATGAACAGTCGTGCCGGTGGAAGCGGCGGAAACACTAACAAGCAGTCGGAAACTGTTCGCTACGTCAACGAGAGCGAGAACCCCGACTTCATACCCCCAGAACAATAATGGCACAGCCAGTTACAATCAATGTAGACCTCGATGCTACAGACGCCCTTAACGAGTTAGCGGAACTCGAAATCCTGATGAAGTCCATCGGGAGCGACTTCCGCGACATGGACACCGACTCCATTACTGGGGACATTCAGGATATGGTCGATGCGCTTGAAAGCGCAGAACGGCGCACCGAGAACATCTCCCGCCACATGCAGAATGCTGCTCGCGCATGGGACGACATGGGCTTCGAAGGTCTTCCAGCAATGGGTAGTGGCGGAGGCGGTGGCGGGGGTGGTGGCGGCAGCAGAGGCGATGGGGGTTCGAAGAAGAACTCCATCCAAGACCTCCTCCAGAAGCTCGACAATCTGTATGGAACCCGAGAGGGCTTCCGCATGGATGAACAGATGCGTCTTTTCGACGGCCAACGAAGAGGCTCTGACGGTCGCTTCATCTCAAATACTCGCGACCCTCTACTCGATGAGGCGCAGACGCCAGCCCGAGGCATGAACGGAGAGCTATTCTCCAAACGTATGCAGCGGCTTCAGGCCGGAATAGACTGGTCTGGAACCAGCACAAGTGCAGCAGGAGACGACTTTAGTGCTATTAGGTCTACGCGAAGCCGCCTGATGGCGAACCTCCGCGACTCGTTCGACCTTAACGAGAGCGGAAACATTACCGGCGGGGAATATCTCGAAGCGTTCGAGAACAAGATGAAGAAGATGATGCCCACCATGCGGAAGTGGTGGCAGCTTCTCGCCCTCATCATCCCGCTGCTGATTGCAGCCGGGGTGCAAGCCCTCGGAGTCGCTGCGGCCTTCGGTGCGATTGCTGTGGCAGGCGCATCCATCATCGGTCTTGGTCTCATCGGCCATGCAGATAACATGGGTGCAGCCTTCCAGCAAGCAAAGCTGGAGATTGCTGACTTCAAGCAGGAACTCTTCGACGTATTCAGCCCGACTGCACAAGCCTTCGCGCCAATACAGTCGGAGTTCATGGACTTCGCACCAAGTGAACTTACAGGCGTAGCTGACGCCATGAAGGGGCTGGTTGTCTACTCTGACATCCTCTTCGATACGTGGTCCGCATTAGCAGGCGGCACGGAAGAGTTCATGAACATCCTCGTGCGAAACGAGTCGGTTGTCGGGCAGCTTACGTCGCGGTTCGGCGGCCTCATCGGGTCGGGAGCCTTAGAGTTCTTCGACTGGCTCATCCAATCGGCCTACCGAAACCAGAATATGCTCGTCCAACTGGGCGGCGTTCTGGTGGATGTGATGGTCGCTATCTACAACGTCTCGATGGCCGTCTCGACGGTCGTCGCGGCGTTTGCTCCGATGTTCAAGATGCTCGTTTGGATTAGCGATATACTGAACACGGGCGTTGTCATCAACCTGATAACGATGATAGCGCTGCTCTACATGCTCGGAAAGGCCGCGTTGGTCATCTACGGAATGTACAGCGGCTTCATGATGCTCGTTTCAGGCATTCAGATGGCAGTTGGCTGGCTCACAGTCTACGAACTCTCTACGTGGGGAGCCGTTGCTGCAACACTGGCACTCGTCGCTGCCGTTGGTCTTCTTACCCTCGGTGCTGCGACAGTAATCGGTGGAGCCGTCACGGGCGGCGTGATGGCTGGGTCCGACATTCCGAGCAGCCCCGGCGGTTCGCTTGGTGGCGGCGGTCCCAACTTCGGCGGCGGCGGTATGACCGTCCAGAATACGTACAACTCGAACTACCAGTTCGAGAGCAATGGTCCGATGAGTGGGGGGCAGGAACAGCGCATCCGCACGGAGTTCAAGCGGATGGAAGGACAGTCGTCGGCGATGAAGCCACCTGACGTGAACGATGGCAGTAGTTCATCTACGACGAACAAAAACGCCGGTAACGGCTCGAAGACAGGTACCTCCAAGTAATGCGATTCACAGCAAGCGGCGGCGGTGGAACTACCGGAGAGCCACAGGGGACGTACAACTTCGACATCCCCAACAACCCGGAAGAAGAACTTCCGTTTGGCATCGAGTGGGACGCCGGCAAAGGCGTAGCTGGCGTCTACTCATTCGACCCTCAGTATTACCCCGAACGGTTCCCGCAGACAAAAAATAAGGAACTGACGCGAAACGGGAATCAGTGCGGCGGTGAAGACATCTCCATCAAGGCCGTGAAGAACGTGGAGTTTCACATCGCCGGACGTGCGCTCGCCACTGAAATCCCGGCCCTGAAGCGACTTCAGGACCACACGGGAGTTGTGGACGTGTACTCGCCAATTTCACCCACCGGGGGTGTTGAAGCCTACCTCACGAACGTCGAGATTGACGCGACCCCGAACGGGTTTGACCCGATGTTCCGTGAGTGGCAATTCAGCTACACCATCGACCTCGTGAGCACGGGACGCGATGAGTACAGCGGCGACCGAAACACCATCGTCTCGGCAATCACTGGAAGCACGGCAGAAGCAGAAACAAACAGCACCAGTGGCGGCGGTGGGGGAGAACTCGACGCATCATGAACTGTGAAAACGGTGAGTGGACGTTTCGTTTCCCCCAAGTAGAAGGCCGCAATGGTCCCTTCGAAATCTCGCCACGGGAAATGACGCTCTCGATGGAGCGAAACGCCTACGACTATGCGAACGGCGAGTTCGATACGGAAGTAGGCGAGATGATGAAGCCCCACACCCGTAACGACGGTGGGCAACTTCGCTACGCCCAGCACGTGCAAGTCGTGCAGGATGGCGATGTCATCAGCACGCTCTACTTCAAGCCCGACTTCGTGGAGTACGGCGACCAAGCAACGTACATCGAGCTTCACGACCTACAGGAATCACTCGACTCCGGCATCGTAGACATACAGCGTTACCGAATAACGCTTCGTGAAGCCTACGAGTACATGTTCGACAAGCGCACGAACAACCTCATCAACGACATCAAGTTCACCGACAACATCAGCAAAGGTGTACTCGGTGAGGAGCGCGCAACGGAACTCCTCGGTTCCTCAACGCTTCCGCCCGGAGAACTCTACCCGGAAAATCAAGGGTCGATTTTTTACGACTACGCTGGCGACTTCGTATCGACAGGAAATCGGCTGCTTCATCCAATAAAGAAGAACGAAATAGAAGCAGACGCAACGAAGCGTCTCGTTGATGGCTTCTACGCACTGGACTTCGACCAGATTTCACCTGCGAAAGCAATCTGGAAGCTAAACCGGATGTTCAACATCCAAACGTGGGTGGACAACAACCGCACGCTCTGGGTAGGCGTTCCCGAAGCGGGCGCAATTCAGCACATTGCCGCGCCGAACGACAATCGCGTGTGGCGATACAAGACAGAAGGAGTCAACATCCGGCACCCTCGCGACCCCATCTACGGAATTGTGGTCGAAGGTAGCTGGATTGATGAACCCGGAGTCGGCGGGTCTGAAGACATCATTTCGTGGTTCGACAAACGCGACGAGAACGGCTTTGGTGACGTTCGTGCTGAAGGTGTCGCCTACATGCCAGACGTTGACTCCAGCCGCGGGCAGATGCTTAAGGTCAAAAACACCACAGCGAAGCGCGATTCTCTTTCCGCTGTTGCGCAGATTTCGCTCATCGAAGCGATGAAACAGCAGCACAAAGGCACGGTGCCACTGGACCCATCGAAATCGGGCGAGTTCACTGGACCCGTGAAGTCACTCCGTGTTGGCGATGCTCTCAGACTCATCCCCAACGACAAGTTCTTCGACTCGGTTGATGAGAACACGGGGCAGCTTGGCGATGAACCACCCGATGAGGCCGTGGAGTGCGGGAGCTTCATCCACAATGAAGTCTACCTCGTAAGCGGTGTCACGCATAAAGTGAGCGGGTCAGACTGGACAGTCAACGTTGACGTTGGCATGTTCCCAGACTTCAAGGTCGATAGCTTCGTTCGCTACTTCGACCCACGCGCGGACAACCCGGAAGACGCCTACGTTACGGAGGCAGACGTGTTCGATGGGTGGCTAACCATCGAAGACTTTTAATAGTGAGAACCGTTCTCATACCCTCCCTATAAATACCCGCTACCTTTCATAGTTATGGAACACGGCATCATCACGAGCACTCGCTACGAAAACGGCGTCATCCTGTGTGACGTGCAGGCAATTCGGGTCAACACCGAATATCCTGACGTGCCAATGCTGAAGCCATTCTCGGCGTTCACGGTGGTTCCGTCCATCGGTCAGAAAGTCGGAATGGTGAAACTCAGCGACGGCAAGCGGTTCATCACAGGCGTTATGGCGGCAGAAGGCGAAGGCGTCCAGCCAGCATCAATGGAGCAGGGCGAGGTCGCGCTGCAACTCGATGAGGCGACCCGCCTGACGTTCAGCAAGAACAGCAGCGGCGGCTACGACATCGAGCTTTCTGCCAGCGGGCAAATCACGCTCAATGCAGACGGCGACGTAGACCTCACCGCAGGCGGGCAAGTTTCGCTCGATGGCGTCCCGTTCGATACACACACCCACGACTACACGTGGGACGATACCGCCGGGTCAGGCACGACCGACCCACCACAGTAACCCCACATGGATTACTCACTCAACAGCGACATGGACATCCACTTCACCGAGTGGGGCGACTTCGTGACGGTCGAAGGAATCGAAGAGTTCCAGCAGGCGCTCACCGTGCAACTGCACGACCAACAGCGCATTCTCTTCGGCTCTACGGCGAACGACGCCACGCTCGAACTCCGTGTGAAGCAGATTGTCACTCGGCTTGCGAACCAGTACAGTGTCATCGATTCTATCGACCATCTGAAAGTCACGCGAACTAACACGGCTTCAGATACAGTGAAAATCATCATCGGCTTCAACACCGGGGACTCCTTCGAGGAAACACTCTAATGCCATTCACCGACGACGGCTACGAAAAGCTCACAGAAGACGAAATCTACGACCGACTTCGAAACAAATTCGAAGCCAAACTCGGCAAGACGGTCGAACCGGGAGACTTGGTATCTCAGCAACTCCGGGCGGAAGCGGAGACACTTGCAGAGAACCAAGAGGAGGCGATGCAGCGGGTCTACAAATCCGCATATCTCGCCGATGCCGAGGGTAAAAACCTCGACAAGCTCGCCCAGTACATCGGCCTCACGCGGCGTGAAGCTGTGCCTGCGACCGGCCTCATCGAGTTTAGCCGCGACGACATTCCCACGACGAGCTACACCGTTCCGAAGAACTCCAAGATACAGACACGCGGAAGTTCACCCATCGAGTTCGTCACCACGAATCAAACCACGTTGGCCTACATCGACGGGTTCGAAGACAACCTGAACGCGTGGGAAGGCGACAAAGCAGACTTCAGCCGCGTGCAGGCTGGTGCGCTCACCGAGAGCTACTCGCTCGAAGTACCGGCAACAGACGCCGTTGCACTCCAGACAGTACGGAAGGACTACAAAGTCGGGACGACGTTCAATCTGGACTTCGCCCCCTCATCGGATTCCATCACGTCCTTCAAGTTCGGCATGAACGACGCCGACAACTACCACGAACTCATCGTGGACACATCATCCGGTGACATTCATCTTCGGACGGTGGTTGACGGCACCGAAGATGCTCTCTCCACGGAGGTCGTCGCCGTACCAACTGGGACTGCATCGCACGTAGAACTCGATTGGTCGCTCTACGACGATTTGCGTGCAACCATCTACGAGAGTTCAGCCCGAACCACCAAGGTCGGTGAAGCCACGTTGGCGTATGAACCCGAGTGGAACACGGGCGCGTTCGAAATCGAATCGAACGATGGCGTTGCCACCGCACTCGTAGATGAAGTCGCGACCTCCGTGGTCACTGCATCCATCCGTGGTATCAACGGCGGCGTTCACACGAACGTTGGCCCCGACACGATTACCGTGGCTACTTCGGGCCTCACCGGCATCGAGAACATCACGAACCCCGTGCCTACGGGCGACCTCAGCTTCGTAGACCGGAACCTCTCGCCGCTCATCCTCGGCCAAGAGCGCGAAGACGACGAAGACCTGCGACAGCGCGCCTTCGAGAACTCCTCGATTGGTGGCGCAGCATCACTCAGTGCGCTTAAAACAATACTGAGCGAAGTCGCTGGCGTCCAGTCGGTAACCGTGAAGCGTAATCGCGAAGACACGGTTGACGGAGATGGACGACCGCCGCACTGCTACGAACCTATCATCTACGGGGGGCTTCATGGCGACATCGCACAGGCACTCCACGACACGGCCTCAGTTGACTCAAACGACGTTGCAGGCTACGCCGGTAACGAGGTCACCTACGATATAGAATCGCCCGCGACGGGCCAGACGGAGACGTACAGGTGGTCTGAGCCAATCGAAGTGCAGTTGGACGTTACGCTCGACTTGGTGGTCGATGAGAACTACGTCGGAGATACGAGCGTTCAGTCGATGGTCGTAGAGTATATCGGCGGGACGGACATCGACGGTTCACAGCTTGGGGGGCTTGCCAACGGAGAAGACGTGTACGAAGCCGTTCTCGCGGGGAAACTCGTTGACCCCGCCGAAACCGGCATCTGGGAGGTTGACTCCCTCACGATTGACGACAACAGTGATGGCAGTGACGATACGACAACTACGGCCAGTGGGGCCGACGTGTACGCAGTGACCGACGATAAGGTCGCGGTAACAGACGCCCGTGATGGTTCCATCACGGTGAACACCACACTCAAGTAAACTTCATGGCAGAACTTACCACAGCAGGCTACCAGAGCCTCCGAAACTACGTGAACAGTGAAAGTGCGTCGCCCCCGCCGTGGGACTACATCGAACTGTACGACGAAACGCAGTCGGCTATTACCCGAGTTTCTATCACGGGTGACACGCGCTGCCAGTGGCTTGACGCCGACGGCGACAACACGCTTCAGGTTGAAATCAGCTTGCAGGGTTCCGACGCAGACATCCCGCAGCCAACAACCATCAAGTATTCCGCGCTGTGGGACGCCTCATCGGGTGGAAACCAGTTGACGCCACAAGAGCAGTTCGCTGAAGCAACGCTGAATCAAGACGGGGACAGTGTGGTAATCACGCACTCGTTGAATATTCCGCAGTAATCTGAACTATGGCAGAACAAATTGATGCGTTCGAGTCGGTTGGGTCGTTCACATCGCATATGAATGGTAACCATTGCAAACCCCGAGGGGCCAAGTAAATGCCAATATTGGTAGATGGTTTTGAATCATATTCAACCGGTACTATAAACCCCGGTTCGTGGAATTCTACGCACAGCGAATACACCGTCAACACTACTGAATCCTATGCCGGGGCGCAGTCGTGGGGCGACACGTACGAAAACGCGGATGTGTGGCCGAATGCCTACATCTACCAAGATATAACCGTAGAAGGGGGCAGAGAGATACGAGCTGAGATGTGGTTCAAGTCATCAGGTGCATCGGGGAGCGGTGATGGTTCTGGTGGCTCACAACAATACGTTTGGGAGGACGACGCGCGGCTCCATCTATACGCAAAAGATGGGTCTGGGACCACCCTCCAAGAGTGGAAGACCATGTGGACCGGAGAGCGGTCTAACCCGAACGTTAACGGCTGGAACAAACACTCTCTGGAAGTATTCCTACCCGTTGGTACAGAGACGCTCAGATTCCAGATGGACGGGGGTGACGGTAACGACACCGTCATCGACGCCGAGACTGGTCACTCCGGGAACGCCGGTGGATACTACGATGCAACATTACTCGAATATGTAAATCCAAAACCACCGTCCTCGCTGGCGGCGACAAACGCTGACGGCGACATAGACCTGTCGTGGGTAGACGAAAGCAACAACGAGTCCATATTCAACGTCTACCGTGCTACATCAAGCGGGACTACCACAGGCGACTACACGCTCATAGATACCGTAGACGCCAACGATAAGTTCGGCGGCTTCGAGTACATGACGCCGTGGACCGTCTCAAACGGCGGTCAGGCGACCGACCGAGTGGTCGAGGGGAGCAACTCGTTCTACTCCGGGGCGAACGGCACCGGGCTACAGGCCGAGTGGACGCCGTTCGCGGGCGGCGAACAGCCGGACAGGTTCGTCTACTACTTCCAAGAAAGAGAGACCAGCGCCGGGGGCGGCGTCCGCCTCGTCAACTCGAACGGCAACTACGAAGGCGGAACCGCGACGGACAACTCCGAACACGTCATAGACTTCGCGCCCGGTTACGAATATACAAACACCAGAACCGGCGAGTACGACGCGTGGGTGCGAGTCGAGTGGGACTTTAACTGGGGCACGGGTGAGGTAACTGCGTCGTTCGAGAACTTAATCACGGGGACGAGTTCGTCGGCAACGCGTTCGCTCAAGCAGGGCGTAGACATCGAGTCCGTCGAGCTTTGGAACTTCAACAACCCAATTAGCGTCGGATGGGGGGACGGCACCCTCGATATGTGGTGGGACGGGCTAAACTTCAGCGGCGTCTCGGAGACGTACACGGACACCAGCCCGCTGACAGGGGAAAACTACTACCGCGTGACGGCGGAGTCCGTGTTCGGTGGGGAGAGCGCAGTCTCCAACGAGGCGAACGCTAAAATCCTACCACCCAGTCCATCTAATCTCAGCATAGATGATTCTGCCACGGAACGTGAACTCACAATCGGATGGGACAACGTTTCAAACGAAGACGGCTACCGTGTTTATAGAGCAGCGGCTTCCGGCTCTGTTGTCGGTGACTATACTGAAGTTGCTAATCTATCTGCTGATACTATATCATATACAGATATTGGCCTTCTTGACGGTGAGCAATATTTCTATCGAGTTACTTCATACAATAGTGGTGAAGAGTCGAAAGTCTCAAACGAGGTCTCTGAAGTAACACTACTTCCGCCTCCAACTGGGTTAGAAGTCCTCGATGTGCGTGACAATGAAGCCGACATTCAGTTTATCGACAACGCAAACAACAAGGACGGCTACCGTGCTGAAGTCGCCGAAGACGGGAAAACGCTCAACTGGACCCAGAACGGCTCGGATATAACCACCACCGTCACCGAAGGTGAAACGGTAAGCCATACGGTCACGGGACTGAAAAACGGAGAAGGTTACGCCGTTCGCGTCAGTGCATTCACTGAACATGCAGAGTCATTTGACGTAGAAGGCTCCACTGGTCCCGTCGTCTTAGAAGACTTCGAGGGAGCCGACCCACTTGCTAAGTACACCGGCACAAACAACGAGTTATCCACAACAACTTCACCGGCGTTAGAAGGCTCACAGTCATTAGCCATCAACTCAGACACGGGTGGATACGAGGCGTCGCCCTACGTCACAATGGATGTGACTGTAGAGCGTGGCAAGACCTACAGCTACTTACAGCAGAACCCCGGCTCGAACAACGCTGGCTTCATCTTCGGCCACCAGACAGCCGACCCCGCAACCATAAGCGGGTGTGTTGTCTACCTCAACAGCGGTGGCGACCTCTACGTCTGGGAGTACGACAACGGGACTGCACAAGGCGGCACCGACAGCAACGTTGGAACGCCAACAGACGCACCGGTTCGCATAGAAGTCGAGTGGCAGGGCGACGACACTGTGGTAGCCACCGCAGTCAACCCTACCGACGATTCCGTGTATGGCTCTACGACGTATCAGGTAACCACGTTCCAGTCGACTTCCGGTGGCATTGGGTGGGACGCTGCACAGGATACGACCTACGTAGACGCGCTAACTGAACTGGACGGTACATGAAATGCCAGCAACATTCACAACAACGCTTCCAGATGAGGACCCACCCGCGCTTGACAACGACGTTGACGGTGAAATCTCGGTAGACCGCGAAACGCAAACCACGAACAACGGGGACATCAGGATTCAGGCCCGCGAAATCGGTAGCTCTACGTGGGACAATACCGCGAATGGATGGGCCGAGCAGGTAGTAACCTACGACACGCTGACGACAAACCTCACCATCAGCGGTGGACTTCTAAGCCATGAAGTCAGACTGCGTGCTGAAACTGAGCATGTTACTGGGGCATGGACTACGCCGGTTGCACTGTATCTTCTAACAGCCACTTCCTACGCTTCGGCATCTACGTCGAGCGCCGACCGCGCGTTGGAACTCGATGAGCGGGGCACCGCGTCGCACTCGAACCCGTTTGTATCGAGCGTAGTTCGTACATTCCAAAACGAACCAATCAATGTTACGTCCCACGCGTTACCGGCCTCATCGAGTTCCAGCCGTGGGTCGATTTCCGTTGAAAGAAGTACCATGTCCCACATGGCACCGGCAAGTACCGCAATCTACAACGACCGTACTTCACTCGAACTCCTCGACTACGACCTCACGTGGGACGAGGATGAGGTCGCGTGGTACACAGAGTGGTCACAGGAGTCGAGGATTACCGGACGTGAAGACCTATTCGCTGTCCGTGCACTCGTGGTCCCGATGGCAAAGAAGCCCGCAGCGACAATCCTCGTCCAGTACAGCGAGGATGGTTCTACGGTTGCCCAAGAGAGCGACCCCATCGACACGTATGACGACGAACTCGTGAACCATGTTCCCGAGTTGCCCGTCAACCCCGATGGCTACTACCGCATGAAAATCACGAACTACAGCGGCTACAACGAACTCTACTCGCTGGACATGGGGTTCATCCATAAATGATTACAGGATACGACAACGAAGCCGACATCGAGGAGAACTGGGACTACCCGGTTTCCCTCGGCCCGGAGAAGAACCTTACGAGTCTTCTGCACGTTCTGGCGAGCGAGAACGGCAGAATCGACCTCGAACTGGAGTCGATGTACGACGACCGCTTCATCGGCAGTGCAACGGGCAAGGAACTCGAAAAGCTTGGCGCATTCGTCGGCATTGTCCGAAAGACCGACGAAGGCGACGACAAACTTCGCGTTCGCATCCTCGGGGGCTTTGCTGCGGAAGCGAGCGACACGTCGTATGAATCGTTCGCCAGCGCCGCGATGTCTATCCTCGGTGCAGACAAAGGCGACATCACGCTCACGACGCCACCGGACACCATAGAGCCGAAGACCGTCGAGTTGGGTGTTGATGGCGCGATTCTGGATTCACACCCACTGACGAAGAACGAGCTTCAGATACTCCTGAACGGCGCGCTCAGTGTTGACGCCCGAGCAGTAATCACCTCCGAAGGGACATTCGCGTTCGAGGGCGACGAAGACGCACTCGAAGGCTTCAACGAGGGTACGTGGTCCTCGTCCATCTAACCACGGGACATACACATGGCACGAACCAAACTCGACTACACGCATGGAGACGTTGGAGCGAAACCACCGGGGTCACTCAACTTCGAGCAGAACGAACGACCGGACGCGCAGCAGTTCGACTGGTGGTGGGACGCCGTTAGTCAGGCCCTCGCCGACCACGCAGATGAGTTCACGCGTCTTGACTCGAACGACGACGGAATCGTGGACCAAGCCGATGAGGCCGACACCGTAGACGGCCAGCACGCCGCAGACTTCGCAGCCGCGGGGCACCTTCACGACGGACGATACTACACGGAAACCGAAGCCGACTCGAACTTTTCGCCATCGGGCCACGACCACGACGACCGCTACTACACTGAAACTGAAGTAGACACGAACTTCGCAGACGTGGGGCACCTTCACGACGGACGCTACTACCGCGAAACGGAGACACTTCGACCAAACGCACTCGTGCTCCCCGTTGGGAGCGACCAGTGGGCGTGATGTGAATGCCTGAGACCGGCTCGATGTGGGTAGAGGGCAATGACCTGCACTTTCTCGACGGCACGGAAACTGAGTGGGCCTACACAGGCGCAGACCTCGGTTCCGTTTCGAAATCTCCCGGCTATCTGGGGATTCAGGGTGAATACCTCTACTACGTTGATTCGAATCAGCGAAAGCGGCGCATCCCCCGAAACGTAGACTCTGCTGTTGCTGGCACAAAGGGGTCTATCTGGGTCGAAAACTCGCTCATCACTTACGTTGATGAAAGCCAGCAGAAGACTGCGGCTGGTGCTGACGAAAACGTACACACTGATTCGGGGTACTCAGACAACCCACCGCACGACGACACGCACAGTAATCACTCCGACCACTACGACAGTCACTCCGACACATCACACTCGGACAGTCACGAGGATTATCAGGCAGCACACGGGGACTTGGGGGCGTTCAGCGACCACACGGACTCTGGCACCGACCACAACGACCACAACGACCACGACGACCACGACAACACCGGCTACTCGGACAACCCGCCACACTCGGACGACTTCAGCGACCACACGAACTACGCTGACGAACCCCAACCAGTTTAATCATGAGCGTTCACGTCTCCGCAACCCTCCGCTGCAACATGGGCTGCGATTATTGCTACGAAGAACCGGGCAGACAATACGACCAAGCCCAAATCGACAGCGAGTACGACATCGAGGCGATAATGGGCCGCCTCAAGCAGTTCAAACAGCGCTACCCCGGCCAGACGCCGGGACTTCACGGAGGCGAACCACTCTTGATGCGCGACGAACACATCGAGAGAATCCTGAAGTGGACTCACGAAGAGTACGACCTCGAAGAGCAGAAAAAGAACACCCACATCCAGACGAACGGGACGCTCATTACCGACGAGCATATCGAGATGTTCGAGAAGTACCGCGTCAACGTCGGCATCTCGTGCGACGGGCCGGGCGACCTCAACGGATTACGATACGCCCGTTCGGAGATGGACGGCGAACAGCGCGACATCACGGACTCAATGACCGAGAAAACGCTCAACTCCATCGAGCGTGTCGCCGACTCAGACGCGTCGATGGGCATTATCGTGGTGCTCACAAAGCAGAATGCAGGCGACGACGAAAAGCTGGAGAACCTACTTTCGTGGATGGACTCGCTTCAGGAACGTGGCGTGAGCGGTCACTTCAACCCCGCCATTCCCTACGAAGATGTCCAAGCCGATGAGTCGCTGACACCGACGCGGCTCAAGGAAGTCTACCTCCGGACGTGGGAGTGGATGAAGGCTGAACCCTACCGCAATTGGGGGCCGATGAACGATATGCAGGACAACCTCATCGGCAACTCACTCCGCAACTGCGTGGAGAACAAGTGTGACGTGTTCAACGCTGGGGCAGCAAAAATCGCCACGGGAGATGGCAACACAACAGGCTGCGGGAAGACGTGGGGCACTGTCGGCGACGGCGCGGCGTTCCTACAGGGTGACTCGAACGGCAGCGAGTACAACAACACCGAGGAACGCTACGAGATGCTGAAGCAAGTCCCCGGTCCACACACCGAGGGCGAAGAAGACCACGGCGGCTGTAAGGGCTGTCAGTTCTGGAACGTCTGTCAGGGCGGCTGCCCCTCGTCTGGATTGGACTACGACTACCGCAATCGTACCCGCTGGTGTGAAGCGAAGTACGCCGTTCTCGACGCCATCAAGCACGACATGAAGGCGATGATGACCGGCATGCGCATGATTACTGATGCTCCGTGGGACGCACCAATTGCCGACCTCGCAGCGAGCGGGCAACTCGACATCAAGCCGTTCGCCGGGATGCACCAGAGTCAGGTCAGCCGAGACGCCACGAAGCCGAGCGTTAGTGGCGCACGTCATGATGAGAACAGCGTGTTGTCACAGAGCCTTCAAAACGCCGACTTCGACACCAAGCGCGATGCGTACATCGAGAAATACGGGGAAGAGAACGTCACGGCAGACCCCGAAACCGGCTCCATTCACGGAGACATTTCCCACTAATGACCGACGCCGCCTCACCACTCGACCCCGAGAGAGAAGCACCTGAACTAACCCTCGACCTTCCTCGTGTTGTCAAACACAACTGGAAAGGAACCGAGCTTCGCGACTACTGGAGCGACTACCTCGGTCCCTTCCCCGCCGCATTCAAGCAAGCGAAGGTCGATGCTGTACTCGATGACGAGCACCCGCGAAAGCTCACCGTAGATACGTGGAAAGCGGAGGACGTTCCCGGCCTCATCGGGTCACTGCCCGACGAAGTTCAGTTCGCTTCACAGCAGCGCAATCAGGGAACCACCATCGCGATTGTAAACACCTCGAAAATCAGCCCGGAAGCTGTTCTCAACAACGAACTCGACCCCATCCTCGGCATGGAACTTCAAGGCGTTCCACACTGCTGCGCAACAGCGCACCACGAAGACCGGCAGAACGGCTACGAAGACCCGATGGCGAGCATCGCTCGGCGAACCCCGTCGAT
Source organism: Halomonas sp. (assembly GCF_041689495.1). GTDB lineage: Bacteria > Pseudomonadota > Gammaproteobacteria > Pseudomonadales > Halomonadaceae > Halomonas. Next base: position 12,459 of record NZ_JBDNGD010000196.1, on the reverse strand, counting down.
GGAAGACAGAGGTGGAGAACTCGTCGTAGAGTCACCACACCACATCCTCAACACGTTCTGGGCCTACATGGGCTGGCGCTTCATCGAGTTTTACCCATGTTCGTTCGAGTGCGACCGCGCTGCTGACGTTGCATCGGAGAACGGACGACTCCTCCGTGAAGCAGGGCATGGCGAGATGGCCGAGAAAGTCTTCAAGTTCATCGCTTCGCCGGCTAAGTGGTCGGCATACCACGGTCTTGCGCACGTGACGAACGGCTACAGTCTGGGCGAGTACACGAGCGACGACAACTGGATTGAGACAAGCGTTCGCTTTGCGGGCTATCACGCCGAGAAGGCAGAGGTACCTGAATGACGTGGACAGTTCGCGCAATGCTCCGGCCTGAGCGATACGTGAAACCAGAACTCGACTGGTCTTCGTTCGACCTGCGTTGGTTCAACAAGAAGTTCACGTGGCAAGAAGACAAACTCTTCGGGGTCTGGGACAGACTTCAGCCCGTCGAAGAGACGCTTTCGAAGCGACAGGGCGATTGCGAAGACTACGCATTCGTCGCGGCGTCATACTTGCTCAGTGAGACAGACGAACCAGTGTCTCTCGCATACCTAATGCGGGGGGTAGAAGCCCACATCGTGTGCTTCACGGACGATGCGGTCTACTCCAGTGGGAAGACCTTCGAGTGGACATTGGGCCAATACTGCTTGCAGAAGAACTACAAGACGGTCTACACCAATGAACTACGAGCTTGATGAAACCGACGATTGGGTCGAAGAGTTCCGTCGCGATTGGTACCCACGGTTTCACGACCCGCTGACAACCATCGGAGAGGTGCTCGGCATCGGATTGTACTCACAGGGTAAAGTCGGCTACGACCAGTACGTTGCCGAACTCGATGAGGAGGAAGACACCATCGAACTAGAACTGGACGATGTTGGATTCCGAAGGAACCCCATATCTGCGCTGAAATCACTCCCCGATGGGAGGCTCAGTGAAGGCTCGTGGGTGCTGCTCCATCGTGATGCACCAGACCTCGTAGAGCACGGGATGCAGCTTCACGTGACGCTATTCCAGCGCGACCGGGGCGGCACCGGGAGAGCACTCTACGCACACTACGAAGACGACTGGCGGGTTGACCCGCTGGCCCACCTTCGCGCAAAACATCTGAGCACGAGAGCCGGTGTGGAACTCACCCGAAAGTATCTGGACGAGAACTCCTATCTCGTGCTGAAAGAATAGACACCCGACCAACGATTCATACACATCATGCAAAACCTACTCAACCTCGTTCCTGAAGTCGTCGTTGGCGACATCGAAATGCTGTTCCTCGGCGCAACGCTGGCGCTGGGCGCACCGAAGCTGACGAAGAAAGTGCTGAAGCGGCGCTACGGCGGGAAGAAAACGGAAGACAAGAAGAACAGCCAGTGATAACCACTCTCACCGGGTGGGTTCGCGGGTGGGCGCGGCGGCTTTTTCTGGTTACTCGGTGAGTGCGGCCTCAGCCTGTTCGCGGATTCGTTTTGCTTCTGCGCGTACTGTCGGGTAGCGACTTTCGTCCTGCTCCACGGTGCTCATCTCATCCAGAAGGAAGGCGGCATCCCGCGGGCTGATTTCCATACACGACAATTCACGCAGCAGACCTTATACCTGAGCGTCAATTCATTGGCGCTCCACAAAGACAGAAACCCCCCGGTAGGGGTGGGACCAACGCGGTCCTACTCCTACCGGGGGTTTTTTGCATTTTACACGGCGGTACTGCACGATGTGTTTACACTACAGCGCATACAGTGGCGGGCAGCCTCATCGGATTACAACACACGTGGTTGTCCCTCGTGGGTACCCTACGGGGGTGTGTGTGAATCGGGTGACACACGTTTGGGCTGAAGCTTGAGCCACAACCACGGCATCAGCACGGTGCTAAAGATGGTCCACACAGAGACGGCCAGCAGCGCAACGTCTAGCGGCACCACGAGCGCCGAGAATAAGATTATGATGCATCCTACAGCCGCGACTCGAAACGCCGCAGCATAGACCTGAGAGCCTCTCGTTGGACATCACCCACAGTAATATCCGCATCGACCTGCTCGATTAGCTTCGTCCACGTGATATACGTGTTCAGCCAGAGCCGGTCTTCGGGGATAGGGTCGCCGGGTTCGCGCTTCTCAGGGAAGATTACCTTCCCCCAGCCACCAAAACGACCTTCTACTCGCCGAATTTCGCTCTGCATTCCATCGACAACAGCAATAGGTGCAGCGCTTGCCGTTGTCATATCTTGTCTCACGCGTTCCATAAAGTTCTTTTCTCTGGGCGATTGACAACACCGCGTATCCACCCAATGAAGCCCATCAGACCACCAACTCCTCCCCACGTGGGTCTTCTTTCACGGCATCCAGAATCGAGTCCGGCGAGTTCTTCTGCCGAGCGAGGTAGAGCGCCTGTGAACTCGACGTGCTTTCCTCGTTGACCATCTGAGAGAGCCAGCGAGTTTTCACGTCGTACAGGTACGCCACGTCCTTCGGGTGATACTCGCGCAGCAACACGATGAGGCTCCGCACCACCCGACGCCGCCCCGCCTGCGCCGCTTCGGTCGTGTTGATGCCGCACTTCTGCGCGATGCTCGGGATGTGCTGGATGTTGTTGTCGAACGCCAGCCGCTCTGACGCCCACGTCATCGGCTTCCCGAAGTAGAACGTCTGTTCGAGGACCGCTTTTCGCTCGCGCCAGAGTTCAGCGTAGCCCTGCATCCGGTCATGGGTGCAGCACCCCTCGTTGTGTTCCGTGATTCGGGTCGGCGGATTGAAGTCGTCCGGCATGTTTCGTCGGACAATCGGGATGCCACAACCACAAAGACCACACGCTTCAGGGAAAAGTCTTTTGTGCGCGTAGTCGGGGTTCATCCACTTCCGGTTGACCCCCTGCCCCTGGAACTTCCAGAGCGGCACGCGCCACGACCCGATGAAGTTGAGGTGGTCGTCGGGTGCGTGTTTGCCCCTGACTCCAGACAGTTGCTTCAGCCGACTCCACGGGACGTGGGCGGCAGTCGTCTTCATCTGCTTGAAGGCGTACTTCATGCGGATTGTCCGCTCGATGTTGTCGCGGTCGCCCCACAGTCGCTCGTGCCATTCGTCGTCGCTCTTCGGGAACGACACCGGCTCATCGAGTGCATCCCCACCCAGCCGAGCCATGTTAGTTGAACCCCGCGATGCTTGTCTGCGTCTGTGCTTTCCCCTGAAGCGCCGCATCCATCTCCAGCCCGAAAGCGTCGAGTATGTCGTCCATTGGGTTTACCAGTAGCTTCTCCTGCATTGCCGCCGCGTCTATCTTCAGTTCGTCCTCGATTGGTTCGAGGTCGTAGTGGTCTTCGTAGGCGATTACGTCAACCATGTCGTCGCCGACCGAGAGCGTGGGCTTCACGTAGCACCGCTTCGGCTGGCTACCCTTCCCCAGCTTCACGTCGAGCAGGTGGTTCGCGAACCATGCACCTCGTGGGTGCGCGCTCTGTGGATGGTCGCCGTTGGGAGACCAGTCGTAGAAGTCGTCCCCGCCGGATTTCTCCTTCGAGAGCTTCTTTCCGAGACCCTGCGGCATCCCGATTCTGTCCCAGTCGGGGTTGGCGGGGTCGATGCTGGACGCAGCTTCGAACATGATGTCAGCTACGTCCTGCTTCGTCCCGTCTTCGAGGATGGTGTGCAGGATGGCGCGCTGCGTGTCCTTCGTGAGCGCACTGAAGTTCGACTTCACACAAGCGTAGCCGGCGATGGAGATACTGCCCTCCCCATCCTTCACCTTCTCATCGAAGGGCATCCCCTCGCTCCACATGGAGCGGTAGGCGTAGAACTTCTTACTACCCGACTGGAAGAAGCGGTCGGCCAGCATTTCGAGTTCGATGAACCACTCGTTCTGTGAGCGGTCGATGTTGAACTGGTCGCACAACTCGGGGTAGACTTCCTCGTTGAGCGTATCGCAGACGCCCTGGGCGTACTCAAGGATGCGCTCTTGCTCCCAGTCGTCGGGGTACTCCGCGTAGTTGGAGTCCGTATCCCCGTAGACCACTTCCGCCTCGGTCTCCTCGTTGATGTAGCGAGCCGTCTCTTTGATGACCACCTGCCCGGTGAGGGTGACAGCCGCCGCGATGTCCGGGTCGTAGAGTGGACTCTTGTCCCAGCCCGTGTAGCCGTAGTACGAGTTGTAGATGGTCTTCGTGGTGCCGTAGGCAACAGCGAGTGCGTCCCACTCTTCGGTGCCATACGTGGCTTCATTGCGACGACGTTTGAACTCCATCTTGATTTCATCGTACTCGTCCACGAGTTCTTTGATGATGGAGTCTACGTCGGTTCGGAAGCACGCACCGTTCTCCGCAACCACGTGGGGGACGTTGTTCTTCACCGCCCACAGCCGGTCTACCTTCGTGTCCGGCGAAGCGTTCAACATGTACTGCGTCATCGGGTAGAGTGAAGCGAGGTCTTTCCCGACCACGTTTCGCTTCAGCCCACTGAACGCATCGAACACGTAGGCACCCTCGAAGTTCACCTCATTGTCGTCCCTCTCGGCGGCGGCCCTAACGTGTTCGTTGTCCCACGCCGTGACCATGACGACGCCGTGCTCTCGGCACTTGCGCCGTACCGACATCTCTACGAAGTCGTTGTTCTGGCGCGTCTCTTCCCAGTCCACGCCAATCATGTCCTTCAGCCGCTTGTAGAAGCCGAAGACGTTCTCCGCGTGGTTGATTTCGACCGCCAACCGCGTGTCCTTCGTGTTGTAATCGGTGAACAACACCGGGTCAGACTCGTACATCTCGAAGTAGCCCATGTCGGGGTGTTCGAGCTTGAAGTCGTCCAACGCGGTTGCCGCCACGTCGTTGAGACGCTTGGAGTCGGGCTTCGTGAACTTCGTGTTCGCCCACCCGTCCATCAGGTCGTAGGTGCTGCGCCCTTTGATAGACGTGCGCCATTCGCCGTCGCCGATGTCTTCGTTATCGACGTAGCCTTCGCGGGAGAGACGCCCGACACTGATGCCGAGGTTCTTCATCCGCTCGATGAGGTGGGGGAGGTCGAAGCCGTCGTTCGAATCGTCGCCCGAGTTCCACCCGGTGATGATGTCCGGGTCGCTCATCTCGATAGCTTGGGCGAACTTCATGAGCATCCGCCGCTCACTCCGGTAGTATTTCAGGCTGGTGGGTTCCCCGAGCTTACATTCGATGAGGCCGGTGTCCGCATCCGGCCAGCCATAGAACTCCCCGATGGGTTTCTCATCTCCGTCGATGAACGTAGCGTACTTCCCTGTCCCCGAGTTGTACGCCGCGATGGAGAGGATTCGTGCTTCGCCGGGGTCGGGGAATCCCGTTGCCCGGTCGTCCGTCTCGATGTCGAAGTAGAGGACACGCGGTTCTACGTCTTCGATGTCCACGGCCTCTACCTCGCTGTGATGACACCGGGTGGACGGCACTCGAACGCCTGTCTTGATGTCCTTCTCGATGCGGAACAGCGACGTGAACTCCACGTCGGCGCTCCACGTCCGGTCCCACCGCTGGCGCAACTCACGGACGTATGGGTCGGTGGTGACGACCTTCGCCAGCTTCCGTGGGTTCTCATCGAAGCGGTCTTCGAGCGGAACGATGTCCGTCTCTTCGTATCGCTCCAGCTTGTCGTGTTCAACCGGCGCAACTACGTCCGTTTCATCGGCGGGCACGTAGAAGTACGGGGAGAACCCCTCGACGGTGATTTTCTTCGCTTCATCATCACGCGTTCGACCGTAGAGACGCACCGATAGCTCTTCTACGTCGTTGTCGCGCCGTGGATGAATCGTCTCGGTGTTCGTGACGTAGAGTTCTATCGTCATGGTGCAAGACCCCACTCACTGAGGTACTCATGGAGTCGGTCGATGTCCGGGTCAGTGAAGCCTAATTCCTCGGCTGCGGCGACGGCCTCATTGAGTTCAGCCTGCGTCTGTTTGAGCTTCTCCAGTGACTTCACTGAACACCAGCCGTACTCTTCTGGCACGAGTCTGTTGAGTCTGAGTGTCATGGGTGGAACGTGAACTCGTCCCACTCCCAAACGCGCACGGTGTTGCTATCGGAAACCACGCGCTGCTTGTCAGTGTAGACGCTATCGTCGGCGTGTTGAACTGCCTGTTCTCCCTCTACGATGCTGTTCTCGCCGGGACTGTACGCGATGAGGGTGCCAGCCATGAATGAAGCGATGTCGTATTCCAACATGCGCTTTTCATCATCGAGTTGCTCTGCGATGTAAACCGTATCGACACCGCGGCTGTGAATCTGAGTCAGCACGCCGACCGACACCGCGTAGCCGCCGTACTTCCGGAAGTAGTGTTCATCTGCATCGCGGAAGAATACAGCGCAGCGGCGCTGCTTGTCGTCGTAGCCCATCTTGCCGATGATGCCGGTACCGGACGGATGGAAGATTGGCTCGTCGCAGGTGACCACCAACTCTCGGTCGCCGAACTCTGAGAGCTTCATCAGTTGCTCACCTCGACCCGGCTGCGGTACCAACGTGTCGTCTTCCCGAGGGGGACCGCAACGCCCTCTACGTCTTCGCCGTGCTTTCGTCCGGTGTGTTGCTTCGCTTTGGACACGTCGATAGGGTCGATGTGATAGACCGTCTTCTCACCGAGGATGTAGACGTGTACGTCGTCCTGTACTGCCTCATCAACCTGCTCGGTTGGGATGATGAAGTGGGTGACTGCCGGCGAATCTCGAATCGTCGGCAGTTCTTCCTGCTTCAACACGTTGGCATCATGCCCGAGTAGCACATTCCGTCCGGAGAACCCGAGCACTAAGCCGGTCTCTCCCGTGTCGGCGGGGTGTGAAATCGTGTTCTTGAGCTTGAGCCGTGGTGCGATTGTGTCGTAGGTCATACTATCACCAGAGTTTCATCATCAGCGAACGCGATTAGCGCGTCTTCCAGTTTCTCTCTGTCGTGTTCTCCCAACCAGACAGCATCCCCTGAGCTATCTGCTTGGGTAACGGCGTTCAGAACGCACGTTATTGTTCGATACTGCTCGTCGGTTAGCGTTGGTTTCTTCATTGTGTTAGGTTGTGTCGCGGATACCGTCGCCCCGGCCTCATCGGATTACAGACCGAGACGATTACGGCTCCACGGACTCCGTGTGAAAGAACGGAGCCGGGGGTCTTAATTCTTTACGCTCTCTACGGTTCGATTTCGCCCATCTCGATTTCCTCGTCCTCGATGTCTTCCTCGTCGTTCTCATCGAGACGCGGTGCCCAGTCCCCGAGACGGTTGAGAAGACCGGACGTTTTCTCGTACAGCAGGGACAGGTCTTCGCCGTCGTTGACCATCACGCCGTCGTGGAGTCCTTCGGGGTAATCGATGTCGTCGGGCAGGAACTCAGCGTCTTCGTAGGTGAGCAGTTCCGCCAGCCCGAGTTCTTGGTTCTCCCGCTCGTCACGGGCCAACAGGTCTCCTGCTTCGAACTCTCCCTCCTGTAGCCGCTCCAGTCGATTGTAGAAGTCCGACCGGACGTTGATGAGCACGAAGCTCTCGAAGAAGTTATTCAGCACCATGTAGTCATCCACTGAACGAACCCCGTCGATGATGAGTGCATCTTCTTCGGCTCGGGCGACTGCCCGGTCGATGGTCCAGTTGGGGATGGCGCGGGGGTCATCCTCCCGTGTTCGTGCCGCGAACTCGCCGAGTTCTTCGGAGTCTTCAGCGATGTTCTCTGGCGCTTCGTGCCGGATGGCATCACCCATCGAGATGAACTCAGCGTGTCCGAGTTCCGCCGCGAACTCGCCGATGGTGGTCTTACCAGAGCCGGGCAGTCCGCAGAACGCGATGACGGGGTAGCTCTTGATGCGCTGACGGTGAATCTTGTCGGCGATGTCTGTCAGTTCGTGGGGTTCTGCGAACCCAGACATGTCATCGCCCTCGTTCTTTAGATAGCCAGCCAGCCCGCGAAGTGTGTTCTCCGTGATGTTCAGTTCGTTGCCGTTCAGCGTGATGTCGTGGTGTGAAAGGTCAGTCATGGTCGGGACTCTTGCAGCCGCTTGTGCATCCCCTCGTACTGCTCTCGTTTCTCTTCATCGGGACCGAGGACGTGGTATCCCTCCGAGAGTGTTTCCAGAAGCTCCTCGATGTGGTCGAGGTCTTCGGTGTCGAGGACGAGTGGTTCTCGTGCCATCAGTTCGGCCTCCACGTACTCGGACAGATGTTGTAGAAGTGGCAGTTGCCCGGCCCGTTGGCGTTGTCCCACGAGCACAACGGCTGCTCTTCGTAGTCGAAGTTGGCGGGAGGGCCATTGTCGTCGTCAGCGAGGTAGTCAGGCGTCTGCTGCAACTCCACGACCGTTGACTCGATGAGGCTGCGGCGGCCGGGGTGCGGCGTCTCTTCGAGCAGCAGCGTGTCGCTCTGTGGGAAGTAGTTGCCCGTGTAGTCCACTTGGAAGTGGGGTTCCACAGCCATCGCGTACATCTCGTTCTCCGTGAAGATGCCTTCGTGCCGGTACTGCGGGTTTGGCACCTTCCCTGTCTTGTAGTCGATGATGCTGACACCGTTGCCCTCAACTCCGGGCAGTGAGTTCGTCCGCACCATCAGGTCGATGCGCCCCATCCACGGGACTTCACCAACCGGCGGGCCGACAGCCACGTAGTCGGGTTCGCCCTGGCTCTCCACCCACGATTGGGGCGGCTCGCCAAGCCAGAACTCAGCTTCGACTTCCACAGGAAGCCAGCGGCGTCGTGCCATCCCGAGCGAATCGCCGATGGCGATTTCCCCAACGACCGACTCACAGGCGGCCCGCCAGCGGCGCTCTTCGAACTTCACGAAGTTCCCGAACTGCTCTATCCACTGGGCGTAGTTCGACCAGTGCGGCATGAGCGGCTGGAACTCCGCCGGACGCTCGCCGTGTTCCTCCACGTAGTCGATGAGGTTCAGGTGGAACACCTCGAAGGCTTCGTGCAGCCGTGAACCCTTCTCGGTGTGGTACGAACCCGGCGTTCGATGCCCGCACCAATACTTCCAGTAGAACTTCGCCGGGCAGGTGAGGTAGGTCTTCAGTCGCGACTTCGAGATGTACGGCAGGCCGTCGGTCAGCAACTCCGGGTCGGGCTGAAGCTGGGCGGCAGGGTCGATGCCCCCGAGGGTGGGTGTCGCGTTCGTGGAAGCTTCGCTCGTGTCGCTGCTCCCGTGACCGTCGTAGCGACTCATGCCAGCACCTCGGCCCAGAAGCCGAACAGGCCACCGATGAGCCAGTCAGTCATAGCTCTCGCCCCCTCTTCGGGTTCTTGTCCTGCTGGTTCTCCATCTCGGCCACGTGCTCGGTGATTTCCAGTGCGTTCGTGAAGTGACGACGCCCGTTCGCCGCTTCAGCTGTTCGCAACTCGATGACGGTGCGCTCTTGAGACGCAGCATGAGCGAGGATTGACGACAGCGTTTGCTTCACGTTCGGCGGCAGCCCAACGCTATCGTCCGATTGTTTCTCAGTCATGGCGGCCTCTCATAGCGAAGAAACGAGCTGCATCAATAGCGTGCTGAGAACGAGTAGTCCCACCGCTACAAGCAGCCATAGTTCCTTCGGACCTCGCGATGGCCCGCTCGATTTCAATGGCGAGCGCGTCGATTTCACCATCATTCGTCATCCTCAACTCCCAGTTGCGCCTCCACCTCCTCGATGATTGTCTCCATGTCGTTACCATTGAGTTCGAGGCGGAGTTCGAATCGCTGCATCTCCTTCGGCACATCGTCGCTCGACTGCCGATTGCGAACCGTCGTCAGGTTCGACAGTAGTTCGAAGGGTTCATCTTGTCGGTCGAGCAGCCTGTTCGCCAGTGCTTTGAGGGTGTCTTCGTCGTACATTAGCTGGTGTCCTTCCACTTGTCGCCGCTGGAGAACTCTACGTAGTTCATGTTCGCGTACTGCTCCGCCAGTTCGGTGTGCATCGCTGCGTATGGCACGTCGTCTTGGTGGGTTTCGGCGATGGACTCCTCGACCTCCATCCCATCGGCCACGAACCAGCCGTTGAACTCGCGAATCATCTTGTCCAGCCGCCGCGTGAAGAGGCTGAACGAGTTGAGTTCGTGCTGATTGGCGGGGATGGTTAGCTCTTCGACGTTCTGGTGCTGAAGCCACAGTTCCATCGTCTTCCCGACGAGCCGCCACGCGTCTCCGTAGTCGGCGTTCTTGCGCTCGTAGAGCGAGGAGCTGTCTTCGAGCACATCGAGGGCGCTTCGTCCGTTACTCATCTCCATCGCCCTCGTGAATCGTCACGACCCGGTGGTACTCCAGAAATTCATCGGTCCAGTCGGTGTACGTGACGTTCAGCTTCCGTACCATCGGCGGCATCTGCACCTCCTGCACATCGAAGACCGAGCGGAACTCGTCTTCCTCTGTCAGATAGGCGACTTTGCCTCCATCGATATTCTCTACGCTGGTTATCGTTCCGACGATGCGATGCTGTGTATTTCCATCGTAGAGTTTCGGGAGACAGTTGCCCGGTGCTATCAGCCTGTCTACCCCCAGATGCTCTACTACTGTGCTGCCGTCTACTTTCTTGTGTTCTGTTCGTACTTTCATGGTTGTGTCACTCTTCGGATTGTTCCGGATTCTCGCTGCGATTGATGAGGATGGATTCGCTCTCCGTGTTGCTCGCACCGCTCTCCATCGCATTGAGCGCCTCATCGATGTCGATGTCTGCATCAATCACGAAGTCGGCTTTGAACGCCAGCGACTCCGCTTTCTCTTCGTCCCACGACAGGTCGCGACCACACTGCTTACACCGGATGATGTGGTACGCGGTCTGTGGTGCGACGAGATAGCCGTTCTTCACTCGCCAATCCACGACGGATAACGGGTAGACTTCATCGACCTCCTCGACCTCGGTGTGCTCGCACTGCGTCCCATCGCCTTCAGTGCGGTAGACCTGCCTATCGACGTGCTGCACGTCCGCAGTGCTTCGGGTTGGCGACTTACCCAACAGTCGGGCGAGCAGTTCCTTCATCGGCTGGCCTCATCGGGTTCCGACTCGCCGAAGTAGTCGCTGTACGGACCATCTCGGTCGCCAATCAACTCGTCGTCGCCGCGAGTGACCCGAAGGTAGACGCCGAAGGCTTCTGCTCGCAGTTCCTCGATGACCTGAGCGACCATCTCGTCGTCGTCTTCATCGTACTCGGTGAGCGCTTCGTTGAGCGCTTGTGAGAGCGCCATTGAGCCGTTCTTGTACGCCTCAACCTCCGTGTGCGCTTCCACGATGTCGGCGGCGACTGCACCGAGTGGAGTCTTCTCACCGTCGGGTGTTTCGATTTCCACGTCGGTTATTATCTCGTTAATACGCTCGCCGGTTAGCGAGTCGAGGGATGGTACATCGTCGGCGCTTACTTCAGGTTCATTTTGCATGGTTATGGGTTGTCTGGGCTTACTCGGCCCGCAGCTTTCGCGTCTGAGAGCAGCCGGGAACCGTCGCTTGTACGTGGTACCCCGTCGCCAGCCAGCAGCAGACCGCACTCCGGGCAGACGGGTTCTTCGTCGTGGTCATAGCGACCTAACTCGACGTTATCCTCATCAGAACAGAGCGGACAGGTTAACGTGTACTCTCTGATGGACTTCTTCACGACGTTCCCAGAGGTGGTACTAATCAGTACCGGCACGCCGTCATCCCAGTACCGAGTGTGCGGGGCATCACAGATTCGAAACTGGTCTGCCCGACACCCGACTCGGCGATGTGATTCTGGCATTTAGCTGGACTCTCCTGAACCGATGACAGTCAATGACTTAACTGTTCCGCCGTGAAATGTTAGGCGAGTAGGCAAGACCTACTTGAAGTCCAGTGGGTAGAAGAACGTGATAGGCCGGTCGTCGGAAACCCCGTGCACTGTCGCCGCCGGTTCAGCGTATGCCGCGAAGGACTCTTCGTAGTCCGATGGCGGGCAGATGGACCCAGACATGATGATGGGGCGGTTGTCCAGATTCTCGACGCGCCACTCGTGGTAGTGTCCACGGTAGCCAATGTCGAAGGCATGATTGTCGTGCCACCCACGCCAGCGGTTCTGACCCGATGAGGTGCCGATGTGGAAGAGGCTCTTCTGCCCGTGACGGAGATGCCCTCGGTGACCCGACTGATAGGACGGGTTTAATTCACTGATTTTCACCCCGAGTGCATCAGCACGCCGTTCGTCTTCCTCGTTGTTGACCCGCATTCGAAAGTTCGTGAAGTACGAACCGTGAGATGAAACGAAGCTCACGTTACCGTAGTCCCGCCCAGCAACCCGGTCTTCGAGCATCATAAACGCGATGTCGTCGGCGTTTGAATCGGGACTCATCCCATCGCCGCGCAGTTCCCCGTGGTTGCCTTTCTGATACACCACCTGAACGCTCGGGAACTCACGTGCTGCTCGGTCGATGAACTCCGAGTACAGGTCCACGTAGAGCGCGATTTGCTCGATGAGAGTGAGGCAGGATTCCCACGGCTGGTCGTCGTGGATGCCTTCGCCGTGGATT
>NZ_JBDNGD010000195.1:0-1118 GCF_041689495.1 Halomonas sp. | reverse complement strand
GCCCGGCAGAGCCGGCCTCCCACCAAGGTCAAACCCTGCGCCCGCTGGAGACGCCGCACTTTGTGGGAGGCCGCTTCAGCGGGCGAGGTTTTCCCGGCCAAACCCTCGCCCGGCAGAGCCGGCCTCCCACCAAGGTCAAACGCTGCATTACCGGGGCCGGGCGGTGATTCGCCAATCGCGTCCCACGGCACGGATATCGAGGATATCCAGAGGACGCTGCTGGACCATGCTCGCCAGCCCCGGCAGTTCGAACAGCGGGCGGGCCTCGCCACCCAGCAGGGTCGGGGCCATGAACAACTGCATCTCGTCAACCAGGGCGGCATCGAGCATGGCGCCGGCCAGAGTGGCACCGGTTTCGAGCAGCACCTCGTTGACCTCCTCCATCGCAGCGAGGTGCGCCAGCAGGGCAGGCAGATCGACTCGGCCATCCAGGCCTGCGGGCATCACCAGCACCTCGGCACCGGCCGCCTCGAGCCGGACGCGGCGCGGGTCCTCCCGGGCGGCACAGGTCACCACCAGGGTTCGGCCCGGTTCGCGCAGACAGGCCGCGGCCTGGGGCAGACGAAGGTGGGTATCGACCACCACCCGCAGCGGCTGTCGGCCGGCGGGCCACTCGATGCCCTCGAGCTCTGCCTGTTCCGGTCGCACCGTGAGGCGTGAATTGTCGAAGATGATCGAGTCCACCCCGGTCAGGATAGCGCTGGAACGTGCCCGCAGGCGCTGGGCATCGCGGCGCGCCCAGGGGCCGGTGATCCATTGTGACTCCCCGGAGCGCATGGCGGTTCGCCCATCGAGACTCATGGCCATCTTGAGGCGCACGAAGGGCCGGCCATGATCCATGCGCATGACGAAACCGGGATTGAGTGCCCGGGCCTGATCCTCGAGCAGGCCCACCTCCACCCGGAGTCCCGCCTCGCGCAGCAGGGCGATGCCCCGACCGGCCACGGCGGGATTGGGATCGGCCATGGCGACAACCACCTGCGCCACGCCGGCCTCGACCAGCGCCACCGCACAGGGACCGGTGCGCCCCTGGTGGGAACAGGGCTCCAGGGTCACATAGGCCGTGGCCCCTCGGGCGGCCTCGCCGGCATCCCGCAGGGCATGGATCTCCGCATGGG
>NZ_JBDNGD010000194.1:0-1932 GCF_041689495.1 Halomonas sp. | reverse complement strand
CTTGAAGGCCGGTTCCATGGGGGAAGGCATTGCCGGTAGAAGGTCCTTGTCATCGACATGCAAGGCCTCGCGCACCAATGCCAGCAATTCGTCACCCTCGCGCTTGATCAACGGCGGCTTGAGGCCCTCGACCCTGGCCAGCTCGAAGCGGTTCTCCGGCAACTGCTCGGCGATGGCGTAGAGCAGTCGATCATGAACCAGCCAGCCACGGGGAACATCACGCTGGCGCGCCTCCCCTTCCCGCCATATGCAGAGGCGGCGATAGGCCTCGATCTGGCGAGGCGACAGACGCCACAACTGACGATGACGCTGGTACCAGAGCCCATCGGCGGCGGCGCTTCGCACCGCCTGGGCGACCAGCTCGCTGCAGTCCTCCTCCAGCCAGGCCAGTCGTCCGAGCCTGGCCAAGGCCTCGCGCTGCTGGTCCCAGACCTCCCCCAGATAGACGACGTCCAGGGCGGCATAGCTCAGCTGTGAATCACTCAGGGGCCTGAGCAACCAGTTGGAACGCGTCTCGTCCTTGGGCAGTGTCTTGCCTGTCCAGTGGGCCACGAGTTTCTGGTACCCCATGGACGGGGTCTCGCCGAGCAGCCCCTGGGCGAGCTGGGTGTCCACCAGGGGAGACAGGGGCACATCGGCCCAGTGGGCGAAGACCTCGAGATCCTCGCTGGATGCATGCAGCAGCTTCAAGGGACCTTCACCGAGCAGCCGGCGGAAGGCATCGGTACAGGCCACCTCCAGCGGATCGACGATGTAGGCCGGCCCGGAACCGGCGGCGAACTGGATCAAGGCCGGTACGGGGTGGAAGGTGTTCTCGCGGAAGAACTCGGTATCCAGCGCGATCACCGGGGCATCGGCCACCTCGGTGCAAGCGATATCCAGCGCGTCGGCAGTGTTGATCCAGCGAATCTCGGGGGTCAGGGGCATTCGGGTTCCGGCAGGTGGTTGCGTTGGGAGTCAGTCACCCTGAAATGGCAGGCGACCATTGAAGGCGCGGCTCAGTGTACCGCCATCGACGTACTCGAGCTCCCCGCCCATGGGCATCCCATAGGCGAGACGCGACAGGGTGACACCCCGGCCGACCAGTTGCGCACTGATGTAGTGGGCCGTTGCCTCGCCCTCCACGGTGGGATTGGTGGCGAGTATCACCTCCTGGATCCCACCCTCGGCCACCCGGGCCTCGAGTTGTTCGAGACCGATGTCCTCGGGACCGATCCCATCCAGCGGAGAGAGATGGCCATGCAGGACGAAATAGTGGCCGCGGTAGCCGCCGGCGTCCTCGAAGGCCAGCTGATCGGCCGGGGATTCCACCACACAGAGCAGAGCGTCATCGCGCCGGCCACTGGTGCAGATACGGCAGGTGTCTTCCTCGGTGAGGGTACGGCAGCGTCGACAATAACCGACACGCTCCAGAGCCTCACCCAGCACCTCGACCAGCCGCCTCCCACCGTCGCTATCACGCTCGAGCAGGTGCATGGCCATGCGCTGGGCGGTCTTGGGCCCGACGCCCGGCAGGACGCGAAGCGACTGCATCAGTCGTTCGATCAGGGGAGAAAAGCTCATCAGAACGGCATCTTAAACCCCGGTGGCAAGTCGAGCCCCGCCGTGGCTTCCTGCATCTTCTCCTGGGAACTGGCCTCGACCTTGCGTACGGCATCGTTGACCGCCGCGGCCAGGAGGTCCTCGAGCAGTTCCTTGTCTTCCTCCATGACGCTGGGGTCGATATCGACCTTGCTGACGTCATGACGACCGTTCATGGTCACCCTGACCATGCCGGCACCGGCTTCGCCCAGCACCTCGGTCTTGGCGACCTCCTCCTGGATACGCTGCATCTTTTCCTGCATTTCCTGGGCCTGTTTCATCAGGTTACCCATTCCGCCCTTCATCATGGGAATGCCCTCTTTCTAGGGATGAGTGATATCGAAAAATCGG
>NZ_JBDNGD010000193.1:0-5556 GCF_041689495.1 Halomonas sp. | reverse complement strand
ATCCACGAGGCCTGCCCCCGGGCCAGGGCGCCAGACGGCGTCTGACTAAACCGCCAATAGGCGCCGTCGACCTGCACCTGGCCGATACGCATGGGCTCGGATCCCACCGCGCGCACCTTCAGCGCGATGCCATCGTCGTCGATGACTGTGCGCTCCACGGTGAGTTCTTCCAGTGGTGGCGGCGAGACACCGAGCAGCGCGAGCGGGTTCGTCATGTTGAACAGCGTGATGGCTGCGCCGAGCACCAGCAATGGAAGCAGCAGAGAGGACCAGAAGCGGAGGTTCATCAGACCACCTCGAAGAAGCTCATCCAGCCGAGCTCCACGAACTCGCTCTGGTGGGCGTGAAACATGTACCTGCCTGGCTCATGATCGGCAAAGGAGAACTCCAGGATTCCGCGCTGGGCCTGGCACTGCATCACCGTATCCACGGTCCGCAGGGTCGGCATCAGCGTCGTACCATGGTCGTAATAGTCGAAGAAATTCGCATGCAAGTGCAGCGAATTCACGGGATCGAATTCGGTGACGTTGATCAGATATAACCGCACAGGACGCTTGCGGTCGATGCGAATGGGCCGATTTGCATAGGCATGGGCCACGGTGTTGACCGCGTAGATCTCGTTCTCTTCGTCGAAGTTGGTATCGAAGCCATTCATCACCATCACCAATTCCTGCCAGCGAGCGTTCTCGTCGCTGCCGAGAAGTCGCGAGCGAGCCGAGTCCACCTGCTCGGGGTGGCGCTCCGGGTCCGGATCAACGATGAAGGCACCGTACAGGCCCTTGTGGATGTGGCGCTTCAGCGGGACCGAATGACAGTGATACAGATGACAACCGAAGGGCTTGGCATCGAATTCATAAGTAAAGGCTTCACCCGGCGCCACTTCACCGGCGCCTGGTACGCCATCCATGCGCGCCGAGTGGATGCCGTGAAAGTGCAGGGTATGCGGATGGCTGCCCCCATTAACGAAGCGAATACGGATACGATCCCCCTCGGTGGCACGCAGGGTCGGACCGGGCACCCGGCCGTTGTAGGTCCAGGCGGGGAAGAAAATCCCGGGAGCGATCTCGATCTCCTTGTCCACTGCGGTGATTCTGTACTCGCGCAAGCGCTGCCCGTTGGCCAGCCAGCTGGCCCTGCCGGTATCCCAATCGGTGAGCATGGCGCTCGGGTCGAAACCGTTGCGCTCATGATCCACCTCCCCCACCGTCATCATGCCCCCCATATCGCCACCGTGAAGCGCGGCATGGTCGGGTGCCGACCGCGAGGAATCGGCCGCGGCGATCGCTCGAGCCGACGAGAGGCCAAGCGACGAGGTCAGGCTCCAGAACGCCGTCTTGAGGAAGCCACGGCGGTTGAATGGCGATATTTTCATCAAGTAACGACTCGCATTGAATGTGAATGATTATTACCAGCATTACCAATAATATAGCACAAGAACAAGGGCCGACGGCGCAGGGACTGCCATGCCGAGCATTTGCCGGGCGATGCCGAACACCGTCGCGAGGGCGAGAATGGCCATCTTCTCCGACCCGTTGGCCAATATGCTCAGGGCTAAGCTGATCCTGTTGATCGGCAAGCAGCCGTGGGCAGGGATCGGAGTTCGGCAGACTACTCTGCTCGACCACGATGCGATGCTCCGTGGCATCCCCGTCGGCGGTCAGGCTCGCTGGAAGGGGTACACCGCCCCAATCGCGAGGATTCGCGTCAATTCGTCCAGCGCCTTCAGGGCCTCCTCGGCCAGTTGCGGGTCGGCGAGATCCTCCGGCGCCAGGAGATCACGGTAGTGGCGCTTCACCCAGGCGGTGAGCTCTCCGTGAAGGGCCTCGGTGAGCAGGACACGTCCCGAAAGGGCGGCGCGCTCGGCCTCGCTGAGCACCACCCGCAGGCGCAGGCAGGCCGGGCCGCCACCGTTGCGCATGCTCTGCTTGACGTCCCTGACCACCACCTCGGAGATCGGGTTGTGGCCGGCCAGCAGGTGGTTCTGGATGGTGCGCCAGACGTTCTCGCGCTCCTGACACTCGCCGGGCACCACCAGGGTCATGGTGCCATCGGGATTGGAGAGTAGTTGAGAGTTGAACAGATAGGAGGCCACGGCGTCCTCGAGACTCACCGCCGCCTCGGGGATGCGCACCGGGATCAGCGGAGCGCGCATCTTGTCGCGCAACTCATTCAGGATGATCTGCTCGTCGAGGAAGGCTATTTCGTGGTAGAGCAGCACCGGGCCATTGCCCACCGCGATGACATCGTTATGAAAGACCCCGGCATCGATGGCGTCGGGGTGCTGCTGGGCAAATACTACTTGTGACTCCGTGAGGCCATGCTGGCGTGCCACCGCCTGGCTGGCCTCCAGGGTCTGGCGGGCCGGGTAGTGCCGGGGCGCCACGCCCTCCTCCGTTCCCCAGCCGAAGGCCGCCCGGCCATGGACGAACAGATGCACGCCGGGCTCGCCGTAGTCGCCGCACAGACGGGTATGATTGGCCGCCCCCTCGTCAGAGAAGACTGGGGTGGCGGGCAGTGCCGGATGATGGGCGAAGTGCGCCTGGTCGCGAAAGATGGCCGCCAATATCCGCTCCGTGGCCGGCGGCTCCAGGGTGCGGTGGAAACTCGACTGCAGGTTGGCCGGCGTGAAATGCACCCGGCCATCCGGCGCGTCCACGGAGGGCGTCACGGTAGCGGCATTGGCGGTCCACATGCTCGAGGCCGAGCAGACCGCACGCAGGATCTGGGGGGCCTCGCCCGCCGCCCGGGCCAGCACCTCACCGTCGTTGCCGGAGAAACCCAGCAACCGCAGGGTGGCGATATCGGGTCGCTGCTGGGGCGGCAGAATCCCCTGGACATAGCCCGCCTCCACCAGCGACTTCATCTTGCCCAGGCCCTGCAGGGCGGCCTGCCGCGGGTTGGCCACCAGCCCCTGGTGGGACATGGAGGCCAGGTTGCCCAATGCCAGGCCGGAATAGTTATGGGTCGGCCCCACCAGGCCGTCGAAATTGACTTCACGCCAGGCCATCTCGCTCATAACCTCACTCCAGGCGGCAGCTTGTCGGGCAGGCTCAACGCCTCGCTCTCCATGGAAGCGACCGGATAGGCGCAGTAGTCGGCGGCGTAATAGGCACTCGGGCGATGATTGCCGCTTTCGCCCACTCCACCGAAGGGCGCATCACCGGAGGCCCCGGTGGTCTGGCGGTTCCAGTTGACGATGCCGGCTCGGATACGCAGCAGGAAGTCGTCCCAGTCGGCTCGCTCACCGCCGAGCAGCCCGGCGGAGAGGCCATAACGGGTGTCATTGGCAAAGCCGATTGCCTGGTCCCAGTCGCGATAACGGGTTACCTTGAGCAGCGGACCGAAGTGCTCCTCATCGGGCACCTCGAGGCCGGTGACGTCGATCAACCCCGGCGAAAGCAAACTGGTGCCGGGCGCCAGGCGCTCCATGCGGGACAGCACCGTGCCGCCCACCGCCTCCAGGTCGTCCTGGGCATTCAACAGGCCATCGGTCGCCGCCACACTCACCAGGCCGGCATAGAAGGGGGCCGGCTCGGCAAAGGGCCCGGCCACATGCAGCCGCGAGATGGCGTCACTCAGGGCGTCGAGCAGACGGTCGCCCACCTGGCCCTCGGGGAGGATCAGGCGTCGGGCACAGGTACAGCGCTGACCACCGGAGAGGAAGGCCGACTGCAGGATGGTCAGCACGGCGGCGTCCTGATCGGGGACGTCCTTGACCACCAGCGGATTGTTGCCGCCCATTTCCAGCGCCAGGATCTTGCCGGGTTGGCCGGCGAACTGCTGGTGCAGGATACCCCCGACCCGAGCACTCCCGGTGAACAGCAGGCCATCGATACCGGGATGGGCCGAGAGTGCCTGGCCCGTTTCCGCCGCGCCCTGCACCAGATTGACCACGCCATCGGGCAGACCCGCCTCCTGCCAGCACTGGAGAACCAGATCGGCAGTCAGCGGGGTCTGCTCGCTGGGCTTGAACACCACGGTATTGCCGGCCAGCAGCGCCGGCACGATATGTCCGTTGGGCAGGTGGCCAGGGAAGTTGTAGGGGCCATAGACCGCCAGCACCCCGTGGGGACGATGGCGCAGCACGGCGGTGGCCTCCCCCAGGTCGCGGCGACGTTCACCGGTGCGCTCCTGATAGGCACGGATCGATATCGCCACCTTGCCGATCATCGCCCCCACCTCGGTGCGCGCCTCCCAGAGCGGCTTGCCGGTTTCCCGGGCAATGGCCGTGGCCAGATCCTCGCGGTGGCTCTCCAGCACCTCGCGAAAGTGCTCCACCAGCGCCTGGCGCTCCTCGAAGGGAGTGCGTGCCCAGGCGGGGAAGGCATCACGGGCCGCCTTCACGGCAGCCGCCACCTGACCCGCGGAGGCGGCTGCCCCCTCCCAGAGGCCATCGCCGGCCACGGGATCGACCTTGGTGAAGGCCGCGCCTTTTCCCGCCTGCCAGTGGCCACCGATCAACAGTTCCTGTCTTGCCTTCATCATGCCTCCTCCTCGGTATCCAGGATACGCAGGGTGTCGCCCGAGACGACCTCCAGCCGCCGCGCCTCGGCCTCGTCGAGTGTGACCACGCCTTCTGCATCCGGTCCCTGACCGAGCCAGGCAGCCCGGAATCCCGCCATGTCGGTGGTCGCCGCCAGCCAGCGGGGCCGCGAGGCCTCGTTTCCGGCGTCAGCTTTCACCTCGACTCGGCAGCGGCGCGACAGCCGCACACCCCGCACGTCGTCGATATAAGCCTCGACCGTCGGGCCGCCATCGAAGATGTCGATGAAGCCCTCCCAGCGCAGCCCTTGCTGCTTGAGCATGGTCAAGGCGGGACGGGTCTGCTCGTGCACCTGGCCGATGCAGGCCCGCGCCTGCTCGCTGAGAAAGGGAGTATAGATCGGGAACTTGGGCATCAATTCACCGATGAAGCTCTTCTGGCCCAGGCCCGTCAAGCGATCGGCCTCATCGAAATCGAGCGGGAAGAAGTGGCTGCCCAGACACTCCCAGAAGGGACTCTTGCCGCGCGCATCGAAAACCCCGCGCATTTCCGCTAACACCTTCTCGGGGAAGCGATCGCGAAACTCCGCCATGAACAGCCAGCGCATCATCGACAGCAGTGCGCCGTTACGCTCGTGGCGGCGATCGACGCCGCGATACTCGGGACGCAGAAACAGCGAAGCCACTTCGGCGTCACCGGTGTGATCGGAGCTGAGAAACAGGGTGTCGATGGTGCGATGCAGATCGAGCTGCACCGACGAGTGCGCCAGGGTCCCCAGGCGATAATGATAGAAGGGAATCTCACGCCCGACCTGGCCCTCGATGGCGCAGCAGCCGGCGAGCCGGCCGGTCTCCTCGTCTTCCAGCACGAAGAAGTAGAGGCGCTGGTCGCGCGGCGTACGCTCCTCGAACGCGCTCACCGTCCAGGCGATCCGCGCCGCCAGGAAGTCGCGGTTGTCGGGAAGCGAGGTGAAGCCCACGCCGGTCTCACGAGCCAGGGCCTGCAGCTCGTCCAGGTCGGCCTCGGCAATCGGTCGAATGCGCATTACAGCTCCCCCTCGTCATAGCCCGGGT
>NZ_JBDNGD010000192.1:0-27424 GCF_041689495.1 Halomonas sp. | reverse complement strand
TCGAAACCCTCGACACGCTCGGGCAGGCCCCGCTTGCGGCGGGCGATCTTCAGGGTCTGTCGCTCGGCAAGCAGTTCCGAGTCATCATCCAGGGTACGGCCGTTGAGCTCGGCGAGTTGCGCCATGCCCTGGTGGTAGAACGCCAGCAGGTCCAGGGCGGGGTCATTGTCCTCTACCATCCCGCGGCGCAGGGCAGTCAGGTAGGCGCTGACCCGGGACAGGTGATGCTTGAGTTGCCAGACATAGCGCATCTCGGCCATCCAGGGTCGCTCTCTCAGCACGGCGAAGACCAGACTGGTGGCCATCAGGCCCTCCGGGGGAAAACGGGCTAGAGATGTCGCCCACCATCCACCGGCAGGGTCACCCCGGTCACGAATCGGTTATCGAGCAGGTAGCGAAGGCTCTGGTAGATCACACCGGGACCCGGAACCATCTCCATGACGGACTTGGCCTTAGCCTTCTCGGCGTAGGCCTCGTCGTCGCCTTCACCCAGCATGATCAGTGCCGGAGCAATGGCGTTGACCTGAATCGCCGGGGCATACATGGCCGCAAAGGAGAGGGTTAGGTTATCCAGCCCCGCCTTGGTGGCCGCATAGGCCGCATGCTTCTTGGACCCCTTGCGAACCACATAATCCGTCATGTGCACGATATCCCGCTGGGGTTCACTGCACGCCTCGAGCAGCGCACGACAATGCAGGTTGATCAGGTAGGGCGCCAGCATGTGCACCCGGAAGAGCCGCTCGAAGTTGGCGCCGGCCTCATCGCCATGGGAATCCGGCGCCCAGTCGCTGGCGTTGTGCACGATGGCCCGCAACGACGGCGTCTCTGCCTTCAGTCGGCTGATGAAATCGAGGATGCCCGCCTCCGTCGAGAAGTCGGCCGACAGGGTGACGATGCCCCGCTTACGCAGCGCGTCCAGTTCGGGGCGCTCGCGGCGATAGCTGATGATCACCGGCTGGTCGTCGTCACGCAGGCGCTCGGCACAGTGGCGGCCCAGGCGCTGGGCACCCCCGGTGATCAGGATCGGCGAGGCGCTCATGGCCGCCCCTCTCTCACCAGGCTGCCCAGGGTGGGCACGATGGGGTCACGCGGTGCATAGGCAAAGACATCCGAGAAGACCCGCGAGGACGCGAGGCCCAGCGACGCCAGCACATCGACGCAGGTGTAGACCATGCCCGGGGACCCGGAAATGTAGACATCATGGCCCGAGACATCCTCGAGCGCTTCGGCCAGCGCCTGGTCGATGCGCCCACGGTGGCCACTGACCCGCTCGCCCTCCACGGCCTCCTCGGGCGTGACCTCGGTCACGACATGGAAGCGGACATTGGCATGCTCGGCAGCCCATTCCCGGGGCAGGCGCTCCAGGTAGAGGTCGCGGCGCTCGCGGGCCGCCCACCAGAGATCGACCTCGCGCTCTGGGGCCTCATGCAACACCGCCTCGACGATGGCCTTCATCTGCGAGAAGCCGGTCCCGGCGGCGATCAGCAGCAGGGGACGCGTGCTGTCCGGGTCCAGCCCGCAGTCGCCGCCGGGCAGGCGCAGGGTCAACCGCTCAGCCACCTGGAGCAGTTCGCGCAGCCGTGCGGAATTGTCACGCTCCGGCCAGTGCTGGATGTGCAGCTCGATGGTGCCATCGCCGGCATGGGCGTTGGCGATGGAGAACGGCACCCAGAGGTCCTCCGCCAGCTTCAGCTCCAGGTACTGGCCGGGGTCATGGGCGACGGCCTCGGGCCGGCCCTCCAGCTGGACGCGGAAGACATCCGGGGTGAGGTCCTCGACCTCGGTGACCAGGCAGGTCAGGGTCCTTGGCGTCATGAAAGCCTCATGCAGTTGTCAAAACGTCGTGTTGTCGGGGAATTCGATGCCCAGCTCCTTCCAGCGCTCGCTGACGCGAGCCTTGACGGCCTCGTCCATGACGATGGGCGTGCCCCACTCGCGATCGGTCTCGCCTGGCCACTTGCGGGTGGCATCCAGGCCCATCTTGGAACCCAGCCCGGCCACGGGAGAGGCGAAATCCAGATAGTCGATGGGCGTATTCTCCACCATGACGGTATCCCGGGCGGGATCCATGCGGGTGGTGATGGCCCAGATCACGTCCTTCCAGTCGCGGGCACTGACGTCGTCGTCGAGCACCACCACGAACTTGGTGTACATGAACTGGCGCAGGAAGCTCCACACGCCCATCATCACCCGCTTGGCATGGCCCGGGTACTGCTTCTTCATGGTCACCACCGCCATGCGGTAGGAACAGCCCTCCGGCGGCAGGTAAAAGTCGACGATCTCGGGAAATTGCCGGCGCAGGATCGGCACGAAGACCTCGTTGAGGGCGAGACCCAGAATCGCCGGCTCGTCGGGCGGGCGGCCGGTGTAGGTGGAGTGGTAGATGGCGTTCTCGCGCATGGTCATGCGCATCACCGTGAACACCGGGAAGGTCTCGACCTCGTTGTAGTAGCCGGTATGGTCGCCGTAGGGGCCTTCCGAGGCCGTGTCATCCGGGTAGATAAAGCCTTCCAGAATGATTTCTGCCGATGCAGGCACTTCCAGATCGGCATGGCCGCACTTGACCAGCTCGGTGCGCGAGCCCCTCAGCAGGCCAGCGAAGGCATATTCGGAGAGGCTGTCGGGGACGGGAGTCACGGCGCCCAGGATGGTCGCCGGGTCGGCGCCCAGAGCCACCGCCACCGGGAAGGGCTCGCCGGGGTGCTCCTGCTGGAACTCCTGGAAGTCCAGGGCGCCTCCGCGATGGGAGAGCCAGCGCATGATAAGGCGGTTGCGGCCGAGCTTCTGCTGGCGGTAGATCCCCAGGTTCTGGCGGGTCTTGTGGGGCCCCCGGGTGATCACCAGCGGCCAGGTTACCAGGGGGGCGACATCGCCGGGCCAGCAGTGCTGGATCGGCAGACGGTCGAGATCGACTTCGTCGCCCTCATAGACGAGCGCCTGGACGGGGGCGGAGCGTACCGTCTTCGGCCCCATGCTCATCACCTGCTTGAAGATCGGCAGCTTGTCCCAGGCGTCGCGGAAGCCCTTGGGTGGCTCGGGCTCCTTGAGAAAGGCCAGCAGCTCACCCACCTCGCGCAGGGCGGCGACCGACTCCTGGCCCATGCCCATGGCCACCCGCTTCGGCGTACCGAAAAGGTTGCCGAGCAGCGGCATCTTGTGCCCCTTGACGTTCTCGAACAGCAGCGCCGGGCCACCGGCGCGCAGGGTGCGGTCGCAGATCTCGGTGATCTCGAGGTACGGATCGACCTCGGCGGTCACGCGGATGAGCTCGCCCTGGGCCTCCAGAACGGTGATGAACTCGCGTAGATCCTTGTACTTCATTCGGATTTCCCGGTTCCAGAATGACGAAAGGGGCAGCATAGCATGCCGCCCCTCTCCTTCTTCGACTGACCATGCCTAGCGACGCTTCATGGCCTCGAAGAACTCGATGTTCGTCTTGGTATCCTTGAGGCGGTCGATCAGGAATTCCGTGGCGGCGGTGTCTTCCATGGGATTGAGCAGCTTGCGAAGGATCCACATGCGCTGCATCTCTTCCTCGGAGGCCAGCAGATCCTCGCGGCGGGTGCCGGAGCGGCGGATGTTGATCGCCGGATAGACACGACGCTCGGCCAGCTTGCGGTCCAGATGGGCCTCCATGTTACCGGTACCCTTGAACTCCTCGAAGATCACCTCGTCCATCTTTGAGCCGGTATCGACCAGGGCCGTGGCGATGATGGTCAGACTGCCGCCCTCCTCGATGTTGCGGGCCGCACCGAAGAAGCGCTTGGGCTTCTCCAGGGCATGGGCGTCGACACCACCGGTCAGCACCTTGCCGGAACTGGGCACCACGGTGTTGTAGGCCCTGGCCAGGCGGGTGATGGAGTCGAGCAGGATAACCACATCCCGCTTGTGCTCTACCAGCCGCTTGGCCTTCTCGATCACCATCTCGGCGACCTGGACGTGGCGGGCCGGCGGCTCGTCGAAGGTCGAGGCCACCACCTCGCCACGCACGGTGCGCGACATCTCGGTCACCTCTTCCGGGCGCTCGTCGATCAGCAGAACGATCAGATGGCAGTCCGGGTCGTTGCGGGTGATGGAGGTGGCGATGTTCTGCAGCATCAATGTCTTGCCGGCCTTGGGGGGCGAGACCAGCAGGCCACGCTGCCCCTTGCCGATGGGCGCCACCAGATCGATGATCCGGGCCGTCAGGTCCTCGGTGGAGCCATTGCCGATCTCCATGCGCATACGCTCGTCCGGGAACAGCGGGGTGAGGTTCTCGAAGAGGATCTTGTGCTTGGCATTTTCCGGCTTGTCGAAGTTGATCTGGCTGACCTTGAGCAGCGCGAAATAACGTTCCCCCTCCTTCGGTGGACGAATCTTGCCGGAAATGGAGTCACCCTTGCGCAAGTTGAAGCGCCGGATCTGCGAGGGGGAGACATAGATATCATCGGGGCCAGCCAGGTAGGAACTATCGGCACTGCGCAGGAAGCCGAAACCATCCTGGAGGATTTCCAGCACCCCATCGCCATAGATATCCTCGCCACTCTTGGCATGTTTCTTGAGGATGGCGAAGATGATGTCCTGCTTGCGGGAACGCGCCAGATTGTCGATGCCCATCTCGCGGGCCATCTCCAGCAGATCCGGCACGGGCTTTTGCTTGAGTTCGGTAAGATTCATCGGTGTATTCAGAAGTCGCTCGTGGAAGCCAGGTGGGAGGCACCATGGAAAGGATAGGAGGCGAGACGATAACGCCGCGTGAGTGCGTTCAGAGCCCGGTTAGGAAGCCGCTCGTCGTATCGTGGTAGTCCTGATGCCGTAGAGGATCGGGAGCAAGTAACCGCAAGGGGGATTACCGCAACGATATCGAAACAAGAGGGAACACTATCATTTTCGCCTGATCAGGATAACATCAGAGAGTGTCATGATCTCAAACTGATGCAGTGGGCTGACTGACGACTTGGAAACAGATCGGGACGGGAAACCGCCGCACGATCAAAAAAGCATTCGAAACAGGCGAACGCCTCGATACTAGTCAAGGCTGGCGGCAAACGCAAGCCCCGCCATCGCAAGGATTGACACCTTCCCCCGGGCGACAGCACCCTTTGAGCAGAAACGCAAAAGGATATGCCATGACCGCTTCCCCGGGCCTGCCCCAGATACACAGGACACTCCTGCAGACCGCGCCCCACGCCGCCTGGCGGCTATCGACCTGGGGTCGAACAGTTTCCACCTGCTGGTCGCCAATTATCAGGACGACCGCCTGCAGGTCGTGGCCCGACTCGGCGAGAAGGTCCAACTGGCCGCCGGTCTCGATGAAGAGGGAAGGCTAGATGAAGCGACCATGCAGCGTGCCCTGGACTGCCTGGCCCGCTTCTCACCCTTTCTCGACGACATCACGCCCGGGCAGATTCGCGTGGTCGGCACCAACGCCCTGCGCGATGCCACCAACAGCCAGGCCTTCATCGAACGCGCGGAAGCGCTTCTCGGCCAGCGCATCGAGATCATTGCCGGCCGGGAGGAGGCCCGCCTGATCTACCTGGGGGCGGCCCATGCGCTGGCCGAGGACGGCCGCCGCCTGATCGTCGATATCGGCGGTGGCTCCACGGAGTTGATCATCGGCGAGCAGTTCGAACCGCTTGCCCTGGAAAGCCTTCGCATGGGCTGCGTCACCTACCGCCAGCGCTTCTTCTCCGATGGGGAGATCAACGAGAAACGCATGCGCCGCGCGGAACTCACAGCACTCTCGGAACTGGCCAACATCCAGCGCTCCTACCTTCGCCTGGGCTGGAAGGATCCCGTGGGGTCGAGCGGCACCATCAAGGCCGCGGCCACGGTGATCGCGGCGACAGGGGCTACCTCGGAAGGCATGATCACCCGTGAAGGGCTGAGCAAGCTGCGAGAGCGACTTATTCACTGCAAGCGCCTGGAAAATGTGGCCATGGAAGGCCTCAAGGCCGACCGGGCACACGTATTCCCCGCGGGCGTCGCCATCCTCTCAGCCATCTTCGAGGCCTTAGGGCTGGAGACCATGCGCTATGCAGATGGGGCGCTGCGCGAGGGCGTGCTCTATGACATGGCCGGGCGCAACAGTCCCGAGGATTCACGGCTCAAGACCCTCGACGGTTTGGCTCGCAGCTACGGGGTGGACCGACGCCAGGCCGACAACGTCGCCGACACCGCCCTGGCGCTTCTTGACCAGATACGCGACGCCTGGAATATGGACGACGACCAGGCGAGATTCCTGGCCTGGGCAAGCCGGCTGCACGAGATCGGACTGGCCATTTCCCATAGCCAGTTCCACCGTCATGGCGCCTACTTGCTGGAACACTCTGACCTGGCCGGCTTCTCACGGCCGGAACAACGCTTGCTGGCCTTCCTTGGTTCGCGCCCACCGCCGCAAGTTCCCGCTAAAGGAGTGGCAGGCCCTGCCGGCCTCGGAGCGGCACACCCATGCACGCCTTGCCCGATTGCTGAGACTCGCGGTGCTGCTCAATCATTCACGACCGGAGCAGGCCGTCGAGGCACCACCTCTCGAAACGGACGGCGAGACGCTGCGGCTGCATCTCGACGGAAATGCGGACCAGACCCTGCTCATCGCCGATCTCGAGCAGGAGGTCGCCTACCAGGAAGCCGCCGGTTTCACCCTGGTGCTCCACTGACCATACCCCTCCCACCCCTCGGCCACGATCACCCAACGCGAGGTCAGGGGGTCGAGGACACCAAGCGGGTCATCCTCCTGCCGGATCACCACCAGTTGCCGTCGCCGCCAGGGCGGCACACGCGCCTCCTGCAACAAGCGCTTGAGATCACGACGACCACGACCCGTCAGGTGAAACCGCTCGCCACCCCGTCGCCGGGAGGCCTCCAGTCGCCACGGACCACCACCGGGACCACGCAACTCGACCCTGGCCAAGCCCAGCGGCGTCTCCAAGGGCGAGACACCGTCCCATTCGGCTCGCCAATCGGCCGGAAGAGCCATCGCGGGGGCCAACAGCCAGAGCTGCCGGTTCCATACCCGTGCCTCGGCGCCCTCCCAGGCGATTCTGACCCCGGCATCGCCACGCGCCGAAAGTTGCGCCAAGAGACTTTCCAGCCGCCTGGCCGGCGGCCGTTGCAGCCCGAGGCGATCACAGGCATGGCGAATCAGCAGGCGCCGGCGCGGTGCGGAGAGCGCCATGATCTCCTCTACCGTAAGCCGACCCGCATCGCCTCCCAGGCGGGCAAGGTCCTGCTCGGCCAGTTCCTGCAGCAGGTCATCGGCCTCTCCGGCCAGGGTGGCGCTGCGGGCCAGTGACTTGCAGGAATCAGGCCAGCGCGTCTCGAGCAGCGGCAGCACCGCGTGGCGAAGGAAGTTGCGATCCAGTCGCCGGTCCCGATTGGAGGGGTCCTCGACCCAATCGAGACCGACACGCAACGCCTCCTGCTCGAGCTCGGCCCGCGATACCGCGAGAAGCGGTCGTTGTAGCCGCCGCTCCTGCCAGTCCCGATGCGCCGGCATGCCGGCCAGTCCGCGCACCCCGCTGCCCCGCAGGGCGGCGAGCAGGAAAGTCTCGGCCTGGTCGTCACGATGCTGGGCCAGCCACAGGGTCTCGCCCTCGCCGACTCGGCGGATGAAGGCAGCGTAACGAGCCTCGCGTGCAGCCGCCTCGAGCCCCTGACCCGCGTTGAGGTCGACCTCGACGACGTCCACGAAGAGCGGCACACCGAGCTCGGTGCACAGGCGTCGACAGTGCGCCTCGAACATCTCCGCCGCGTCCTGGAGACCATGGTTCACGTGCAGGGCATGCAGGGGCCGGGGATGACGGCGACACGCCTCCGCTGCCAAGGTGAGCAACAGGCAGGAATCCAGCCCACCGGAGATGGCCACCCAGACGACACGCCCCGGCGGGGTCCGGGCCAGGGCGTCGTCGATCAGGGCGTGCAGGTCAGTCGTCTCAGACTGGCGCGCCATAGCTCATCAGTCGTTCGTAGCGACGCTCGAGCAACTGGTCGGTGTCCATGGCCTCCAGTCGCTCCAGGCTCGCCAGCAGCGACTCCCTGACTCGCTCGGCGGTGGCCATCGGGTGACGGTGGGCACCCCCCAGAGGCTCCTCGATCAGGGTATCGACGAATCCCAGTTCCTGAAGACGCTCGGCGGTGATGCCCATGGCCTGAGCCGCTTCCGGGGCCTTGTCGGCACTCTTCCAGAGAATGGAGGCACAGCCTTCCGGCGAGATGACGGCGTAGGTGGCGTATTGCAGCATGGCCAGTTCATCGCAGACGCCAATGGCCAGGGCGCCCCCTGAGCCGCCCTCACCCACCACGGTGGCCAGAATCGGTGTTCTCAGCCGCGACATCACCGCCAGGTTGAAGGCGATGGCCTCGGACTGGCCGCGTTCTTCCGCATCGATACCCGGATAGGCGCCGGGCGTATCGATGAAGGTCAGCACCGGCATGGAGAATCGCTCGGCCATCTCCATCAGTCGGCAGGCCTTGCGGTAGCCTTCGGGGCGCGGCATGCCGAAGTTGCGCCTCACCTTCTCCTTGACGTCACGGCCCTTCTGGTGGCCGATCACCATCACCGGCTTGTCATCGAGACGGGCAACGCCACCCACGATGGCAGGGTCGTCGGCGAAATGGCGATCCCCGTGAAGCTCATCGAAATCGGTGAAGACATTGGCCAGATAATCCAGGGTATAGGGCCGCTGGGGATGGCGAGACAACTGGGACACCTGCCAGGGGGTGAGATCCTTGAAGATCGACTCGGTGAGCTTGCGGCTCTTTTCCTCGAGGCGACCGATCTCGTCGCTGAGGTTGACCTGGCTGTCATTCCCCACCAGGCGAAGCTCCTCGATCTTGGCCTGAAGCTCGGCAATCGGTTGTTCGAAATCAAGATAGTTGGGGTTCATGAGGGCTGATGCCTTGTCGTCTGCTGTCGCCGGAAGGCGGCATGTGTCGAATGCTGGTCATTATCTCACCCTGAGGGAGTCGCGCAAGGCGATCCGGGGAGGACTCAAGGGTACTTGAGGCGAACCCCATTCTGCCCCTCCACCTCGCGCAGACGGATCAGCAGCTCGTCGCTGGGCGTGACTTTCCACTCATCGGCGAGTTCCAGCCAGCCAGTGGCCTGGGCATTGCAGTAACGCAACCTGACCGGCAAGCCCTCGCCATTGCACCAGGGCAGAAGGCTATCGCGCAGGCTCTCGACCAGGCGCCCATTGGCGCGGGCTCCATCCACCGAGAGCTCCACGGCCTGGCCGTAACGGGTGCGCGCCGCCACCATGGGCGTGATCTCCTTGCCACGCAGCCTGAGCCCACCGGAGAAATCGTCGCTGGAGACCTCTCCCTCGACGATCAACACCTGGTCGGTCTCGATCTGTCCACGCAGGGCCGCATAGAGCTCCCCGAACATCGAGGCCTCGATACGCCCGGTGCGATCATCCAGGGTCACGAAGGCCATGGTATCGCCCCGCTTGGACCTCATGGTGCGCAATCCCACAACCAGGCCGGCGACCCGCTGGGGGTCCCGGGAGGGCGTGAGGTCGGCGATCCGCGTTGAGACGAAACGCGCCAGTTCCTCTTCGTACTCGTCGATGGGATGACCGGTCAGGTAGAGCCCCAGGGTTTCCTTCTCGCCGGCCAGGCGCTCCTTGTCGGTCCAGTCACGCAACGCCCGATAGTCGGCATAGACATCACCCGCCACCTCCTCGACGAAGCGCTCGCCGAACATGTCGATCATGCCGAGGTTCTGGTTGGACTGATTCTGGGCCGCCGCCTTGAGGGCGTCATCCAGGGCGGCGGCGAGCACCGAACGGGATGGCCCCAGGGTATCCAGGGCCCCGGAGCGGATCAGCGCCTCCAGGGTGCGCTTGTTCATGCGCCGAGGGTCGAGGCGACGGCAGAAACCGAAGAGGTCGGAGAAGCGGCCCTCGGCATCGCGGGCCTCGACGATGGCGCCGATGGGGCCTTCGCCGACACCGCGGATGGCACCGAGGCCATAGACCACGCGTCCCTGGTCGTCGACGCTGAACCTGTAGGTGCCGACATTGACGTCCGGTGGCGTCACCGTGAGCTTCTGGTGGCGACATTCCTCGATCAGCGGCACCACCTTGTCGAGGTTGTCCATCTCGGTGGACAGGACCGCCGCCATGAAGGGCCCAGGGTAATGCGCCTTCAGCCAAGCGGTCTGATAGGAGACCAGGGCATAGGCCGCCGAGTGGGACTTGTTGAAGCCGTAACCGGCGAACTTTTCCACCAGGTCGAAGAGATTGCCCGCCAGGTCACGATCGATACCGTTGTCGGCACAGCCTTCCATGAAGCCGTCACGCTGCTTGGCCATCTCCTCGGGCTTCTTCTTGCCCATGGCGCGGCGCAGCAGGTCAGCCTGCCCCAGGCTGTAGCCTGCCATGACCTGGGCGATCTGCATCACCTGTTCCTGGTAGAGGATGATGCCGTAGGTGGGGCCGAGCACCGGCTTGAGCAGCTCGTGCTGGTAGTCCGGGTGCGGATAGGAGATCTCCGCCCGACCATGCTTGCGGTTGATGAAGTCGTCCACCATCCCCGACTGCAGGGGGCCCGGGCGGAACAGCGCCACCAGGGCGATCATGTCCTCCAGGGAATCAGGCAGCAGTCGCTTGATGAGCTCCTTCATGCCGCGGGATTCGAGCTGGAAGACCGCGGTGGTCTCGGCCTTCTTGAGCATCTCGAAGGTCCGGACGTCGTCGAGGGGAATCGCGTCCAGGTCCAGGGCCTCCTGCCCCTCCGCGGCTAGCAGCTTGTCGACTATCGTCAGCGCCCAATCGATGATGGTCAGGGTGCGCAGACCGAGGAAGTCAAACTTGACCAGCCCGGCCTCCTCGATGTCGTTCTTGTCGAACTGCACCATCAGGCCCGAGCCGTCCTCATCGCAGAGCAGCGGTGCGAAGTCGGTCAGCTTGGTCGGGGCGATGACCACACCGCCGGCGTGCTTGCCGGTACCGCGGGTAATGCCCTCGAGCTTCCCGGCCATCTCCCAGATCTCGGCGGCCTCCTCGTCGGCGTCAAGGAACTCCTGGAGTGCCGGCTCCTGCTCGATGGCCTTGGCCAGGGTCATGCCCACCTCGAAGGGAATCAACTTGGAGAGCTTGTCGCCCAGCGAATAGGGCCTGCCCTGGGCACGGGCCACATCGCGCACCACCGCCTTGGCAGCCATGGTGCCGAAGGTGACGATCTGCGAAACCGCATCGCGGCCATAGCGCTCGGCCACGTAGTCGATGACACGGTCACGCTTCTCCATGCAGAAGTCGACGTCGAAGTCCGGCATCGACACCCGCTCCGGGTTGAGGAAGCGCTCGAACAGCAGGTCGTAGCCGATGGGATCCAGATCGGTGATCTTCTGGGCGTAGGCGACCAGTGAACCGGCGCCGGAACCGCGTCCCGGCCCCACGGGGACGTCGTTGTCCTTGGCCCACTGGATGAAGTCCATGACGATCAGGAAATAGCCCGGAAACCCCATCTGGATGATGATGTCCAGTTCGAAATCCAGACGCTGGCGATATTCGGCCTCGATACTTTTCCAGTCCTCGCCGTCTCGCGGATAGCCGGCCACCGGAAACAGCTTGTCGAGTCGATCGGTGAGTCCATCATGGGAGACCTGGCGAAAGAACTCGTCCCGGGTCATGCCCTGGGGAATCTCGAACTCGGGCAGGAAGATCTCGCCCAGCCGCAGGTCCACGTTGCAGCGGGCAGCGATCATCACGCTGTTCTCGACCGCCTCCGGGATGTCAGAGAATAGCTCGGCCATCTCCGCCGGACTCTTGAGATACTGCTCCTCGGTATAGCGATGCTCACGCCGGGGATCCTCCAGCGCCTTGCCCTCGCCGATGGAGACCCGTGTCTCATGGGCCCAGAAGTCCTCACGGTCCAGAAAGCGCACATCATTGGTGGCCACCACCGGGGCATCGGTCTCGATGGCGAGATCCACCGACAGATGCAGACAGACTTCCTCCAGGGCACGCCCGGTGCGGATCAGCTCCAGATAGAAGCGTCCGGGGAAGGCCGCCTTCCATTCCTCGAGCAGGGCGCGGGCCTCGTCAGTGTGATCGCCGAGAAGCTGGCGACCGATCTCGCCCTCTCGACCCCCGGAAAGGGCGATCAGACCGTCGCTCTGGGCAAACACCCAGGCCCTGTCAAGGAAGGCCCTGCCCTGGAACTGGCCCTCAAGCCAGCCCCGCGAGATCAGCTCGGTCAGGTTGCGATAGCCGTCGGCATTCATCGCCAGAAGGGTCAGCCGATAGGGGTGGGCATCATCGAGTGGATTGGCGAGCCAGAGATCCGCGGCGATGATCGGCTTGAGGCCGGCGGCCTCGGCGCCCTTGTAGAACTTGACCAGGCCGAAGAGGTTTGATTCGTCGCTGACCGCCAGCGCCGGGGCTCCCTGTGCCAGCGTATTCGCGATCAACGGCTTGAGGCGCACCAGACCGTCGACCAGGGAATATTCGGTGTGGACACGAAGATGAACGAAGGGCGTGGTCATGGTGATCTCGGGGCTTGGCAGAAAATGGTCAGCACGGAGACAGGCCGTGATAATCGATGCAATAACTCGAGGCTGGCGTCTGTGAAGTTTCAGTACAACGTCAGCTGTCGCTTAACCGGGCCGAAGGACCGGCGATGCTCCGGCAATACGCCCAGTTGCCCCAGGGCAGCGAGGTGTTCACGAGTCGGATAGCCCTTGTGACGGGCGAAGCCATAGCCGGGATGACAGGTGTCCA
Organism: Halomonas sp.; assembly: GCF_041689495.1. Taxonomy (GTDB): domain Bacteria; phylum Pseudomonadota; class Gammaproteobacteria; order Pseudomonadales; family Halomonadaceae; genus Halomonas. Next base: position 14,717 of record NZ_JBDNGD010000192.1, on the reverse strand, counting down.
GCACCACCATACTGGCATCCCGTGCCACCTTGGCAAGGATCGAGGCCGCCGAGATGGCCGGGTGCCGTACATCGCCCTTCACCACCGCCTGACCGGGAACATGATGCCCGGGCAGGTGATTCCCGTCCACCAGCAAGTACTCGGGAACCACCGACAAGGCGTCGATGGCCCGACGCATGGCCAGGTGGGTGGCATGAAAGATATTGAGCTCATCGATCTCGGCGGCACTCGCCTCGGCCAGGGCGAAGGCCAGCGCCTTTTCGCGAATCTCGAGATCCAGACGCTCCCGTCGACGGGCGGAGATCGCCTTGGAGTCGACGAGGCCCTGAACGGGGCGAGCGTCATCCAGTATCACCGCGGCGGCAACCACCGGACCCACCAGAGGACCGCGACCCACCTCATCTACCCCGGCCAGGCGCTCACCCGCATAGTCAACCACCAGCGGCGGCAGCTCGCTGGGCTTTTTATCTCTCGCCCTCACGGTGCCACCTCCTCGGCCCGTTCGGGGGCGACGCTAACCGGCAGCGGCTTGCCCGCCACCAGCGATTCGATGGTCTCGGCGGCGCGTCGACTGGCATCGCGCTGAAGGCCCGCATGCATCTCGGCAAAGCGCGATTCCAGCACCTCACGGCCCGGACCATCGTCCAGGAGGGTGGCCAGATACCCGGCAATGGTCGCGGGATTGGCCTTCTCCTGAATCAGTTCCGGCACCAGTGTTTCGCGGGCGATCAGGTTGGGCAGGGAGATCCAGGGGGTCTTGACCAAGCGCTTTGCCAACCAGTGGGTGGCCGCCGCCATCCGATAGGCCACCACTATGGGTCGGTGGCAGAGCATGGCCTCCAGGGCCGCGGTTCCCGAGGCGAGCAATACCAGATCGCTGGCGACCATGGCCTCGCGGGCCTGCCCATCGAGCAGGGTGACATGGCCGGCCAGGGCCGGACGGGAGGCCAGCAGGGTGTCGAGTTCCTGCCGCCGTTGCGATGTCGCGGCGGGGATGACCACGGAAAGCGCGGGATAGGCCTGGCAGAGGCGCTCCACGGTGTCGAGAAAGATCGCACCCAGGAAGCGGATCTCGTTGGCCCGGGAGCCCGGCAGGACGGCAAGCAAGGGACCGCCGGCTGGCAAGCCCAGTTGTGCCCTCGTGCCGGCCCGGTCATTGATCAGGGGAAACTCATCCGCCAGCGGATGGCCGACGAAGGCCACCGGGACTCGATGTTGCGCGTAGAAGGCGGCCTCGAAGGGAAGGAAGGTCATGATGGCATCCACGGACCGGGCAATCCCCTTGACCCGACCCTGACGCCAGGCCCAGACGGAAGGACTGACATAGTGAGCGGTGGTGACACCGGCCTCACGAAGCTTCCTCTCCAGGCCCAGGTTGAAGTCCGGGGCATCGATACCGACCATGATGTCCGGCTTCCAATTCAGGGCATCCGCCTTCAGGATCCGTCGAACCCGGACCAGTCCGGGCAGGTGCCTGATCACCTCCACCAGCCCCATCACCGAGAGGGTTTCCAGAGGAAAGCGGCTATCGAGCCCCTCCGCGATCATCCGCGGCCCGCCAATGCCGCGAAAAACCACTTCCGGATGCCTGGCGCGCAGTGCCCGCATCAGGCCGGCACCCAGCAGGTCGCCGGAGAGTTCGCCGGCGACGAGATATACGCGACTGATCCGTGTCATATCAACGCCATACGCTGAATGGCTCAGCGAATGATGCCACGAGTCGAGACCTCGATGGAGGCGGCAAAGGTATCGGTCTCGGGTAACGAGAAGGCCTCGTGAATCTGCTTGAGGGCCTGCTCCACCGTCAACCCCTGGCGATACACCAGCTTGTAAGCCTCACTCAGGCTACGGATGGCCTCCTTGGAGAAGCCGCGGCGCTTGAGTCCGACGAGGTTGAGCCCATGGACCTGGGCCGGGTTACCATTGATCATGACGTAGGCGGGCGTATCCTTGGTGATGATGGAACCGCCTCCCGCCATGGCATAGGTTCCGAAGTGACAGAACTGATGAATGGCCGAGAGCCCACCCAGGATGGAGAAATCCCCCAGGGTGACATGACCGGCCAGGGTGACCTGATTGGCCAGAATGCAGTCGTCACCGATCAGGCAGTCGTGGCCCACATGCACATAGGCCATGAAGAGATTACGGGAGCCGATGGTGGTCTCGCCTCTGGCCTGGATGGTGCCTCTATGCAGGGTCGCACCCTCGCGAATGACGTTGTCGTCGCCCATCACCAGGCGAGTCGGTTCGCCACCGTACTTCTTGTCCTGGCAATCCTCACCCACCGAGGCGAACTGGAAGATACGCGTTCGCTCACCGAGGACCGTCGGCCCCTTGATCACCACATGGGGCCCGATACGGCTGCCCGGTCCAATCCGGACCTCGGGACCGATGACCGTGAAGGGTCCCACCTCAACATCATCGGCCAGGTGGGCCTCGGGATCGATGAGGGCAGTGGGGTGAATCAAGCGACCTTCCTCTCGGCACAGATGATGGTGGCTTCACAGGCCAGATCGTCGCCGACACTGGCCCGACAATCGAACTTCCAGATACCCCGTTTCTCGCGCTCGACCCTGGCTTCCAGCAGGAGTTGGTCACCCGGCATCACGGGGCGCTTGAAGCGCACGTTGTCGCTGCCGACCAGGTAATAGACATAACCGTCGGCGGGCAACTTGTTGACCGTCTTGAAGCCGAGGATACCGCAGATCTGAGCCAGTGCCTCCAGGACCAGCACACCGGGCATGATGGGGTGGTGGGGGAAATGGCCATTGAAGAAGGGTTCATTGATGCTCACATTCTTGTAGCCGACGATGGCAGTGCCCAGAGACAACTCGGTTATCCTGTCCACCAGCAGGAAAGGATAGCGGTGCGGTAGATACTCACGAATCTCGTTGATGTCCATTACCATCGTAGCGACCTCAGAAATAACGAAATGCCCGCTTCCGGCGGGCATGAACCGGCGTAATCCGCCGTCGGGCAGGCTGCAAAGTATACAGAAAGGTCTCTTCAGTCGTCACCACGAGACTTTTCCAGCCGGGCAAGCCGCTTGGCGATATCATCGAGCTGCTTGAAGCGCACGGCGTTCTTGCGCCACTGGGCATTCTTCATGGCACCCGTACCCGAAGAATAGACACCGGGCTCCAGAAGCGAATTGGTGACCAGACTCATGCCAGTGACCTGGACGCCGTCGCAAATCGTCAGGTGTCCGGACAACCCGACGCCTCCGCCGAGCATGCAGTGGCGACCCACCTTCGTCGAGCCCGCGATACCCACGCAGCCGGCCAGCGCGCTGTGATCCCCGATCTGGACGTTATGGGCGATCTGTACCTGGCTGTCGATCTTGACGTCATCGCCGATAACGGTATCACCCAGGGCTCCGCGATCGATACTCGAGCAGCTCCCGACCTCGACATCATCACCGAGCACCACCCCGCCGAGCTGGGCGATCTTGTGCCAGCCGGCCCCGTCATGGGCGAAGCCGAATCCGTCCCCCCCGATGACACAGCCGCTGTGCAGGATGGCGCGCGCACCAATCACCACCCCATGACAGACGGTGACATTGGCATACAACCGTGAACCTGGACCGATCTGCGAGTCATGACCCACTACCGCACCCGGGCCGATGCTCACGCCTTCACCCAGAACCACACCGGACTCGACCACGGCATTGGGACCTATCTCGACCCCCTCCCCCAGGGTGGCCCGCGAGTCGACAATCGCCGAGGAATGGACGCCGGTAGACGCCAGAGACGCCAAGGGATCGAAAAGCCGGGACAGAGCCGCATAGGCCAGGTAGGGGTTGGTCATCTCCAGGCGGTCGACCGGGCAGTCATCCGCCCTCTCGGGTGACAGCAGGACCGCCGCCGCACGCGTACTGGACAGATCCTTGAGATAGGCACGGTTGGCCAGAAAAGCGATGTCCTCACTACCCGCATCGCGCAGGGTGGCCAATCCGCTGATACGACGACCGGCATCACCGACCAGCTTGGCCTGCAATCGCTCGGCGAGATCGCCAAGGGTGAATGTCGGAGCGTCGGGATGTGTCATGGGGACCTGTCAGGGGCTCAGGACGGCTCTCAGTCGAGAGAGTTGAAGATCTGGGTGACTTCCGCTGTCAGATCCGGCAGGTCGCGCATAGTATGCAGGACGCCCTGGGGCTCTACGAGCACCTCGACGCCATGCCGACTGATGACCTCTTCCACCGCCCTGTCGAGCCGGGACTCGGCCGCCTGAAGAAATTGCTGCTCCGTCTACTGCTGAGCCTGCACGATCTGCTGCCGCAACTCTTCGAACTGGGCGCCCTTCTGCTGGAATTCCGGCAGCAGCGTCTGGCGCTCGCTGCCCGACATCTGCTGGAGGCGCTGTTGCATCTCCTGCAGTTCCTGGCCCAGCGCCTGGGCCTGCTGTTGCTGGGTACCGATCCGGCTTTCCAGGCTGCTCATGGAACGCTGGGCGTCATCGGTCTCCATCAGGGCCCGACGCCAGTCCAGCATGGCGACTTCCGCGGCATGGGCCGGCAGTGCAGTGACGGCAACCAGCATCAAGCCCAGGGCGGCGGTGAGATGTTTCATTGTCGTGCTCCTGGCTGGGCGCATGGCAAGAAGGTTCCTCAGAAGGTCTGGCCGAGGGAGAACTGGAAGAACTGGGTGTCGTCGCCATCCTTGTCGTTGAGCGGCTCGGCGACACTGAAGGTCAGCGGACCCACCGGCGTCAGCCAGGAGAGCCCGACCCCCGCGCTGTAGCGCAGCTCGCCCAGGTCAACCCCGGATTCGCACTGCTGGCGGCCAGCATCCTCGCTGAGCACCGGGTAGCAGTCGGTAAGGAAGGTATTGCCGGCATCCAGGAACAGCGAGGCCTGCAGGGAGCGCTGGTCCTCGACGAAGGGCATCGGGAAGAGCACCTCGGCGCTGCCCTCCACCAGGATGTTGCCGCCCAGGGTACGGTCCTCGCTGCCAGAACTCGTCTGGGGCGTGGTGGGCGTGCCCAGAGTGTTGCCGGTGAAGCCACGCACCGAGCCCAGGCCGCCGGAGAAGAAGTTCTCGTAGAACGGATAGGGATCGTTGCCGATGGTGTCGGCATAGCCCAGCTCGCCGCTGAACTTCAGCCCCCAGGTCTGTTCCTCGTTGAACGGAAAGATCTGGCGGGCCTGGGCGCGCAGCTTGTAGTACTCGGCATCGCTCCCCGGCACCGCACTCTCCAGCGACAGGCGCTGGTAGTTGCCGGCAGTGGGCATGATGCCCCGGTTGAGGTTGTTGCGGGTCCAGCTGGCGGTCAGCTTCAGGCTCTGGGCATCGTTGCCCTGATCCTGGACATAGCGCTGGATCTCGGAGGCCGTGTCGCGAAAGGTCTTGATCGACAGGTCTTCCACCGAGGTACCGAAGTTGAGCCGGGTGATCTCGTTGATCGGGTAGCCGAAGTTGATCCCGCCACCATAGGCATCGGTGGAAAAGGTAGAGATGTCCGAGTCCTCGTAGTCGGTTTCTCGATAGAAGAGGTTATACCCCCGGGAGATGCCGTCCAGGGTCCAGTAGGGGTCGGTGAAACCGAAGTTGACGCTGGTGAAGGTGTCGCTGCGCTGGGCGCCGACGTTGACCCGGTTGCCGGTACCCAGGAAGTTGTTCTGGGACAGCGAGGCCCCGTAGATGACCCCGGCGCTCTGGGAGAAGCCGATGCTGGCCGAGATCGAGCCCGAGGGCTGCTCCTCGACGGTGTAGGTAACGTCCAGCTTGTCGGGCTCGCCGGCCACGGGACGCGTCTCAACGTCGACCTGCTTGAAGAAGCCCAGACGCTCCAGGCGCTGCCGCGACTGGCTGATCGATTCGGTGGAGGCCGGCGAGCCCTCCATCTGGATCATCTCGCGACGCAGCACCTCGTCGTCGGTGGTGGTATTGCCGATGAAGTCGATCCGCCTGACATAGGCACGACGGCCGGCATCCACCCGGAAGGTCAGATCCACGGTCTCGCCGTCGGCGGCAAGCTCGGGCACCCCATCGACACTGGCGAAGGCAAACCCCTCGGCGCCGAGTCTGGCTCGCAGCGCCTCGGACGAGGCGGTCACGTCACTGCGGGAGAAGATCTCGCCCTGATCGACCTCCAGCAGTTCGCGAGCCTCACGCTCACTGATCTGCATGTCACCGACGAAACGGAAATCGCCCAGGCGGTACTGGCTACCCTCGTCGATGTTGACGGTGATGAAGATCTGCGACTTGTCGGGACTGATCGATACCTGTGTCGAGGTGATATCGAAGTTGACATAGCCACGGTCCAGATAGAAGGAGCGGAGTCGCTCCAGGTCACCGGCCAGGGCCTCTCGGGAGTATTCGTCCCGAGAGAACCAGCCGAACAGGCGACCAGGACGATCGTTCAGCTCGAAGTTGTCACGCAGGGTGTCATCGTCGAAGCCCTGGTTGCCGACGATATTGATCTGGCGAATCCTCGCTACGGACCCTTCATTGATGTCGATGTTGACGGCGACCCGTCCATCACCGAGTTCCTCGACATCGGTATCGATCCGCGCGCTGTATCGACCCTGACCCTGGTAGACACCCTCCAGCTCACGCTGGATTTCCTCCAGGGTCGACAACTGGAGCACCTGGCCCTCCGACAGCCCGGCCTCCCTGAGACCGTCACGCAACTCGTCATCGCCGATCTGGCTGTTCCCGGTGATGTTGAGCCGCGTAATGGTGGGTCGTTCGACAACCTGGATGATCAGGACATCGCCATCGCGAGCCAGTTGGATGTCCTCGAACAGGCCAGTGGCGAAGAGTTCACGGGCCGCATCGGCCAGTTCGCGATCATCCACGCGATCTCGAGCGCTGACGGGGAAGGCATTGAAAACGGAGGCAGCGGATATCCGTTGCAGCCCTTCTACCCGTATGTCGGAAACGTTGAAAGGTTCCGCCAGAGCCGTCTGGCTCCCGACGAACAGCAGTGCCGCCAGTCCAATGGTCTTGATTTTCATGCAGTCGATTCGCTCGCGTTGATCTGCCAAACCTGTCCAGAGAGGCACCTTATACATTTGTGCGGGTGACTGACAAGCAAGAAGTCGATGCCGCTTCGTCCAGACACGCGCCGAGTCGCTACCAGAGCCGCATCAGGTCGAAGTAGATAGCCATGAACATCAGGCTACCTACCAGAGCCAGCCCGATGCGCACACCAACGGCCTGTACCCGCTCCGAAACCGGGCGACCCCTGATGATCTCGACCACATAATAAAGCAGATGGCCGCCATCCAGTACCGGAATGGGCAGAAGGTTCAGAACCGCCAGGCTGATCGACAGATAAGCCAGGAAACTGACGAAGCTCTCCAGGCCGGCACGTGCCGAGTCACCGGAGATCTGGGCGATGGTGATGGGCCCGGAGAGGTTGCTGGGCGAGATGAGCCCCACCAGCATCTTGCGGATGGCGCCCAGGGTGAGCACGGTCATCTCACCGGTCTTGGCGACGGCTTCTCCTACCGCGGCCACGGGACCATGACGAATGTCCCGCCGGTAAGACTCGGGCCATTCCACAGGCTCGACCCCGGCCCCGATATAGCCGATGGTGACCCCCTCATCCAGGACATTACGGCCAGGTGTGACGGTCAGGTCGCGTCGTTCACCGTCACGCATCACCTCGAGCGCGAGGGGCTCGCCGGGGCTGGCCCGTACGATGTCGACGAAATGCATCCAGTCATCCACCGGGGCACCATCAGCCGCCACCACCTCGTCACCCGGCTGGAGACCCGTCATCGCCGCCGCTTCGCCCGCCTCGACCCGGCCGAGAACCGCCGGGATCGACGGCCGCCATGGCGCGACACCCAGGCTCGGCAATGGCTGGGGCGGATCCTGACGTACCAGCCAGTTCTCTACCGGCAGGCGATACTCGCGACGAGACGTCGAACCATCGTCGCGAGCCTCGACGCTGAGGTCGCCGGAATGGCCGATGGCCGCCACCAGCTTGAGATTGATCTCGTCCCAGGAGCGTACCGTCTCGCCCTGGACCGCGATGATCTCCTGACCCGCCTCGAGACCACCGCGGCCGGCCGGCGAGTCGGGCTCGACGGAACCGATGATCGGCGCCACCGTGGTAGTGCCGACGACGAACAAGGCCCAATAGGCGACGATGGCCAGCAGGAAGTTGGCCAGGGGGCCGGCAGCGACAATGGCGATGCGCTGCCACACCGTCTTGTTGTTGAAGGCCCGATGTCGCTCGGCGGGGTCTACACTGCCCTCTCGTTCATCGAGCATCTTCACATAGCCGCCCAGGGGAATGGCCGCCAGGGCAAATTCCGTCCCGTGACGGTCCACCCTTGACCACAGCGGCTTGCCGAAGCCTACCGAGAAGCGCAGCACCTTGACACCACAGCGCCGGGCCACCCAGAAGTGTCCATACTCATGAAAGGTGATCAGCAGGCCCAGCACCACGATAACGGCCAGCACGTTCTGAATCAGACCCAAGGCGGCCTCCTGTCGGATTGTACTAGGAACAAAGTCACTGTCGCATCAACCAGTCGGCGGCCGTTCGGCGGGCCCTGGCATCGGCCTCCAGAACCGTTGCCAGGTCCGTTACCGCTGACACCTCCGACGACTCCAGCACCCGAGCCACCAGGTCACCGATCGCCGTAAACCCCAGGCGTCCCGCCAGAAAGGCCTCGACGGCCACCTCATTGGCGGCATTGAGAATCGCCGGTGCCGTACCCCCCGCCGTCATTGCCGCTCTCGCCAGTCCCAGGCAGGGAAAGGCGGCCTCGTCGGGAGTCTCGAAGTCGAGCCGCGCCAAGGCGAAGAGATCCAGTGCCTCGACCCCGGCATCGATACGTTCCGGCCAGGCCAGGCCATAGGCAATGGGGGTACGCATATCGGGGTTGCCCAGCTGGGCAATCACCGAGCCGTCGGTATAGGCGACCATAGAATGAATCACGCTCTGGGGGTGCACTACCACCTGGATCTGATCGGGCAGGGCATCGAACAACCAGCACGCCTCGATCAACTCCAGCCCCTTGTTCATCATGGTGGCGCTGTCCACCGAGATCTTGCGCCCCATGGACCAGTTGGGGTGGGCACAGGCCTGGTCGGGCGTGACGGCTGCCAGCGCTTCGGGCGACCACCCCCTGAAGGGGCCGCCGGAGGCGGTCAGCAACAGCTGTGACACGCCATGGCGCTCCAGTCCGGCACGATGCTCGGAAGGTAGACACTGGAAGATGGCATTATGTTCGGAATCGATGGGCAACAGGGTCGACCCGGATGCCGACACGGCCTCCATGAAAAGGGCACCGGACATGACCAGGGCTTCCTTGTTGGCCAGGAGGACACGCTTGCCGGCGCGCACGGCAGCAAGCGTCGGCAGCAAGGCCGCCGCCCCGACGATGGCGGACATCACCACATCCACCTCGCTGGCCTCGGCCACCTCGACCAGCGCCGCCTTGCCGGCGCGCACCTCGGTATCCATGCCTGACTCGGCAAGGCGACCGCGGAGCCAGGCGGCATCATCCTCGGTGTCGAGCACGGTAACGGCTGGATGATGCACCCTGCAGAGCCCAAAAAGTGCCTCACGAGAGCGGCAGGCCGTCAGGGCGTGGACTCGATAGCGTGTCGGGTGGCGGGCGATCACATCCAGGGTACTGGTGCCGATGGAGCCGGTGGCACCCAATATGGTAACGCCACGAAGGCCAGGGGAGACGCTATTCATTCAGGCGCCCCATCTAGAGAAGGCCCAGATAGATCAGGGCGAACAGGGGCAGGGCCGCCGTCAGGCTATCGATACGGTCGAGGACCCCACCATGACCCGGCAAGAGGTTGCTGGCATCCTTGATGCCGCATTGCCGCTTGAGCATGCTCTCGAGCAGGTCGCCGAGAACCGATGCCAGGGTCACCAGGAGCGTCGCGAGCATCAGGACGACCAGGCCGGTGGCATCGAGGCCCTGCCAGAGCACATAGACGACCGCCAGCCCGGCGGTGGCCACCACCCCCCCCATGACGCCTTCCCAGCTCTTGCCCGGGCTGACGCGGGGCGCCAGCTTGTGACGTCCGAAGGCACGACCGGCGAAATAGGCACCGATATCGGCGCACCACACCAGCAGCAGCACAAAGAGTAACCAGACCGCACCGGACTCCCGCAACACGTTGAGACCCACCCAGGCGGGCAACAGCACCCAGACCCCCATGGCCAGGCGCCTCGAACTGGACTGCCAGCGTGCGGCCTTGTCCGGGTACTGCATCACCCAGTAGAGATTGAGCAGCCAGCCGGCCACCCCCAGCCACAGAATCCAGGTCGACATGGCAGCACCCATCAGCCAGAGGGCAGCCATCACCATCGCCAGCCCGGCCACCAGGGCCAACCGCCTTGCAGGGGCATCGATAGCGGCGAGGTTGGTCCACTCCCAGCCGGCCAGCAGCACGACCAGCGCAGTGAACAGGGCGAAGGGGCCACCCTGCAGACCGAAGAGACCCGCCAGCATCAGCGGCGCCAGCCAGGCCGCGGTGATGATCCGTTGCTCAAGCACCCTGGGCCTCGATCTGTTCGTCTGTCATGCCGAAGCGTCGCTGGCGATGGCGGAAGTCCGCCAGGGCTTCGTCGAAGGCCTCGGCGTCGAAATCCGGCCACAGCAGGGGCGTGAAGTAGAGCTCGGCATAGGCCATCTGCCAGATCAGGAAGTTGGAGATCCGCTGCTCGCCACTGGTGCGGATGCAGAGGTCGACCGGGGCATCACCGGCCAGGCAGACCTCGCAATCGAGGGCGCCCTCGTCAATGGCCTCGGGAGAAAGCGTCCCCTCGGCTACCCGCTGGGCGAGTCGACGAGTGGCGGCAACCAGATCCCAGCGACCGCCGTAATTGGCCGCGATCACCAGGTGCATGCGGGTATTATCTCGCGTCAGGGACTCTGCCCGCTCGATATGGCTCTGGATCGAAGCCGAGAAAGCCGTCCGATCACCGATCACCGAGAGCCGGATGCCATTGTCGTGAAGCTTCCTCACCTCGCGCTTTAGCGCCAGCAGGAAGAGCTCCATCAGGGCACTGATCTCGGCCTTGGGCCGCTTCCAGTTCTCGCTGGAGAAGGCAAAGAGGGTCAGGGTCTCGATGCCCTGCTCCGCGGCCCGGCGAATCACGGCGCGCACGGCCTCGACACCGGCATGGTGCCCCCGGACACCCGACATCCCTCGCGCCCTGGCCCAGCGATTGTTGCCATCCATGATGATGGCCACATGGCGGGGCAAGGCGCCCGACGGAAGGGGGTCCGCACCGTGCGGAGAATGCGACTCGGGTGACTGCGGTGACGACATGGTGTCTCGCATGGGAGGGTGTACCGGCATCGGGCGGCGTCAGTTCATCAGGAACGCCACCGCCCTATCGTCCTCAGACCTGAATCAGGCATCCTCAGACCTGAATCAGGTCGTGTTCCTTGGATTCCAGTGCCTTGTCGATCTCGGCGATGATCTGATCGGTCAATTTCTGGATCGCATCCTCGGCCTGGTGATGCTCGTCCTCGCTGACTTCCTTCTCCTTGAGCAAGGACTTGATATCGCCATTGGCGTCGCGACGCACATTGCGCACCGCGACTCGCGCATGCTCCGCCTCACTGCGCGCCTGCTTGATGTAGCCCTTGCGGGTATCCTCGGTCAGCATGGGCATCGGCACACGGATCACATTGCCGGCACTTGCCGGGTTGAGCCCCAGGTCGGACGTCATGATGGCCTTCTCGATCTTGGCCACCATACCCTGCTCCCAGGGGGCCACCGAAAGGGTACGGGCATCCTCGACGTTCACCGAGGCCACCTGCTGGATCGGCACCTGAGCGCCATAGTAGTCCACGGTAACGGCGTCGAGGATGCTGGGGTGTGCCCGTCCGGTGCGGATCTTGTTGAAGTTGCCATGAAGGGCCTCGAGGCTCTTCTTCATCCGGGATTCCGCATCCTTCTTGATGTCATTGATCACGTTATCAACCTCTGTCTATCAGCGTGCCTTCCTCGCCCCCGACCACTAGGTTGAGCAGGGCACCCGGCTTGTTCATGTTGAAGACCCGAACCGGCATATCATGGTCCCGCACCAGGCAGATGGCGGTCAAATCCATGACGCCAAGCTTCTGTTCGATGGCGTCGTCATAGCTCAGCTGGTCGTATTTCACCGCATCGGCATGCTTGACCGGGTCCTTGTCATAGACGCCGTCGACCTTGGTGGCCTTGATCACCACATCGGCATCGATCTCGATGCCGCGCAGGCAGGCCGCCGAATCGGTCGTGAAGAAGGGATTCCCGGTACCCGCAGAGAACAATACCACGTCCCCGGAGGTCAGGTAGCGAATCGCGGTTCGACGGTCATAGTGTTCGACGACACCGCTCATGGGAATCGCCGACATCACCCGCGAACGGATATTGGAACGCTCCAGGGCATCACGCATGGCCAGGGCATTCATCACCGTGGCCAGCATGCCCATGTGGTCGCCGGTCACCCGGTCCATGCCGGCCTCGTTGAGGGCGGCACCCCGGAAGAGGTTGCCACCGCCGATGACGATACCGACCTGGACACCGATACCCACCAGTTGCCCTATCTCCAGGGCCATGCGATCCAGCACCTTGGGGTCGATACCGAAATCATGCTCGCCCACCAGTGCCTCGCCGGACAGCTTCAGCAGGATGCGCTTGTACTTCGACTTGTCATGGCGAAACTTCTCGGTACGCAGCTTTTCGGGGTGATCTGATGCGGGCATGGCAATCTCCTGGGGCTAGGGCAGTGGGGCACTCCGGGCATGGAGTCAACCGCCGGATACACGATGGCGTGCGCCTGCACGCACGCCATAACCGACCCAGCGACTGAGACCTCAGCTACGCTTGGCCTGTTCCATCACTTCCTTGGCGAAGTCGACCTCTTCCTTCTCGATGCCCTCGCCCACCTCGAAGCGGGTGAAGCCAATCACCTCGCCGCCGGCGGCCTTGACGAAGTCGGCAATGGACTGGTCGGGGTTCTTGACGAAGGGCTGCTCGGTCAGGCTGTTCTCGGCCAGGTACTTCTTGAGGCGGCCCTGGACCATCTTCTCGGCGATCTGCTCGGGCTTGCCGGCCATGTCCGGCTGGGCCAGGATGATCGCCTTCTCGGCGTCCAGCTGCTCCTGTGGCATGTCCTCGGGACGCGCCACGACGGGATTGATGGCTGCCACGTGCATGGCGACATCTCTGGCCACCTCGGCGTTACCGCCCCTGAGCACGGTCAGCACCCCGATACGGTCACCGTGGACATACTCGCCCACGAGGTGACCTTCACCGGCCTCGACCAGGGCACAACGGCGCACGCCGATGTTCTCGCCGATCTTCTGCACCAGTTGCTCACGGGTGGTCTCGAGCTCCCCTGCCATCACCGCAGCGACATCCTCGCTCCTGGCGGCGAAGAAGGCATCGGCGACCTTGTCGGCGAAGGCCTTGAAATTGTCGTCGCGGGAAACGAAATCGGTCTCGGAATTGATCTCGACCATCACCCCGACGCTGCCATCCTCGGCCACGCGAGTGACGAGTGCACCCTCGGCAGCAGTACGGCCCGCCTTCTTGGCGGCCTTGAGGCCGGAATTCTTGCGCAGGTTCTCGATGGCGACCTCGATATCACCATCGGTTTCGGTGAGGGCTTTCTTGCACTCCATCATGCCGAGCCCGGTACGCTCGCGCAGTTCCTTTACCTGGGAGGCGCTGATAGCTGCCATGGGTATCACCTCTGAATGTGTCTAACTTGATGAACATCATCCGGCCGCGCCTGGCGTTGCGCCGGAATAACGCTGTTCCAATGAGAGGAAAGGGGGCCAGGGCCCCCTTGTCATCTGGCCTCGAGCCATGTCGTGGCCAGATGGACCGCCATTACTCGGCGGCGCTGTCACTTTCCTGGACGACGTCGTCGGTTACCTCGACGAACTCGTCCGGACGACCTTCCTTAGCGCGACCGCAGGCATCGGCGATGGCCTGAACGTAGATCTGGATGGCGCGAATGGAATCGTCATTGCCGGGGATCACATAGTCGACACCATCGGGGTCGGAGTTCGTATCCACCACGCCGATGACCGGGATACCCAGCTTGTTGGCCTCGTTGATGGCGATACGCTCGTGGTCAACGTCGATCACGAAGAGGGCATCGGGCAGTCCGGCCATTTCCTTGATACCGCCGATGGAGCGCTCGAGCTTGTCCTGCTCGCGGGTCGCCATCAGCACTTCCTTCTTGGTCAGCTTCTCGAAGGTGCCATCCTCACGCATGGACTCGAGATCACGAAGGCGCTTGATGGACTGGCGGATGGTCTTGTAGTTGGTCAACATGCCACCGAGCCAACGATGGTTGACGAATGGCTGGCCGACCCGGTTGGCCTCTTCCTTGATGATCTTGCTCGCGCTACGCTTGGTGCCGACGAACAGGATCTTGTTATTGGCCGCGGCCATCTTCTCGACCACGCCGATGGCCTCGTTCAGGGCCGGCAGCGTATGTTCGAGGTTGACGATATGGATCTTGTTGCGGGCGCCGAAGATGAACTTGCTCATCTTCGGATTCCAGTACTTGGTCTGGTGACCGAAGTGGGCGCCTGCCTTGAGCAGGTCACGCATATTGACATGTGCCATGGATGACTCCTGGAAAATCGGGTTAGGCCTCCACGCACCCCATGGATCCGACCGCCGAACCACGCTGTGGTCACGACAGCACCCGGGACCATGTGTCGGTGCATGTGTGTATTTAAGGCGTTGCTTAGCGCATCACGCCGTCACGCCGTCACG
>NZ_JBDNGD010000191.1:0-5101 GCF_041689495.1 Halomonas sp. | reverse complement strand
TTATAGCGAGACCGGTGATAACTCGCAGGAAATGCTGGCCCGTGGTGAGGCCCTCTACAATGACACCTCACTGAGTTCCAATGGCCTGTCCTGTGCCAGCTGCCATGGTATCGATGGCAACGATCAGGGATACAACGCAAGCTTCGAACAACCCTATCCCCACCAGGTGGCGATGGGCAGCAACATGTTCGGCATGTCGGAGGTCCATGCCGACGAAATGGTGCAGATCTGCATGGTGACGCCCATGGCCGCTGAGCCGTTGGAATGGGGAAGCGACGACTTGATGTCGTTGTCTGCCTACGTGGTGGAAGTGCAGCGCCGTTTTGCCGGTGAACCACATAACCTTTGATGATGTGTCAAAGGTTTTCGAACCCCCGATGCCCAGGCGGCATCGGGGGTTTGTGTGCGTCCATTGTTGCTCGGGGATTGCCCTGGGGTAAGCTGTTGGTTGTGCTGATGGAGAGGCACATCACTGACCGACTGGAGGATGCTCATGAGATATCGTTACCTGCTGGCCACTTTCGCCTTGGCGCTGCCGCTTGCCGCCATGGCCAATACGCCCAATATTGTGCCGGGACAATGGCAGTTCAACAGCACGACCTCGGTCTCCGGCGATATGCCGATTCCCGACCAGACCGAGTCTCATCAGGAGTGCATCGCCCAGGGGGATCTGGAGGATGACGAGTTCCAGTTCATCGAGGAAGAGGAGGGCTGCGAGTTGCTCGAGCACAATGTCGCCGCCGACGGCGTCGACTACCGCATGGTGTGTCGCCAGGAAGGCGGAGAGGCCAACATCGATGGACGCATGGACTTCCTGGGTGAGCGTCTCGCCGGCAATATCGATATCGAGGTCGACACCCCGATGGGAACGATGCAGATGAACACCGTGGTAGAGGGTGAGCGGATCGGCGATTGCTGATCGCGCCTGGTGTAATGACGAAGAAGGCCATCCCTGGGGTGGCCTTCTTCGTTCGGTGCTGCCTCCTAGATCACTCGGGCACGGGGTTCTCGTTCATCTCGGTTTCCAGGCGTCGACCGACATCGCCGGGCGAACCCGTGTGGCGCGCCAGGAGGTCATAGGCCACGGGAACCACGAAGAGGGTGAAGAGGGTGGCCGTGGCGAGACCACAGAGGATTACGGTGCCGATGACCAGTCGGGTTTCGGCACCCGCGCCACTGGAAACGATCAGCGGCACGGCACCGGCCATGGTGGTGACGGCCGTCATCAGGATCGGGCGGAGTCGAATGACGGCGGCATCGACCAGGGCATCGTGGAAGGCGACACCCTGATCACGCAGTTGATTCGCGAACTCGACGATCAGGATACCGTTCTTGGCGGCGAGTCCTACCAGCATGACCAGCCCCACCTGACTGTAGATATTGAGCGATTGTCCGGTGACATAGAGCCCGAGGAGGGCGCCGAAGATGGCCAGGGGGACGGTGAGCATGATCACGAAGGGGTGGACAAAGCTCTCGAACTGGCCCGCGAGCACCAGGAAGACCACCAGAACTCCGAGTCCCAGCAGGAAGGCAGTTGCACCGCTGGCCTCGAGGTAGTCTCGTGAGGCCCCCTTGACATCGGTCTGGGCCTCCGCGGGCAGCACCTCGGCGACTGCCGCATTGAGGTAGTCGAGGGCCTCGCCGAGTGGGTAGCCATCGGCCAGGTCCGCCTGGATGGTGATCGCGCGAATCCGGTTGAAGCGGTTGAGTGTGCTGGGCCCGGCGAAGTCCGTCAGGGTCACCAGGTTCGACAGCGGGATCAGCTCATCGGAGCGTGCCGAGCGGACCAGGAGATTTTCGAGGGACCGCGGGCTAGGTCTGGCCCCGGGCTCGCCCTCGAGGATCACATCGTACTCCTGACCATCATCCACGTAGCGGGTCACGGTGCGCCCACCCAGCAGGGTTTCGAGCGTGCGACCGATCTCGGTGACGGTCACCCCCAGGGCGGAAGCACGGGTGTAGTCGATGTCCACACGGAGCTGTGGCTGGTTTTCCTCATAGTCACTTTCCAGGCTCGTCAGGCGGGGATTGTCCTCGCGGAGATGTGATATCAGGGTGTCTCGCCATTCGGCGAGTTGCGCATAGGTTCCGCCACCGAGCACGAACTGTATCGGTTTTTCGACGCGCTGGCCGAAGCCCTGGCGCATGACCGGGAAGGCCCTGACGCCGGGCAGATCGGCAAGCCGGCCACGGATATCGTCCATGATGGCCCAGGCGGAACGTCGCGAGTTCCAGTCGGCCAGGTTGACGATCACGAAACCGCTGTTGAAATTTTCGATATTGCCCCAGCCGCGCGGCGCTCGAACCACGATTCGCTCGATCTCGCCGCTCTCGGTCATCGGCATCAGGCGTGTCTCGATCTCGTTCATGTAGTCGAGCATATAGTCGTAGGTCGCGCCGGGCGGGCCATTGACCAGCACGAAGAAGTTGCCGCGATCCTCCTGGGGCGTGTACTCATTGGGGAGTTGGCCATTGAGCCAGATCATGCCGCCGATCAGCCCCATGAACAGAAGCAGCACGACCAGTCGCAGCTTGAGGACGCGTTCGAGCATCGCCCGATAGACACGACGCGACAATTCGAGCAGCCATGTTACCGCGGCGGAGATGCGTCCTTCGTGCATGTCGCGCTTGAGGATCTTGGAGGCCATCATCGGCGTCAGGGTCAGTGCCAGCAGGCTCGAGATGGCCACCGCGGCGGCCAGCGTCAAGGCGAACTCCGAGAAGAGTCGGCCGATGTCACCTTGCAGCAGGCTCAGTGGTATGAACACCGCGATGAGTACCAGGGTGGTGGCGATGACCGCAAAGGCGATCTGGCGGGTACCCCGGAAGGCGGCGACCAGTGGCGTCTCGCCATGCTCCTGCATGCGTCGGTGGATGTTCTCGAGGACGACGATGGCGTCGTCGACGATCAGGCCGATGACGAGCACCAGAGCCAGAAGTGTCAGCAGATTGATCGTGAAGCCCATCACCGCCAGGGCGGCGAAGGAGCCGATCAGGGCGATGGGTACCGTGACGGCGGGAATCAGGGTGGTGCGGATATTGCCCAGGAATAGGAAGATCGCGACGACCACCAGGCCCATGGCGATGAACAGGGTTTGTACCACCTGGGATATCGCGCCCGAGACGAACACCGAGGAGTCGAAATTGAGACGCAAGGACATGCCTTCGGGAAGGGTGCCCTGCAGACGTTGCATTTCCGCCTGAACTTCGCGTGAGATCTCCAGCACGTTGGCGGTGGATTGCTTGCGCATCCCCAGGCCCACCATAGGAACGCCATTGCCCCGGAAGATGGTGCGCTCCTCGACGGCACCGATTTCGACACGCGCGACATCGCCGAGACGCACCAGGTATCCATCACTTCCCTCATCGAGAACCAGATGGCGAAAGTCATCGGGCGTCGCGAAATTGCGCGCCAGCCGGACGATGAACTGGCGTGACTGGGACTCGATGGCTCCGCCGGGCAGTTCGACGTTTTCCTGCCGCAGGGCGGTTTCCACGTCGCCTGCCGTCAGGTTACGGGCCGCCAGGGCGTTGGCGTCGAGCCAGATACGCATGGCGTAGTCGCGTCCGCCCCCGACGATGACCCGCGATACACCCGGCTGCACCGAGAAACGGTCGACCAGGTAGCGGTTGGCGTAGTCGGTGAGCTCGGCCATGGTGAAGCGCTCGCCGGAGAGCGACAGCCACAGCACGACATCATCACTGGAATCCGCTTTCTGCACCTCGGGGGGGGCCGCCTCCTCCGGGAGGTTGTCGAGAGAGCCGGAAATCCGGTCGCGGATATCATTGGCGGCCGCATCGATATCCATGTTCAGGCCGAATTCCACATTGATACTGGAACGCCCGTCCTGGCTGGAGGAGGAGATCACCTCGATGCCGGCTACACCGGAGATCCGGTCTTCCAGGACCTGAGTGATGCGGGTCTCCACCACGCTGGCCGAGGCACCCGGATAGCGGGTATCGATGCCCACCACGGGTGGATCGATCGACGGATATTCCTGCAGTGGCAGCCGCTGGAGTGCCAGCAAGCCGAAGGCCACGATCAGGGCGGCGAGGACGGTTGCCAGCACCGGCCTCTGGACGGAGATGTCGGAAAGGCGCATCAGCTATCCATCTCCGCTCCATTGCGTGCCTGGCGAAGGATGTCGGATACGCTGGTGTCCTCGTCGAGGATGCCGATCAGGCGTGCTTCGTCTCCGTCGCGCACCCGTTCCGTGCCATGGGCGACCACCAGGTCACCGTCGGCAATGCCTTCCAGGACTTCTACCTCGCCCTCGCGCCGGGCACCGATGCGAATCTCGCGCTCTTCCACGCGGTTTTTCTCGCCCTCGTGAAGCACCAGTACGTTTTGCCTCTGACCCTCGGGTATCAGTGCGGCCTCGGGAATCACCAAGGCTTGTCGCGGTCGACGCTGAACCACCACCTGCATGAGCATGCCGGGGCGCAGGCGTAGTTCGGGATTGGCGAGCTCGGCACGCACCGTCAGGTTGCGGTTGACGGGATCGACGCGGGTACCCAGGCTCGCGATCTCGCCATCGAAGGATTCGCTCGGGAAGGCGGCGCTTGTGGCGGTCAATGACAGGCCAGGTTCCAGCATCCCCAGCGAGACCTCGGGTACACCGAAGTCGAGGGTCATGGTATCGAGCTTGTCCAGGGTCACCAGGTCCGTCCCAGGAGTGACCAAGGTGCCGACGCTGATGTCGCGAAAGCCGACTCGCCCACTGAAGGGGGCGAGAATCCGGTAGTTGGCGAGCCGTGCCTCCAGGGCCTGGATCTCCGCCTCGACCTGGCGCAATCGGGAGCGGGCATCCTCGACATCGGCGCGGGGTGCCATGTTGCGGCTTTCCAGTTGGTTCAAACGGGCCACGGTATTGCGCCGCTCGTCGCGCAATGCCTGGGCGGAGCGCAGGTCAGCCTGTTCCTCCCTGTCATTGAGCTGGATCAGGAGTTGGCCCGCCTCCACCTCCTCACCGTCACTGAAGCTCACCTCGGCGACCAGCGCGGTAACGGTGGAGGAGAGGGTCACGCTCTCATCGGCGCTCAGGGTGCCCAGCGCCTCCAGCGGATCGGACCAGGGCGTCAGGGAGGCCCTGGCACCGAT
>NZ_JBDNGD010000190.1:0-1078 GCF_041689495.1 Halomonas sp. | reverse complement strand
GGGTGGCGATACCGCTATCCGCTGTATGGGGTCGCCCTCGTCGTCGTTCGCGGCCATGTCATATTGGTAGATCAGGCCGTTCTGCCAGTCGCCGATCAGGTGCTGGTCATAGGCCCAGGCGTAGCAGTTGCCGTGGTGCCGTCCCCACTCGTAATGCTGACGCTCGTGCCATAGGTTCGTCGCCGCGTCGTATACCCACGTCTGCGCCTGGCTGGGAAAGGTCAGGACATAGAACTTGTGGCCTTCCTCGGTGTAGGTGTAAGCGAAGGCGTCCCATTGCTCGCCGTCAATGGCCTGCTCGACGGCATGGGTGCTGACGCGCTTGGGCTGGTATCCGGCCGCCCGGTAGACGATGCCATCCTCGCCCAGCCAGTAGACTGTGTTGTCCATCTTGGCGGCGCTGTGCGGTGCGGCAATGCCACGCTCTGCATACGCGCCCTGCATACGCTCGAAGGGGAAGTCCGGATCTCCCGAGTTGTACCAGACCTCGATGCTGTGCCTGCCGAATACCCACAGCTCGCGATGGTCTGACAGCACAGCCAGGCTGTCATCGGGTGCGGCCTCGGCGGTGGCGAAGTCCAAGGCGTCGAATGTCGTGGCCAATAGCTCTGACAAGAAGAATTGCCCGGTGCCGGCTCGGTTGAAGATGAAATAGCCGTCCTGATAGGTCACGGTATCGGCCGGATACCAACCATCGCCTGATAGCTGGGTCAGGCCTCCGGCAGAGCTGTAGGAATAGCCTCTGCTGCCATCCACAAGCACCAGCGACGCACCGTTGTTTGCAACGCTTACTCGCCCTGAGAGCGTCACGCTCCCCAGCTTCGTCACAGCGCCATACCGATTCACGGCGTAGAGCGCTGACGGGGTGACGGCATAGAGGACGTTGTCCATAACGTGAAGCGCCAGCACCGGCCGGGTGGGCAGGAGCGTGAACTTCGCCGTGCCGGGCGTTCCGTACAGGACTACAGGTGATTTGCTATCGCGGGGCAGGGCCTCGGCATAGAGGTTGATTAGCCTGGCCCCGCTGGCGTCCTCGCTGCGCCCCTTGGTGCTGGCGGTTGCCCACTGGATTGGTTGC
>NZ_JBDNGD010000189.1:0-7874 GCF_041689495.1 Halomonas sp. | reverse complement strand
CGCCGGGAAGGGTATCGTCGGCGTGCTCATCGGACAGGGAGGCGATTTCCAGCTTGTTGCAGAGGTGGTTGCGCAGGATCTGTCCCAGTTGCTTGCCGTCACGCTTCTTGAGGGCCGAGATCATGTTTTCGTGGTCATTGACGGCCTGGCGCCAGAAGCTATCGGTCATCTTCTTGGAGTAGCGCACACGTTTCACGCGCTGGCTGAGATTGTTGTACATCTCCTGGAGCACCTCGTTGCGTGACGCGGCAAGCAGGCTCTCATGGATCTTCCGGTTGACCTCGAAGTACTCGGCAAGCTCCCTGTTGCGGTAGTGACCCAGCATGCGTTCGTGAAGTGCGACTATCGCCTCGATCTCATCGTCACTGATGTGTTGACAGGCCAGCTCTCCCGACAAGCCCTCCAGGGCGCCCATCAGATCGTAGGTGTCCTTGACCGTCTTTAGAGTCAGCTGGACGACGCGCGCCCCACGATTGGGAAGGAGTAACACCAGCCCCTCCGAAGCCAGTACCTTCAGGGCCTCGCGCAGGGGCGTTCGTGACACACCGAACTGTTCGCAGAGCTGTTTTTCGGAGATGCGTTCCCCGGGAGCGAGTTCGCCATGCTCTATTAGCTTGCGGACGCGGTCGGCGACTTCCCGGTAAAGGTTGCGGTGCTGGATCTTGCTCATGGGCTGGTTCCTTGTGTAGCCCGAGGCAGATGCGATCTTATCTCGGAGCCTGTCGAGTTTGACGCTCCTCTGCAAATGTATTATGCATCCAAAATCCGTTCAACCCGTCCAGGAGATATCTCATGGTCTGCAGGTCTTTCGCAGCAGCCTCCAGCTCCCCTGGGCTGAGGCGCCTGCGATCCTTGATGGTAGCGTGCCGATCCTCGACGCCTGTTCCGGTTTCCCGCTGGCAACCTTGCCGTCAAGCACCCTTCGACTAAAGGATAATTTTTTAATTCTACATTATGAATTCAAATTGAAATTGTGACGGTCGGGGCGGCGAGTCTATGGATGCCGTTGCGAGTCGGGCCGTCGGAGTGGCCGTGCGGCGGCCGCCATGGCCCTGGGGGTGCCTCGAAAGTACGTCGCTCCCGGGCAATATGCGCACAACAACAATCCAGTACTGGATGGAGTATCCAATGAATATGATCAAGACAGCATTCCTGACCACCTCCCTGGCGTTGAGTCTGACGCCAGGTCTCGGCATGGCCCAGACCGAGCTGCAGTTTGGCCACGTGGGCAACCCCGGTTCGTTGTTCGGTGCTTCCGCGAATGAGTTCGCCAAGCGGGCCAACGAGCGACTGGGCGATGACTACGAGGTGCAGGTCTACGGAGCGAGCCAGCTTGGCGGCGACAGCTCCATGATGCAGAAGCTCAAACTTGGCCAGCTGACCTTTACGCTGCCTTCCAGCGTGATGTCCTCGGTAGTGGATGAGTTCGGTCTGTTCGAGATGCCCTATCTGATCCAGGATAGGGACCACATGAAGCGGGTTATCGAGGAGGTCGTTGAGCCCGACCTTTACCCACTGGCGGAGGAGGAGGGCTACAAGATCCTCGCCGTCTGGGAGAATGGCTTCCGCCAGATCACCAACAATGAGCGCGCCATCAATACCCCCGAGGACCTTGATGGTTTGAAGCTGCGGACCCCGAAGGGCAAGTGGCGGGTGCGCATGTTCGAGGAATACGGCGCCAACCCCTCGCCCATGGCGTTCTCGGAGGTCTTCACGGCGCTACAGACCGGTACCATGGACGGCCAGGAAAACCCCCTGGTGCAGATCTACTCCTCGAAGTTCCAGGAGGTGCAGGACTACCTCTCCATCACCAACCACGTCTACACGCCTGCCTATGTCGTGGTCTCCACGAGCTATTGGGCGGATCTCCCCCAGGAGGTCCAGGATGTGCTCGAGGAGACGGCCCAGGAGGTCCAGGACTTCGTCTACGAGACGGCCGCCAAGCAGGATGAGGAGCTCCTCGGCGAGATGGAAGCGGCCGGCATGGAGATCAACGAGGCTAACAAGCAGGCATTCATCGACGCCAGTGGCCCCATCTATGAGCTCTTCGACGAGGAAGTGGAAGGCGGCGGCGACCTGGTCGACCATGCGCTGGCGCTCGGTGAGAAAGACTGAATCTCTCTGAAGACTGAATCTCTCTGAAGACTGAATCCCTCTGAATCAACTCTTGGACCGCCCCGGCCGGGCGGTCCTTCCTCTGCTCGACGGAGTGGCTTCAATGTCCCTCGTGAAACTTCGATCCGGCTTCGAGTGGCTGCTCGAGGTCATCACCATGTTTCTGGTGGTTTCCCTGACGGTGGTCGTGTTACTCGGTGTCACCTTCCGTTTTTTCGGCAATTCCCTGGCGTGGTATGACGAGGTCGCCGCCGTGATGCTGGCGTGGGTGACCTACTACGGCGCCGCTCTCGCCTCCCTCAAGCGCGCCCATATCAGCGTCCCGGGCTTCGTCTACTCGCAAACGCGTACTGTGCGCATGGCGCTGGTAGTGCTCGGTGAGGCCATCATCATCACCTTCTTCGTGCTGCTCGCCGTCTATGGCGTCTACGTCATCAGTGTCCTCAGCGGCTCTACCCTGGTCAGCGTGCCCATCCCCACGGCCGTGACTCAGTCCACCATTCCCATTGGCGCGGCGCTCTATGTCATCGCCGAGCTGCTTAACCTGCCGGACATCCTGCGTGAAGCTTGGGAGGGGCGGAAGCCACCCTCGGAGCAGGACATCGTGGAGGAAATGCAATGACGACGGCCTTGATCCTGCTGGCTGGGCTGGCCATGATCTTCATCAACATCCCCATTGCGGTGGCTCTGGGTGCGGTGTCCATCGTCGCCATGCTGGTGTTGCAAGGGACCAACAGCCTGTTCGGCTTCCCGCTGGTGCTGTTCGATGGCGCGACCAAGTTCCCGCTGATCGCCATTCCGCTGTTCGTCCTGGCCGGCGCCATCATGAACACCGGCGGCATCTCGCGACGGCTGATCGACTTCGCCTCCGCACTGCTCGGCTTCGTCCGCGGCGGCCTTGCCATGGTAAGCGTCGGCACCTCGCTGTTCTTCGCCGAGATTTCCGGGTCTGCCGTGGCCGATGTGGCTGCCCTTGGCACCATCCTGATTCCGGAGATGAAGCGCAAGGGGTATCCAGCTCCGTTCGCTGCCGCCATCACATCTTCCTCGGCATCGCTGGCGATCATCATCCCGCCCTCGATCCCGATGATCCTCTATGCCGCCATGGCCGACACCTCGGTGGTGCAGCTCTTCGTCGCCGGCATCGTGCCCGGTGTGGTCGGCGGGCTGTTGATGATGGTGCTCGCCTGGTACTTAGCGGTCCGCTACAACTTTCCCGTGGAGCAGACCTTCAAGCTGAGCCGGGTGTGGACTACCTTCAAGGCGGCGAGCCTTGCCTTCTTGCTGCCGATGATCATCCTTGGCGGCATCTTCGGCGGCTTCATGACCGCTACCGAGGGCGCCGCGCTGGCGGTGCTGGCATCGCTGCTGATCAGTTTCCGCTACGGCGAGCTGAGGTGGTCGAACTTACGCGGAGCCATGGTCGAGGGCGGTGTACAGACCGCCGTGGTAATGCTGTTGGTGGCGAGTTCCGCACTGCTCGGGGATTTCCTTACCCGCGCCCAACTGCCGCAGATGCTGGCGACCATGATCGGCGACTTCACCGACAACAAGTACGCGGTGCTGGTATTGCTGAACATCTTCCTGCTGATGATCGGCATGATCCTGCACTCGGCGGCGGCCATCATCCTCACCGTGCCCATTGTCATGCCGTTGGTGATGATGGTCGGCATCGATCCCGTCCACTTCGGGATGATCGTGACGCTGAACCTGGCGATCGGCCAGCAGACGCCCCCTGTGGCCAGCGTGCTGATGACCGCTTGTTCGGTGGCCAAGGCCGATATCTGGGATGTGACCAAGGCCAATGTGCCGTTCGTCATTCTGCTGTTCGTGCTGCTGATGCTGGTCACCTACGTGCCGATCTTCCCGATGGGCCTGGTGGAGCTTTTCTACCGATGAGCCCGAAAACCCTGAGAGGAGAAACCTGATGTCTGATTCCTTGATCTTCCGGCGCGAGGGCAACCTCGCCTGGATCGGTTTCAACCGACCCGATAGCCGCAATGCCATGACCTGGGAGATGTACGACGCGCTCGAGGCCTGCTGCGATCGGCTGGCCGAGGACGAAGACATCCAGGCGGTGGTGCTGCATGGAGTCGGCGGCGAGGCCTTCGTCGCCGGCACTGATATCTCCCAGTTTGCCAACTTCAAATCCCCCGAGGATGCCCTTGGATACGAGCAACGTATTGACCGGGTTGTCGGCAAGCTGGAGGCTCTGCCCAAGCCCACCATCGCACTGATCGAGGGCGCCTGCGTGGGCGGTGGGGCGGCCCTGGCGCTGGTCTGTGACTTTCGCTACTGCACGCCGTCGATGAAGTTCGGCGTACCCATCGCCAGGACCCTGGGTAACACCCTGTCGATGACCAACGTCTCACGGATGGTCGACATGATCGGCGTGGCCCGCACCAAGGAGGCGCTGATGATGGCCAAGTTGTTCGGTGCCAATGAGGCCCACCAGGCGGGACTCGTCAACGGCATCTTCGCGTCCGAGGCGATTATCGAAGAGGTGGCCGCCATCGCCGCCGAATTCGGTCGACGCGCCCCGCTCACCGTCCAGGCCAGCAAGGCGCTGGTGGGGAGGGTGCTGGAGGAGCGTCGTGCCGCCGCGGGTGCCGGCGATGACTGGGTCACCGCCTGCTACATGAGCGATGACTTCAAGGCGGCCGTCGACAAGTTCGTCCACAAGACGCCTTTTGAATGGTCGGGCCGCTAAGTCATCCAACTTGGGAATTCTGCCAATGCTGCCACTACAGAACGTGAAAGTGCTGGACATCTCGCAGATCATGGCCGGGCCATATTGCACCATGGTGCTGGCCGATATGGGGGCGAATGTCACCAAGGTCGAGAAGATCCAGGGCGGCGACGACAGCCGTCAGATGGGCCCCTACGTCAACGACGAGTCGACCTGTTTCTCGCAGATCAATCGCAACAAGAAAAGCATCTCGCTCAACCTGAAGGATGACCGGGCCAGGGAGATCTTCTATCGCCTGGCCAAGGACGCCGACGTCATCGTCGAGAACTACCGCACCGGCGTCACCAAGTCGCTGCAGATCGACTACGACACCATCAAGGCGATCAATCCCGGCATCATCTACTGCTCGATTTCCGGCTACGGCCAGACCGGCCCCTACAGCCATCGCGGTGGCTTTGACCTGGTGGCCCAGGGCATGACCGGGCTGATGTCGATGACCGGCGAGAAGGGCCGGCGCCCGCTCAAGACCGGCATCGCCGTCTATGATATCGGCGCCGGCATCACGGCGGTGTATTCGATCCTCGCGGCCTATATCCACAGGATGAACACCGGCGAAGGCCAGCACATCGATATCGCCATCACCGAATGCGGCCTGCCTTGGTTCGCCTGGGAGGCGGCGGCCTACTTCGGCGAGGGCACGTTGCCCGAGCCCACCGGCTGGCGGCATCGCGTGTCGGCACCCTATCAGGCGGTCAAGGCCAGCGATGGCTACATCATGCTGGGCTGTGCCAACCAGCGTACCTGGGAGCGCTTCTGCCAGGACGTGCTTGAGCGCGAGGACCTGATGACCGACCCGCGGTTCCTGACCAATTTCGACCGTGGCCAGCACGTCGAGGAGCTCGAGGCGCTGCTGGAAGCGATCATGGTCAATGGGGAAATGAATCATTGGCTCGAGCTCTGCGACAAGGCGGGCGTGCCGGCCGGTCCGATCAACAATTTCGCCCAGGCGATGCAGGACGAGCATTACCTGGCGCGTGGCATGGTGCAGGAAATGGATCACCCGGTGATCGGCAAGATGAAGACCATCGGCTTTCCGAGCAAATTCTCGCGCACCCCCTCGCAGATCCGCAGCCCGGCCCCGCTGTTCGGCCAGCACACCGATGAGGTCCTCGACACCCTGGGCTTCTCGCCCGAGCAGCGGCAAACCCTGCGGGCCGAAGGGTGCATCAAGTGATTTTTTAGCGTATTTTGAATTCATTATCAAAAGTACAGAGTTGCATCTGGAGAAATCATCATGTTGAAGCTCGATTTTCATCCGTCCGGCCGCCATTTCCTGCAGATTCCCGGCCCCTCCCCGGTGCCGGATCGTATCCTGCGGGCTATGAGCCTGCCGACCATCGACCATCGCGGCCCGGAATTCGGCGCCCTGGGGCGAGAGATCCTCGAGAATATCAAGCAGGTGTTCAAGACCCGGGGCCCGGTGATCATCTACCCCGCCTCGGGGACCGGTGCCTGGGAGGCGGCGTTGTCGAACGTCCTTTCGCCGGGCGATAAGGTGCTGATGTACGAGACCGGTCAGTTCGCCACCCTCTGGGAGAAGATGGCCCGGCGGCTGCAGCTGGAGCCCGAGTTCATCGGCTTGCCCGGCTATGAGAGCTGGCGCTACGGGGTTCAGGCCGACATGATCGAGGCCAGGTTGAAAGAGGATGCCGGCCATGAGATCAAGGCGGTCTGCGTGGTGCACAACGAGACCTCGACCGGGGTGACCAGTGACATCGCCGCGGTGCGGAGGGCCATCGATGCCGCCGAGCATCCCGCCCTGTTCATCGTCGATACCATTTCCGGCCTGGCCAGTGCCGACTATCGCCATGACGAATGGGGCGTCGACGTGACCGTTTCCGGGTCACAGAAGGGTCTGATGCTGCCGCCGGGCATCAGCTTCAATGCCGTGTCCGACAAGGCCATCGCCACCAGCCGGGTATCGACGATGCCACGCAGTTTCTGGGCCTGGGACGAGATCCTCGAGGCCAACCAGAACGGCTACTGGCCCTATACCCCCAGCACCAATCTGCTCTATGGCCTCAAGGAGTCGCTGGACATGCTGCTCGACGAAGGCCTGGAGAACGTCCTGGCACGCCACCAGCGCTGGGCCGCCGGTGTGCGCAAGGCCGTCGAGGCCTGGGGGCTGGAGATCCAGTGCCTGGACCCGGTCGTCTACTCGCCGGTGCTCACCGGCGTGGTGATGCCGGAGGGGATCGATGCCGACGAGGTGCGCAAGATCATCTACGAGCGTTTCGACCTGTCCCTGGGGGCCGGCCTCGGCAAGTCCAAGGGCAAGATGTTCCGTATCGGCCATCTGGGGGACTGTAACGACCTGACTCTGATTGCCACCCTGGGGGGTTGCGAGGCAGGCATGAAACTCACTGGCGTCCCCCTGAAGGGCAGTGGGGTCACCGCTGCACTGGACTACTTCGCCATCAACCCGCTCAAGGGGTCCAGTTGACCATCGGTGCCCCCTTGCCGTATGCGAGGAGGGAAGAAGGATGACGTCCGCGACGCAGAGTCCCCGTTCGCAGGATGCCCGGATAAAGCCGATCGGTGATCTGGCTTCCAGGCTCCAGCGTGAGTTGGCCGGAGAGGTCCTGTTCGATCAGGCCTCACGGGGCCGTTACTCGACGGATGCCTCGATCTATCAGGTGACGCCGGTGGGGGTGGTGATTCCCCGCCATCAGGAAGACCTGACGCTGACCCTGGATATCGCTCGGGATGCCGGTGTCCCCATATTGCCAAGGGGCGCCGGTACCAGCCAGTGTGGCCAGACCGTGGGCGAGGGACTGGTCATCGACGTCTCCCGTTATCTCGACCAGGTGGTGGAGTTCGATGCCCAGGCACGCACCGTCGTGGTCGAGCCGGGGATCGTGCTCGATCACCTCAATGCCTGGCTCAAGCCCCACGGCCTCTGGTACCCGGTGGATGTGTCCACCAGCGCCCAGTGCACCCTCGGCGGCATGGCCGGCAACAACTCCTGCGGGTCGCGTTCCATCCGCTACGGCAACATGGTGCACAACGT
>NZ_JBDNGD010000188.1:0-1422 GCF_041689495.1 Halomonas sp. | reverse complement strand
GTCCTCGCCACGCATCTTTATGTCGCTGCCGTCGCGGAACATGGAGCCGACCTTGACGTTCTCGACGCTGGTGGCCCGGTCATAGGTTGCTTCTACGGGGGCAGCGGCTGCGCTGTCCATGATATTGCGCGGCAGGCTGGCGATAGCCTCAGCCAGTAGGGCGTTGGTGTCTTGCCCCTCCCTCGCTACCAGTGCCGGCTCGTTCGGCCCGTACATGGAGCCATAGGCGCCCCACTCGCCCAGCATCATTTCGGGGTGACGAACGAAGTATTCGTTCAGCGGTACTTCGATGCCCTTGGCGTCGGTGACGGTCTCGACACCTCCCCATGTCTCACCATCGATGCTGGTCTCGCCCTCGCGCAGCTTGCGGAGGAAGATCAGGTCAGTGGTGACTTCGGTGCCGGCGTTCTTCAGGAAGGCGTTGTTGGGCAGGCGAATGGCCGCCAGGAACTCGGCCCGTTCGGCAATGAAGTCACGCGCCTGACTGCGACCGCTGTCCAGAAGACGACTCGACACCACCATGGCCAGCACGCCATTCTCCTTGAGCCCCTCCAGGCTCTTGGCGAAGAAATAGTTGTGGATGCTGAACTTGCTGATGTTCTTCCGCTTGCCGTCATACAGCTTTTGGTTGCCGAACGGCGGGTTGCCAATGGCCGCATCGAAGTAGCCGTCTGGCATGGCGAAGTCCTGGAAGCCCACCGGGTACTGCACGTTGGCTGCCGGGTAGAGTTGCGCGGCAATCCCGCCAGTGATCGGGTCCAGCTCGACGGCGGTGATCTCGCTCTTGCTGCGCATGGTCCCGGGCATCAGTCCAAGGAAGTTCCCGGTGCCGACGGAAGGCTCCAGCACCTTTCCTCCCTTGAAGCCCATGATCCGCAGGCCGTCCCACATGGAGTTCACGATATCGACGCTGGTGTAGTGGGCGTCCTGGGTGCTGCGTCGCGCGGCGGCGTATTCCTCGTCCGTCATCGCCTCCTTGATCTGGGCGACTTCCTTATCCCAGCCCTTTGACACCTTTCCACCATCACCCTCGAACGCCTGGGGCAATCCACCCCACCCGACGTATTGGGCGAGCGTCTCTTGCTCTGTCAGGGTCGCCTGGCGCCCTTCCTCCTGAAGCGTCTTGAGTGTCTGGATGGCGGCCAGGTTGGCCTTGAACTTGGCCTTGGGGCCGCCAGTTCCCAGCTCACCGGTGATGGTGAACATGCGGGCCGGACGGTCGCTGCTTGGCGTGGCCGGCTGGGTGGTGGTTCCCTTGGGCGTGGGAGCGGCCTCGGCGGCCTTTTCGCGCGGCTCGTGTGCCGCCTCGTCGCCTCGGGTTACTGCTCCCTGCTGATCTCCATCGTCCGCTGGTTGAGTTCCATCGCCTCGTGCATCAGGTTCGTCCCGCGGTTCTGTGTTTGCTCCGCGTTCTCGTCCGGC